>JAFSZV010000068.1 GCA_017455565.1 Clostridia bacterium
CCGGGCTCGCCGATGAGGCAGGGGTTGTTCTTCTGCCTGCGGTTGAGGATCTGCACCACCCGCAGCGTTTCGCTCTCGCGGCCCACGATGCGGTCCAGCTTGCCCGCCCGGGCTTTCGCGGTGAGATCCATTGCGTAATTGTTAAGAAATTTTTTCTTTTTCTGGGGCTTTTTCCCGCCCTCGGCGGTCTTCTGCTCGCCGGCATCCTGCTTCTGCCGGAACAAATTGAACAGGGGAAAGGCCGGAGCGCGGGAGGGAGTCTCGTCGTCGTCCTCGTCCTCGCCGCTGATGCCGGGCAGACCCAGCTCCTGCATCATGGCGGGAAGGTTTTCTCCCAGCGCCTCAGGGGTCAGGCCGTCCAGATCCTCGTCCTTCAGGCCAAATTTATCCAACAGATCGGTGACGGGCTTGATGCCTAGCTCCTTGGCGCATTTGAGACAAAGGCCCTCGTTCACTGATCTTCCGTTTTCCAGTTTGGTAATGAACACCACTGCCATGTTTTTCTTGCAGCGGGCGCAGATGGGCATATTTTCCATAGATTTGTTTCCTCCGGGTATCATGGGGTAAAAGAGTGAATGTCCTTGTGTCGTTTATTGCAGGGCGGCAAACAGCCGGCTGACAAGGCCGCCGATCACGCTCCGTTGCAGGCAGGGGCGGCTGAGAAAGCCTACGTTGTCCGCGGGGGCAAAACGCATCACCGCCCAGCAAAGCGCCAGCACGATCAACGCGCCTGAAAGTGCGCCCAGCAGCCCGCCGGCAAAGCGGTTGAGCGTGCTGAGAACGGGAATATCCCAATCCAGGACGGCGCACAGGATCCGGATCGCCAGTTTGACCAAAAGAAACAGCAGCAGAAAGGCGATGATGGGGGCCAGACGCAGGGAAAGCTGCTGAGCAAGGCGGGCCATCAGCGACTGATAAAGCTCGCCCAGCTTGTCGGTGACGCTGCTGCTCTGGAAGACCAGATCGGAAAGAGCCGAGCCCTGTTCCAGCCCGCGCACCGCCGACAGGTCGGCCCGTTGCGCCAGCCCCTGCAGAACGGGGCGGAGCAGGGGCTCAATGAGCTCGGCCAGGCCGCTTTGAAAAATCCATGCCACGATCACGCCCAGCACCGTTCCCGCGATGCCGGAAACGGCGCGGAAGGCGCCCTTTTTCGCGGCGGCCGCGATCCAGATCAGAAGGATCGCCAGGAACAGGATGTCCCAGACCAGCGGACGGTCAAAAAATGTCAGGTTCATGAGGCCTCCTTTTCCGCCAGGGCGGCTTTTTCCGCCCGGTCGGGATATACCAGAATGGGGTTTTCCTCCCGGTCGATGATCACATCCCGGGCGCCGTTGTGGGCCAGTGAGCGCTCGGGCTGGCCTTCGTCCCGGTAGCGGACGGCATACAGCCGGTCGCCAGTGAGGACGCAGGCCATATTTTCGGCGCAGTCAGCCGCGTAAAGCGTCCCGGGGAAGCTGCCACGCCACAGGATCCTGCCCTCGTCACCCACGACCCACACCAGCGAGCCCTGGGTCCGCTGTTCGGTGTCGGAAAAGGCGATCAGCAGGTCGCCGCTTTCCTTGACGGAAAAGCGGACGGGCGGGGCGGAGAAGGGAAGGGAAGCGGTCTGCCTGCCGTCTTTGTCCAGCCGGTAAAGACCTTCGTCACATAGTATGAGCAGCCCGCCGGAATTATCATGGGTGAGAGAATAGACCTGCTTTTCTCCCAGAGAAAAGATCCAGTCGGGCGTTTCCCTGCCGATGGTAAAACACCGGACCTCGGTGCGGGCCTCCAGTTGCTCCTGGCTGAGGCAAAGGGCCGCGAAGGCGTCGCCCGCGGGGCTCACCGAGGCCGAAAGGACGTAATACTGCGAGGTCATCCATTTGCACAGCAGCTTCTGGCGGCGGTTATACACAGCCACCGCCGAGCGATAGCCTTCTTCGTCGGTCACCAGCGCAAAGTCGCCTTCCCAGTTCATGGAGGCCGAAACGATAGGCGACGACAGCTCGTCCCGCAGATATTCGGAATAGCTGTTTGCCACGCAGAAGCCCTTTCCGCCCCGGTCATAGATCAGCACATATTTTTCCGAGGCACAGACGGCCGGATTCTGATAGCTCAGCTGCAGGGAATAGAGGCTCCCCGTTCCGCTGACGAAGGAATAGGTGTCGCCCGAGACCACGGCCAGACCGGTGCGGAATGGAACGTAATCGGTGTTCAGCCCCGTTTCAAAGCGGTATTCGGTAAAGGGATCGGAGGCGGCACTGGCGGTTTTCAGATAGGCGCTCAACCGCTTGAAATTGGCCGGCGCCAGATCCTCGTGATAGCGGAAGATACAGAAGACCACGATGGCCAGCATCCCCAGCAGGGCAAGAGAGCGCAAAGCGCCCACCACCGCCAGGCGCTTGTCCTGCCGGAAGCGGGTGATATTATCCTTTAGCTTACCCGATTTTTTCATGTCAATCCGCTCGTCCATCCAGTTCCTCCCTGTTGTACGTGAGCGCCGTCATATAAAGGCCGCAGGGCGGCGCGGTAGGCCCGGCTGCTAGCCTGTCGCGGCTGCGAAGAATGGCGGGGATGCCGTCCGACGAGATCTTACCGATGCCCACATAGATCAGCGTGCCCGTAATGGCGCGCACCATATTATAAAGAAATCCGTCGGCGCAGACGCGCACGGCGATCATGCTGCCGCCCCGCTCCTCCACCTCGCAGTAGAAGATTGTCCGCACGGTAGAGCGCACGGGGGTCCCCTCGTTTTTCACGGCGGCGAAGTCCTGCGTCCCCACAAAGTAACGGGCGGCCCGCCGCATGGCGGCCACGTCCAGCTTCTGGGGATAAAACCAGGCACGGTCGGTGTAAAAGGGATCCCGGGTGCGGCTGTTGTGGATGAGATAGGTGTATTCCTTGCACACGCAGGAAAACCGGGCGTCAAACCCGTCGTCCACCGCCACGGCTTTGTGGACCACCACGGCCTCGGGCAGCCGGGCATTGAGGGCCATGGGCAGTCTGCCCAGCGGAATCGTGGTGGGCGCGTCGGTGGAGGCCACGTAGTATTTGGCGTGGACGCCGGCGTCGGTGCGGCCGCAGCCGGAAAGATAGGCTTTGCCGCCGCAAGTCTTTTCCCACGCTTCCTCCAAAAGCTGCTGGATGGTCATGGCGTTTTCCTGCCGCTGCCAGCCGTGATAGCCGGTTCCCAAATACGAAAGAATGAGCGCCGTCTTCATAGCAGGATATGCAGGGCGATTGCTCCGCCGCAGACGGCGACGGCTAAAATCGCCGCGATGAGATCCACCCGGCCGTAGTGCAGGGAATGGAGGCGGGTGCGCCCCTCGCCGCCGTGATACAGGCGGCACTCCATGGCGGTGGCCAGTTCCTCGGCCCGCCGGAAGGCGGAGACGAACAGAGGCACCAGCACGGGCACCAGCGCCTTTGCACGGGAAAAGATGTTGCCGCTCTCGAAATCCGCGCCGCGGGCTTTCTGCGCCGACATGATTTTATTGGTTTCTTCGATCAGCGTGGGGATAAAGCGCAAGGCGATGGACATCATCATGGCAAACTCATGCACGGGCGCCTTGATCTTTTTCAGCGGGCCAAGCAGATTTTCCAGCGCGTCGGTAAGAGACATGGGCGAGGTGGTGTAAGTAAGCAGCGAGGTAGACGCGACCAAAAGAATAATGCGAAGCGCCATGGCCGCGGCGGTGGCGATGCCTTCGCGGGTGATCTTGAAGATCCACAGATGGAACAGTTCGACGCCCGGGGTATAGAACAGGTTGAGCAGGCCGGTAAACAGCACAATAATGAGAATGGGCCTGAGCGACCGCAGGACCATTTTGGGCGGGATAGTGGAAATGATCACAGCAGTTATCAGCGCCAGAACGCAGATGAGATAGGGGAAAAGCCCCTTGACCACAAAAATGGTGACAATATATAAAATCAGGATCAAAAGCTTGCTGCGGGGGTCCATCCGGTGCAGCGGGCTGGTGCCGGGGAAATATTGGCCCAAGGTGATGTCCTTCAGCATGCCGCGCCACCTTCTTTCAGCGCGCGGAGGCAGGCCGCAGCCTGCTCCACGGTATAGACGGCGGGATCAACCGGGATGCCGCGCCGCCCGAGCTCCAGAAACACCTGTGTCACCTGGGGCACGTCGAGCCCGGCGGCCAGCAGCTCGTCGGCCCGGGCAAAGATCTGGGCGGGGGTCCCGTCCATCAAGATCTTGCCGTGATCCATCACCACGATGCGCTGGGACATCTGGGCGGCGTATTCCATGCTGTGGGTGACGAAAATGATGGTGGTGCCGTGCTTTTGATGGTATTCGCTGATGAAGCGGAACACGTCGGCACAGCCGGCGGGATCCAGACCCGCCATGGGCTCGTCCAGCACCATGACCTCCGGCTCCATGGCAAAAATGCCCGCCAGCGCCACCCGGCGCTTCTGCCCGCCGGAAAGCTCAAAGGGCGATTTTTCCAGAACGTCGTCGGGCAGGCCAACGATGCGGCAGTTTTCCCGCACACGGCGGTCGATCTCGGCCTTTTCCAGTCCCATGTTTTTGGGGCCGAAGGCCACGTCCTTGAAAACGGTTTCTTCAAAAAGCTGATATTCGGGATATTGAAAGACCAGCCCCACGGCAAACCGGGCGGCCCGGGTCATATCCTTGTTTTGGTGGATGTCCTCGCCGTTGATGAGGACCCGCCCTTGGGTGGGGGTCAACAGCCCGTTGAAATGCTGGATCAGGGTGGATTTTCCGCTGCCGGTGTGGCCGATCAGGCCGATGAACTCGCCCCGGTGGGCGGTGAAATCCACATGGTCCACGGCGGTTTTTTCAAACGGCGTGCCGGGGCTGTATGTATGAGTCAGATTCTCCACACGCAATACTTCGTTCACGGTCAGGCCTCCAAATATTTCATGAGCTGGCCGACACATTCTTCCACCGAGAGTGCCTCGGGAGAAAGGACCGTTCCGGCGGGATCCAGCGCGTGTACAAGCTGCACGGTCTGGGGCGCGGCCAGCGAAAGCTCCCGCAGGCGGTCCACCTGAGAAAAGACCTGCTTCGGCGTCCCGTCCAACGCCACCTTGCCCTGTTTCATCACGATCACCCGGTCGGCCAGTGCGGCCTCTTCCATATGGTGAGTGATGAGAATGACGGTCATGCCGGTCTCGCGGTTGAGCTGCTGCACGGCGCGGATGACCTCGGCCCGGCCGGATGGATCCAGCATGGCCGTCGGCTCGTCCATGACGATGCATCTGGGCCGCATGGCCAGAACGCCAGCGATGGCAACTCGCTGCTTTTGTCCGCCGGAGAGCAGATGCGGGGCGTGCCTGGCGTATTCGCTCATGCCGACGGCGGCCAGGCATTCATCCACCCGCTTGCGGATCTCCTCTTGGGGCAGGCCCATGTTTTCGCAGGCGAAAGCCACGTCTTCCTCCACCACGGTGGCGACGATCTGGTTGTCGGGGTTTTGGAAGACCATGCCCGCCGTTTTCCGCACGTCAAACAGGCGGCTCTCGTCGGCGGTGTCCACGCCGCCCACATAGACTTTTCCGCCCGAGGGCAGGAGGATGGCGTTGAGATGCTTGGCAAAGGTGGATTTTCCGCTTCCGTTGTGGCCCAGAATCGCGGTGAACGAACCTTCTTCGATGGAGAGGGTGACGCCGCAGAGCGCGTCGCTGTCGGCGTCCTCATAGCGGAAGGTCAGATCTTTGGTTTCGATAATGGCCATTACGCGTTTCCTCCGATCCAGCGGCTTGTGTGACCGCAGGGCAGCAACAGACCCGTGGATTCGCACCGGAGTCCCAGTTCCGCTGCTTCCACCGATCCGCCAAAGCGAGGCTGCACCGCCGTCCCCAGCAAATAGGCCGGAACAGAAGGCGAGATCCCCGCTGTGTAAGAATTGATGATAATAAAAAGGGGATGATCCGACAGCACCCCGACGCACAGATTGACAAATTCGCCGATGTTGTCTTCAAACCGCCAGACCTCGCCGTTGGGCCCCCGGCCGTAAGAGGGAGGATCCATGATGACGGCGTCGTAGCGGCGGCCTCGGTTGATCTCGCGCCGGATGAACTTCTGGCAGTCGTCCACGATATAGCGGATGGGCGCGCTTTCCAGCCCCGAGGAGCGGGCATTTTCCTTGGCCCAGGTCACCATGCCCCGAGCGGCGTCCACATGACATACCGAGGCTCCCGCCGCCGCGGCGGCCAGCGTGGCCCCGCCGGTATAGGCAAAGAGGTTGAGCACACTGGCGGGCCTGCCCGCGTCCTTGATCTGCTGCCGGATGAAGTCCCAGTTGGCGGCCTGTTCGGGAAACACGCCGGTGTGCTTGAAGCTCATGGGCTTGACGTTAAAAACCAGCTCCCGGTAGCCTACGGTCCACTGCTGGGGCAGCGAGCGCACCTCCCAGCTTCCGCCGCCGGTCTTGCTGCGGTGATACACGGCGTCGGCCTTGTCCCAGCGGGGGTCGCCTGCCGGAGCCCAGATGGCCTGCGGGTCGGGGCGCACTAAAACCTGCTTGCCCCAGCGCTCCAGCCGCTGTCCGCCGCCGCAGTCCAGCAGCGCATAGTCTTTCCAATGGGTCGATGTCCACATAAGAAATCCTTTCGGAAACCGCAAAAAACGGTCATTACATAAATAATCAGTTTATTTTATCATTTTAAAGAGCACTCGTCAAGGGATACCGGCGTTGGTTTTACAGCCCGTTCAAAAACTGCGCCGCCAGAAGCGCTGGCAGTGCAAAATGGGCCGCGCCGTATTGACTTTTCCCCAATCATTCCATAAGATAAAGGCAGAACGCAGAAAAGGAGAGCTTTTTATGTCTATCGCTTCTTATATCGATCATACCCTGCTCAAGCCCGAAGCCACCGCCGGACAGATCGACAAGCTGTGCGCCGAGGCGGCGGAATATCATTTCGCCTCTGTCTGCGTCAATCCCTGGTTCGTGCCCCGCTGCGTCAAGAATCTCAAGGGCGCCGGCGTCAAGGTGTGCACCGTCATCGGCTTCCCGCTGGGGGCCACCACCACCGAGACCAAGGTCTTTGAGGCCCTGCAAGCCATCCGCTCCGGTGCAGAGGAGATCGACATGGTCATCAATATCTCCGCGCTGAAGTCCGGCAGCTTTCAGGCCGTGGAGCAGGAGATCCAGGCGCTGGCCGCCGCGGCAGAGGGCAGCGCGAAGCTCAAGGTCATCATCGAGACCTGTTTGCTGACCGAGGAGGAAAAGATTCGCGCCTGCCAGATCGCCAAGCGAGCCGGGGCCGATTTCGTCAAGACCTCCACCGGCTTTTCTACCGGGGGTGCCAGCACGGAGGACGTGGCTCTCATGCGGAAAACGGTGGGGCCGGAGATGGGCGTCAAGGCCTCCGGCGGCATCCGGGACTATGCCACGGCCCGCGCCATGATCAAGGCGGGTGCCACTCGCATCGGCGCTTCCGCAGGCGTGGCCATCGTAAAAGCCGAGCAGGAAGCGCAAAACGCCTGATAATCGGATTCACCAAAACCCGCGGAGCACGCTCTGCGGGTTTTTGCTGCGCAAAATTGTATACATGAATTTGTGTATTTTTAAATACATAAAAGCGGGTATTTTTCGGAAAAATTGAGGAATTCCGTCACTTTTTCCTTGCTTTCCGATGCGAAGACAGATATAATCATCAATAGGGGAGCATGCTCTCCTGCGGAGTATTCATCCATTTAATTATGATAGGGAGCGTGAAACGATGGAACTTTTGAAAGCAGGTATGGCCGGCACGGTTGAATCCGGCGATATCCTGGTCGAAGTGGAAAAGACCGGAGCGAGCGGCGTTGAGATCGCGCTGGACAGCACGGTCATGGGCCTCTACGGTCGGCAGATCCGCGAAGTGATCGAAAAGACCGTTGCCGAATGCGGCGTCAGCGGCGTCAAGGTGACAGCCTCTGACAAGGGCGCGCTTGACTGCACTATCCGCGCCAGAGTCAAAACCGCGATCCTCCGTGCCTGCGACAGCAGCGACTACGGCTGGACCGTGAAATAAGGGGGAGGTAGTCTTATGCACGAAAAACAGAGACTGCGCCGCACCATGATGTTTATCCCGGGCAACAACCCCGGCATGATGCGTGACGCGCACATTTACGGCTCCGATTCGCTGATGTTCGACCTGGAGGATTCGGTCTCCATGGCCGAAAAAGACGCGGCCCGGATGCTGGTCTATAACGCCCTGAAGACCATCGACTACGGCACCACCGAGCTGGTGGTCCGCATCAATCCGCTGGATACGCCTTACGGCCGCGCCGATATCGAGGCCATGGTCTGCGCCGGCGCACACGTGCTGCGCATGCCCAAGACCGAGCGGGCCGAGGACATCATCGAGTGCGAAAAGGTCATCGAAGAGATGGAGATCAAGCACGGCATTCCCGTGGGCACCACGCTGATGATGGCCGCCATCGAGGGCGCGCTGGGCGTCATTAACGCCTACGCCATCGCTACCTCCTCCAATCGCCTCATCGGCATCGCCCTGGGTGCCGAGGACTTCTGCGCCAACATGAAGTGCCAGCGCACTCTCAGCGGCGCCGAGCTTCAGCTTGCCCGCCAGACCATCGTTCTGGCCGCCCGTGCCGCCGGCATCGACGCGCTGGATACCGTTTATTCCGATGTCAACAACGAAGAGCAGCTTCTTTATGAAGCACGGCTCATCAAGGATCTGGGCTTTGACGGCAAATCGGTCATCAATCCCCGCCAGATCGCTCCCGTCCATTCCGTGTTCAATCCCACCCAGAAGGATATCGACAAGGCGAAGAAGATCGTCGCCGCCATCAAGGAGGCCGAGGCCCGCGGCTCCGGCGTTATCAGCCTCAACGGCAAGATGGTGGATAAGCCCGTGGTCATCCGCGCCCAGCGCGTCATTGAGCTGGCGCTGGTTTCTGGCATCATTACCAAAGAGGAGGTCGAGTCGCTGTGAAAAACGCAATCGGACACGAGCTCTCTCCCGAACTGATGAAGTCTTTGGGACTGCAGCTTCATGAAACCGCTGAAAAGAAGGATACCGCCACCCTGCAGGAGCGCCTGCAGCACAATGGCAAGCTGATGCCCTCGCTGGAGGACGCCATCCGCGCCGCCGGCCTGAAGGACGGCATGACCGTTTCCTTCCATCACCATTTCCGCGACGGCGACTACGTGCTCAACAACGTGGTGGCAACCATCTCCAAGATGGGCTATAAGGATATCACCGTGGCCTCTTCTTCTCTGAGCAACGCCCACGGTCCTCTGGTGCAGTACATCAAGGACGGCACCGTTACCGCCCTGCAGTCCTCCGGCTGCCGCGGCAAGCTGGCCGACGCCATCTCCAAGTGCGAGGTGGAGCTCAAGCAGCCCGTGATCTTCCGCAGCCACGGCGGCCGCGCCGCCGCTATCGCCAACGGCTCGCTGCACATCGATATCGCCTTTTTGGGTGTGGCCTCCTGCGACGCGCTGGGCAACGCCTCCGGCACCAACGCCGAGGGCGAGAGCATGTGCGGCTCGCTGGGCTATGCCCGGGTGGACGCCCGCTATGCCGATAAGGTGGTCCTGCTCACCGAGCGTCTGGCCGCCTATCCCAACCTGCCCGCCTCCATCCCCGCCACCGACGTGGATTACGTGGTGAAGGTGGACGCCATCGGCGATAGCTCCAAGATCTCCTCCGGCGCTACCCGCTACACCAAGAATCCCCGCGACCTGATGATCGCGGAAACCGCCGCCAAGGCCATCATGGCTTCCGGCTATTTCAAAGACGGCTTCTCCATCCAGACCGGCTCCGGCGGCGCCGCGCTGGCCGTTACCCGCTTCATCGAGGGCGAGATGGGCGAAAAGGGTATCACCGCTGACTTCGCGCTGGGCGGCATTACCTCTCAGATCGTCAAGCTCCATGAGCAGGGCCTGGTGAAGAAGGTCCTGGACGTGCAGGGCTTCGACGGTGAGGCTGCCCGCTCTATCCGCGACAACGCCAATCATGTGGAGATCGACGGCAACCAGTACGCCAGCCCCTTCAACGAGGGCTCGGCCATCCATCAGCTTGACGTGGTGATCCTCTCCGCGCTGGAGATCGACACCCAGTTCAACGTCAACGTGCTCACCGGCTCCGACGGCATCATCCGCGGCGCCATCGGCGGCCATCCCGACACTGCCGCCTGCGCGGCTCTCACCGTCATCGTTTCCCCGCTGATCCGCGGCCGCATCCCCTGCATGGTGGATCATGTTGGCTGCCTGATCACCGAGGGCTCGGTGTGCGACGTGCTGGTCACCGACGTGGGCATCGCCGTCAACCCCAACCGTCCCGAGGTGGAGCAGCGTCTTCGCGCCGCCGGCCTGAACATCAAGACCATCCAGCAGCTTCGTGACGAGGCTTATGCCGTGGTGGGCAAGCCCGACGCGCTGGCGTTTGGCGACAAGGTGGTGGCCGTGGTCACCGATCCCAAGGGCAAGGCGCTGGACGTGATCTATAACGTCAAGGCGTAAATCAATCGAACGTTGAGCAGGGAAGGTACATGGAAGAAAACGTGGAAATCACACTGGAACAGCTGCTTCAGAGCCGGGATGACCGCGCTGCCTTTCAGACCATCCTGCTCAATGGCTATCATAAGCCGCTGGTGTCCTTCACCGTCAACATGCCCGGCAAGATCAAGCGCGACTGCCGCTCCAAAGAGGTGTTCGACGCCGGCGTGCTGGCCATCCGTGAGGCGCTGGCGGGGCAAATTGTTTATTACAAGCTGCTGGACAAGGTCACCGGGCCCGAGGGCTATTTTGCGGTGGATCTGGACGCCGTGCTCCTGAAGGAGAAAACGGTAACCATTGAGGAAACGCACCCGCTGGGGCGGCTGATGGACATCGACGTGCTTTCGGCGCCGGGGATCCAGGTCGGCCGGTCCCGTCTGGGACAGGAGCCGAGAAGATGTCTGGTCTGCGGGCAGATGGCAGCCGCCTGCGTCCGCAGTAGGGCCCATCCGCCGGAGCAGGTCCTCGCCGCTATCGACGGTCTTTTGGTCGAATGGGAGAAGACCCGTGACGAGCGCTGAGATCGCCCGCCTGGCGCGAAAGGCCCTGGAGGAAGAAGTCCTGCTGACGCCCAAGCCCGGTCTGGTAGACCGCCGGAACACCGGCGCCCATACCGATATGGACGCAGACACCTTTCTCCGCTCTGCGGCGGCGCTGGAGCCCTGCTTTGTGCGGCTGGCGCAGGCGGGAGGGGCGGGCGCTTCGATTCCCGCGGCGGAGACCCTTCGGCTTTTGCGTCCCATCGGTCTGGAGGGGGAAAGCGCCATGTACCGGGCCACCGGCGGCGTCAACACCCACAAGGGCGCGCTGTTTTCCATGGGGCTTTTGTGCGCCGCCGCAGGGCGGCTGCAGGCCATGGAGCGGGCGCTTACGATCGGCGCGCTCTGCCGGACGGCGGCCGAAACCGCTTCGGGCATCTCCGCCGAGCTTTCCGGCAGCGGGACGAACGGTCTGGACGCCTGCCGCAGATACGGCGGCAGGGGCGTCCGCGGCGAGGCAGAGGCAGGTTTCCCCAGTGTGCGGGAGCTGGCGCTGCCTGCCTATCACGCGGCGAGAGCGGCCCGATCCCATGACGAGGCCGCGCTTGCGGCCCTGCTGGCGCTGATGGAAAATGTGGACGATACCACCGTGCTCCACCGGGTCGGGCGGGAAGGGCTCTGCTGGCTGCAAGAGCAGGCGAAAGCCCTGCCGCCCCTTCCGGAGAAGGCGGCGCTGGAGGCGATGGACGACCGCTGCATCGCCCGCAACATAAGCCCCGGCGGCTGCGCCGACCTGCTGGCGGTCATGCTGTTCCTGCTGCATTTCCCCGCGTAAAACCGTAATGCAAAATTGCAAAATATATTGAGAAAGAAGGTCAACACCCATGGTTGAGGTCATCAAAAAGGGCGCTTATCTGGTAGACGGCAAGATCGTTTACGCAGACGAGGCCAAGAACGTTCTCACCCCCGACGCGGCCCGTGAGAAGACCATCGCTTACTCCATCCTTCGCGCTCACGATGTGAGCAACGATCCCAAAAAGATGCGGATCAAGTTTGACGCGCTGATTTCTCACGACATCACTTTCGTGGGCATCATCCAGACCGCCAAGGCCTCCGGCCTGAAGGAATTCCCCATCCCCTATGCCATGACCAACTGCCACAACTCCCTGTGCGCCGTGGGCGGCACCATCAACGAGGATGACCATGCCTTCGGTCTGTCCGCCGCCAAGAAATACGGTGGTATCTATGTTCCCGCCAACCAGGCCGTTATCCACCAGTATGCCCGCGAGCGTCTGGCCGGCTGCGGCAAGATGGTGCTGGGCTCCGACTCTCACACCCGTTACGGCGCTTACGGCACCCTGGGCGTAGGCGAAGGCGGCGGCGAGCTGGTCAAGCAGCTCCTGCAGAACACCTATGACGTGGCCGCTCCCGAGGTGGTCATGGTCTATCTGGACGGCAAGCCCCGCAAGGGCGTCGGTCCTCAGGACGTGGCCATCGCGCTGGTGGCTGCCACCTTCCCCAACGGCGACGTGAAGAACAAGGTGCTGGAGTTCGTCGGCCCCGGCGTCAAGGAGCTGTCCTGCGACTTCCGGATCGGCGTGGACGTCATGACCACCGAAACCTCCTGCCTCACCTCTGTCTGGGTCACCGATGAGAAGGTCAAGAAGTATTACGAGAACATCGGCCGTCCCGAGGCGTTCAAGGAGCTGCAGCCTGAGAACGGCGCCTATTACGACAGCGTGGTCCACATTGACCTGTCCAAGGTCGAGTGTATGATCGCGCTGCCCTTCCACCCCTCCAAGGCCTACACCATCCATGAGCTGCAGGCCGATCCCGAGGGCATCTTCAAGAAGATCGAGGCCGACTGCAACAAGCAGCTGGGCGGCAAGGTCACCATGGATTTGTGCCGGAACATCAAGGACGGCAAGGTCACCTGCGACCAGGGCGTCATCGTGGGCTGCTCCGGCGGTATGTACGAGAACATCGTGGAAGCCGCCGCGATCCTGAAGGATCAGTCCATCGGCAACGGCTATTTCGACATGAGCGTTTACGCTTCCTCCACCCCCATCAATCTGGCCATCACCAAGAACGGGACCGCTGCCCAGCTGATGGAGGCCGGTGTTGTCATGAAGCCCAGCTTCTGCGGCCCCTGTTTCGGTGCCGGCGACACCCCCGCCAACAACGCCCTGTCCATCCGTCATGCCACCCGTAACTTCGCCAACCGCGAAGGCTCCAAGCCCGGCAACGGCCAGATCTCCGCTGTCGCGCTGATGGACGCCCGCTCCATCGCCGCCACCGCGGCCAACGGCGGCGTTCTGACGGCTGCCACCGATTTCGATTACGAAGAGCCTACCGCCGAGCAGATGGAATACCACTACGACGGCAGCGTTTACGCCAAGCGCGTTTACGAGGGCTTCGGCAAGGCCGATCCCACCGCCGAGCTGCGCTATGGTCCCAACATCAAGGATTGGCCCGAGATGCCCGCGCTGGAAGATGACCTGCTGGTCAAGCTGTGCGCCGTCATCCACGATCCCGTCACCACCACCGACGAGCTGATCCCCTCCGGCGAGACCTCCTCTTACCGCTCCAACCCCATCGGCCTGTCTGAGTTTGCGCTGAGCCGCCGCGTTCCCGAGTACGTGGGCCGCTCCAAGGCTGTCCGTGCGCTGGAAGAGGCCCGCGAGGCCGGCAACACCCCCGCCGAGGTGCTGGATGCGCTGAGCAAGGTGGGCGGCGACGCCAAGAAGACCACCGTTGGCTCCTGTGTCTTTGCCAACAAACCCGGCGACGGCTCTGCCCGTGAGCAGGCTGCCTCCTGCCAGAAGGTGCTGGGCGGCTTCGCCAACATCTGCTATGAATACGCCACCAAGCGTTATCGCTCCAACTGCATCAACTGGGGCATCGTTCCCTTCACCATGGATAAGGACATCGCCTTCGATTACAAGGACGGCGACTGGGTCTATATCCCCGGCGTCAAGGCCGCTATCCTGAACGGCCAGGAGAACATTGCCGCCAAGGTCATCACCAAGGACGGCCAGGTCCACGACCTGCCCCTGCAGTGCAAGGGCCTCACCGAGGATGAGAAGCTCATCCTCAAGGAAGGCTGCCTGATGAATTATTACGCCGCCGGTTACGGCAAAGCCTGAGCTTTTTGACGAATCTTTTCGGCCATACTTCAGAATCGGAACCGCGCCGTACTCGCGGTATTGCCGCGGCTCCGGTTCTTTGTCTGGCCTTGATCCCGTCAAAAATCTCCCTTATTGGGGGAAATCAAATCGCCGTTTCGGCGAAATCTCCCTTTGAGGGAGAAGAACGTTCATTTAAAAATAATAAGAAGGAGATCGATTCCCATGGCTAAGATTCAAATGAAGACGCCGCTGGTCGAGATGGACGGCGACGAGATGACCCGCATCCTCTGGCAAATGATCAAGGATAAGCTGATCCTTCCTTACGTCGATCTGAAGACCGAGTATTACGACCTGGGCCTGCTCAACCGCAACGCCACCAAGGATCAGGTCACCAAGGACGCCGCCAACGCCAACAAGAAATACGGTGTGGGCGTCAAGTGCGCCACCATCACTCCCAACAAGCAGCGCATGGAAGAGTATCCCCAGCTCACCGAGATGTGGAAGAGCCCCAACGGCACCATCCGCTCCATTCTGGACGGCACCGTGTTCCGTACCCCCATCTGCATTCCCTCCATCAAGCCCGTGGTCAAGAACTGGGAAAAGCCCATCACCATCGCCCGTCACGCTTACGGCGACGTTTACAAGTCTGTTGACATGTACACCACCGAGCCCGGCACCTGCACCATGACCTTCAAGGGCGACGAAACCGGCGAGGAGAAGACCCTTACCGTTCAGAAGGTGGACGGACCCGCCGTCTGGCAGGGCGCCCACAACAAGGAAAAGTCCATCCGCTCCTTCGCCCGTTCCTGCTTCCAGTATGCCATCGACACCAAGCAGGACCTGTGGTTCTCCACCAAGGACACCATCGCCAAGGTCTACGACGGTGAGTTTAAGAAGGTCTTTGAAGAGGTCTTCAACGGCGAGGGCTACAAGGAGAAGTTCGAGGCGCTGGGCCTGACCTACTTCTACACCCTGATCGACGACGCCGTTGCCCGCGTCATCCGTTCCAAGGGCGGCTATATCTGGGCCTGCAAGAACTACGACGGCGACGTGATGAGCGACATGGTTTCCACCGCCTTCGGCTCTCTGGCCATGATGACCTCCGTGCTGGTTTCTCCCGACGGCAACTACGAGTTTGAGGCTGCCCACGGCACCGTTACCAAGCACTATTACAAGCACCTGAAGGGCGAGAAGACCTCTACCAACTCTATGGCTACCATCTTTGCCTGGTCTGGCGCCTTCAAGAAGCGCGGCGAGCTGGATAATCTGCCCGAGCTGGTCAAGTTCGGCGAGAAGCTGGAAGAGGCCTGCTTTGATACCCTGAACGCCGGCATCATGACCAAGGACCTGGTGGGCCTGGTTGAGCCCGGCTTCGAGGCACACGCCGTCAATTCCGAGGAATTCCTGGACGCCATTGCCGAGCGTCTGGCCGCCAAGCTGGCGTAACTTCTTGTTTCTAAGATCAAAAAGGCCGCCCAAAATCGGGCGGCCTTTTTATATACTTAAAAAGGGAAACAACTTTACAGCCGTTTCACCACAGCGTTGTTTGCCTTACGGATCGCCCACGCCAGCAGCAGGGCGGCCCCAAAGATCACCGCCAACCAAACGGCGCTCATCCAAATCGGTTGATCATAAACCAGCAGGAAGAAATACGGCCCGCGCACCAGCCACAGTAGGTTGAGCACAATAAAAACAGCGGCGTAAAGCGCCGTGGGGATCAGCGCATACAGCGTGTCCCGCCGCTCCAGCGGCACTTCTCCCTCGAAAAAGATCAGCGAAATGATCGAAAGCAGCGGGCAAAGTGTGTGCAGCCATAGCATGGTTCCGCCCAGTAAAATGGAAAAATAGTTGTGAGAAGCGGGGGCAAGAATGGTCACCACCACCAAAAAGGTCAATGCCACCGTGCAGGTGGAAACGTAGCGCAGCAGGTGGACGCCATTCGGCACGGCCGCTTCGCGCTTTCCGGCATGGGCCAAAAAGAGCAGGCACCCGGTCAGGCAAAACAGATTGCTGTCGGTGGTGTAGAATAAAAACGTGCCCCACCGGAGTTCGCGCCAGGTGTGCAGGAGCCCGATGAGTTCCATCACGACGATTGCCAGATTGAGTAAAACGGCAATCCGCCTGCGCGCGCCGTCTGCCAAAAGATTATGTTGTGTCATATCTTTCTCCTAACTGCAAAGCCCGCTGCCTTTACAGCGGGCTTTTTTCGTACTTTTTTGCAAAAAGCACACCGCGCGATCTGCGGCGGCCGTTATTTGATGAGAGCCTCCAGATTCTCTTTGGGGACGAAACCGATGGACGATCCGGTTGGCTTGCCGTCCTTAAACAGGATGACGGTGGGAATGCTGGCGATGCCGAACTGAGCCGCCAAAAGGCCTTCTTCGTCTACGTTGACCTTGCCGACCTTGATCTCGGGATGCTCCTCCGCAATCTGTGCGACAGTGGGGGCCAGCATCTTACAGGGGCCGCACCAGCTTGCCCAGAAGTCCACCAGAACGGGCTTGTCCGCGTTCAAAACCTCTTGCTCAAAATTATCAGTGGTCAAAGTGATTTCAGTCATGATTGTTGCTCCTTTCAGATTCTTTTATTTGTTAGTCCTTGGATTTGTAATACAGCATGCAGTGGCAGAAGCCTTCAAAATCGGGATCCCTGATCTGATCGCGGAACTCCTTGCACATGCATTTGGTGTCCTCAGTCCGCTGCATCCGGCAGGGACAGTAGCCGCCGGTGCGGATCAGACCCTCTTTGACAGTCTTGACGACCTCTTCGTTGGGGTTGAGCGTGATCTTCATGTGTTCCTTCCTCCTGACGCAGATTTGATTTCGTCTCTAAGTATAGCAGGGGAGCAGGCGTTTGTCTGTGACCGGGTCGCATTTCCGCAAAAGACGGGGGCTTTTGTCACAGCAGCTTCCGAAGGCCGGCCCGGTCCACGATTTTTACCTGCCCGCGGCTCATGGAAACCAGCCCCTCCGCGGCAAACCGCTTGAGCATCCGCGCCACCACTTCTCGGGCTGAGCTGACCTGCTGCGCGATCTGCTCGTGGGTCATGCGCAGCTCGTCGGTCTCCAGACGGGCGCTCTCCCGCAGAAGGAATGATGCCAGCCGCCGGTCAAACCGGGAAAAAAGGATCTGCTGCATCACCCACATCACCGCGGAAAACCGCTCGGTGGCGGTTTCGAACAAATAGCATCTTACGTGAATGTTCCGCTCCGCCAGGGCGGCAAAGGCGTTCGGCCGGACCACCAGCACGTCGCAGTCCTCTTCCACTGCCATTTGCGTGTCAAAATCGATCTCTTCGATGACACACGCCGCGGAAAGCACACAGGAATCGCCTGCGCTCAGCCGGAACAGCGTAACCTCCCGGCCTTCGTCCGACAAAAAAAAGACCCGAATGCTGCCACGGACCACGTAGATCATCCCCAGACAGGCGGTGGACGAGCCGTAAATGACGCTTCCCGCGGGGTAAAAGGGCAGAGCGGCGTTTTCACGGACAAAGGCCCGTTCGTCGGCGGAAAGATCCTTCCAATAGGGCAGCTTTTCCAGATAAGGGGACAGATCCGGCATAAAACGCCTCCTTTTAAGATGGGCATTTTTGAAGGTTTTATCCATTCTAACAGGAAATGACAAAGCCGTCAAGCGCGGCGCAGCGCCGGGAAAAAACCGCCCCGCGCGCAGAAGTGGCGGGGCGGCAGGTCAAGACTGAGAAGACGGGTCGGAGGGACGCAGCTTGCGGCAGTATTGCGTGCACAGCTTGTCTGTGCAGTTGGCGCAAGTCAGTGCCTCGTTGGAATGTTCCCAAAACCGCTCGGGATACATCATGATGCAAAGCTCCCACACCAGCCACACGGCGATAGACATCAAAATCAGGCTCTGGGAATAAAAGCCCCGCAGAAGCAACATGGGGGTGAACATCATCAGATGGTCCCAGTTGAAGATGCGGCAGGTGGTGCAGCAGCGGTTTTTCATAATAAGACGAAAGGGACACCAGATCAGCACGCAGATCAGGTCGCAGACATAGCATCCCACGGTGATGAGAAAAAGCGCGATGTCGTTGAGCACGCGGAAGTATCGCAGCAGACACAAAGCGGCAATCGCCAGAAACCAGATGAGAAAAACCTGATAGGCGGCCTTTGTGGTGTCAATGATATGGCGGCGCAGCGCCTGATAGTTGATGGCCTGTTTGATGGGCTTGAAGTGAATGCGGAACAGCTTCTGCGAGCCCAGCGGCAGACTGTTTTTTACGGGGACCAGCTGCCACAGCATGTCGAATACCCACACCAGCCACAGCAAATGAAACGGGGAAAGCCGCCGGAAAAAGTTCCATCCCTTCAAAATACCGGCCTGTTCGGGATTGCGGAGCAGAAAAACCACACTGACGGCAAAGATCACGATCCGGCAGATCAGGCGAACGATATACTGCTTTCGCAGAGGCGAGGTCTTTTGCGACCCCGCGGAAGGGCAATCGTCCCGTTGTCGCATAGGCAGCCTCCTTTTCCAAAATGCTTATGATCCTATCTTTAATAGTATCATATTTTTAAAGCTTTGCAAGAGAAATTCTTCTGTTAGTATTGATAAGCGGGACGCGAAAAAATACGCCCAAACGGCCAGGGTTCACCGAAACAAATCGAAAAAAGGATTGAATTTGTCAAAAAGTGTCGAACAAAGTCTGACGATTTTCGCAGAAAATCAAAAAAGTGCATTGTAATGTGGTGAAGAATGTGATATTTTATACACACGGGAAACCAATCTACAACGGAGGTAGCAAGTCATGACGAGCCAGAAGATCAAAGTGATCATCGCAGACGATAACAGAGAATTTTGCGCGCTTCTGCAGGAGCAGCTGCACAAATACGAGGGGATCGAGATCACGGCAACGGTGCGGGACGGACTTGCGCTGCTTCGGGAGACCCAGCGGCTGACGCCAGACGTCATCATTACAGACGCCGTGCTTCCGCAGAAAGACGGCCTTGCCGCGATTCGTGCCATCCGCGAGATGGATCTAAACAGGCAGCCGGCATTTTTCGTGCTGTCTTCCTTTTCCAGCGATGTGATGATGGCCGAGGCCATGGCGCTTCAGGTGCAGTATTTTACCGCAAAGCCGTGCGACTTTACAGATCTTGCAAAACGGGTGTCGGATCATCAATTCAT
The DNA here is from genome assembly GCA_017455565.1 of Clostridia bacterium. GTDB lineage: Bacteria > Bacillota > Clostridia > Oscillospirales > Butyricicoccaceae > UBA4644. The sequence goes on from JAFSZV010000068.1 coordinate 19,225, forward strand.
CACAGGGAATTTCTCTGCCGCGAAAAAGCCCTCGCCCGAGCTGGAACTGGAGATGCGAGTGACGCAGATCATCCACGAGGTGGGCGTGCCTGCGCATATCAAGGGCTATCAGTATCTGCGGGAATCCATCATCATGGCGGTGGAGGATATGGACGTGATCAACGCCATCACCAAGGTGCTCTATCCCACGGTGGCCAAGCAGTATAAAACTACCAGCTCCCGGGTGGAGCGGGCCATCCGGCATGCCATCGAGGTGGCGTGGGACCGGGGCGATGTGGAAACGCTTAACGAATATTTTGGATACACCGTCTCCAATGCCAAGGGCAAGCCCACCAATTCCGAGTTTATCTCCATGATCGCCGACCGGATCCGCTTGGAGCGGAGAATCAGCTGAGAGCCCTTCGCGCCCCCTTGTAATTTCCTCCCAAACGCTTTATAATAAAAGCAAGCGGAAAAGGAGGAGCGTATGTATCACGTAGGAGACCGTGTCGTGCATCCCCTGCACGGAGCCGGTACGATCAGCGCGATCACACAACGGAAAACCGACGGCAACCTGCGGGCGTATTATGTTCTCTCGCTGCTTTCCGGTAACCTGCGGCTCCTTGTGCCCTGCGGCACCTGTGAAAGGATCGGCGTGCGTCCGGTTATGACGGCGGCGGCAGCCGACGCGCTTCTTGCGTCGTTTTCGAGGATCAAGGCCGAGGATCCTCCCGGCTGGAACCGGCGTTACCGGGAAAACATGCTCCGCATCCGCACGGGCGACCCGGCGCAGGTGGCACAGGTGATCCGCGGCCTCGCCCTGCGCGAGCGGGAGCGTCAGCTTTCGGCGGGAGAGCGAAAGATGCTGGTTTCAGCGAAGATGATCCTCGCTTCCGAGCTGGCTCTTGTCAAGGAGATCCCGCTGCCCGCGGCGGCGGCGCTTTTGGAACCACTGGGAGAACCGTAGATCTGTCAGCCGGGGCGGTTGAAAGCCCCGGCTTTTTCCAGACAAAGGATGCAGGAGGGAAAATGCGGGAAACGACGAAGCGCGAAGCGCCGCGGGGCGCCGCGGCGCCTGCCGGGGACGAAGCGCGTGTCCCGGATCGGCTGATCACGCCGCACCTTGTTTTGCGGAAGGCGAAGGACGACGATCTGGAGCCGATCTGGCGGAATATCTGGAGCGACCCGGACATCGCCAAGATGATGCTGTGGGAACCGACGGTCACCCGGGAGGCGGCCGTGGATCGGCTGGAACGGACAAAGCGCTATCAGGCGTCCAATTACGCGTATTTTGTTTGCCGGAAAGATACAGACGAGCCCATCGGATTTGCCGGGATCCGGGAAACCGCTCCGGGCGAGTTCGAGGAAACCGGGATCTGTATCGCCCGCCGGTTTCAGAACCGGGGGTATGGAAAGGAGCTCCTGAACGCGCTGGTGGAGCTGGTCTTCAGCAGACTGTGCGGACGGCGGTTTCAATACGGCTGCTTCCGGGAAAACGAGCCGTCGGCGGCCCTGTGCAGGCATTGCGGCTTTGCGTATTCCCACAGTGAACGGATGGTCCGGAAATGGGACGGCTATGAATATCTGTGCGATTTTTACGTGCGCAGTCGACCGTAAAACCGCGTGAGAGAGAAAGATACATGAACAAACAAGAGATTTTGGACCGGCTACGGAATTTTCCTTATGATCCAAAGGATTATTGGCTGATTACGGGCAGCGCCATGGTTTTTTACGGGATCAAGGAGCAAACCGGGGACATTGATCTGGGATGCAGCGCCGAAATGGCCGATCGGCTGGAAAAGGCGGACTGTCCGTGCGCGTATACGGCAGACGGGAAGCGATGGTTTCGATACGGCGACTCCATAGAGATCTTTGAAGACTGGATGACGGATTTCACACAAACGGCGGAAGGCTTCCGCGTTGTTTCGCTCCATGGCCTGCTGGAAATGAAACAGGCGATGGGCCGCGAAAAGGATCAAAAGGATATCGAGGCGATCCGGGAATTTCTCAGGCAGACGAGCGTTTGCCGAGCCTGTCCCGGTGATCCCGGTTGACGGGAAAAGGCTTTACCGGAGGATGCTATGAAACTGTTCGGGAAAAAAGAAAAGCCCATCCCCTTCGTCACCGCCGTGATTCTGGCGGCGGGTGCTTCACAGCGCATGGAAGGGGAAAACAAGCAGCTGCTGGAGCTGGGCGGGATCCCTGTTCTGGGGCGGTCGATGCTGGCCTTTGAGGGCAGCCCGTATATCCGCGAGATCATCGTGGTGGCCGCGGAGGATCTGGTAGTGACCTATGCCGAACTGGGCGCCGCGCTGAAGATCGGCAAGCTGACCAAGGTGATCCGCGGGGGAAAGACCCGGCTGGAGAGCGCCTATCTGGGCGCCTGCGAAGCGTCGGACGAGGCGAAATATCTGGCCGTTCACGACGGCGCGCGGCCGCTGGTCACCCAAAAGATCATCGAAGACTGCTGTCAAGCCGCATTCCTTCACACCGCCGCCGCTGCAGGTATTCCCGTAAACGATACTATCAAACAGATCGATCAGAAGCGCTGCGTGGTCAAGACCGTTGACCGGGAAAACCTCATGGCGATGCAGACCCCGCAGGCGGCGGATAAGGCGCTGCTTCTGGCGGCGCTGCAGAGCGCGAAGGACGCCGGCGCTGCGGTCACCGACGAATGCGCCGCGCTGGAGCGCATGGGCGTCCGGCCCTATATCAGCGCCGGGTCTTACGAAAACATCAAGCTGACCACACCTGCCGACCTTGCCGTGGCGCGGGCGATCTTTGAGAGGAGGAGGAGCCTGTGACGCGGATTGGATGCGGCTACGACGTCCACCGCCTGACCGAGGGGCGCAAGCTTATTCTCGGCGGCGTGGAGATCCCCTTTGAAAAAGGGCTTTTAGGCCACAGTGATGCCGACGTGCTGCTCCATGCCATTATCGACGCCCTGTTCGGCGCGGCGGCCATAGGTGACATCGGCTCTCATTTTCCCGACAGCGACCCGGCCTACAAGGGCTCCGACAGCCTGATGCTGCTGCGCCTGTGCGCCGTGGAACTGAAAAAGACCGGCTGGCGGGTGAGCAATGTGGATTCCGTTTTGATCGCCCAGCGCCCCAAGATCGCGCCCTATGTCCCCGCCATGCGGGAAAACATCGCCTTCGCGCTGGGGATCTCCGCGGATCAGGTGTCGGTCAAGGGCAAAACCGAGGAGGGCCTGGGCTTCACCGGAGCCGGTGAGGGAATCGCGGCGCAGGCGGTCTGCCTGATCGAAAAAGAGGGATAACGAAAGTAAGCGAGAGCGGCATTTCGCCGCTCTTTTTTGCGCCGAGGACAAGAGGAACGTGGAAACGTCGTTCTGCATAACATGGAGCGAAGGGAAGTGTCTGTTCGTGTACTGTGTGATCCTGTTCCGCTCCTTGACCGACGTGCAGCGGGCCGCCGCGCTGCTGCGGCGCAGCGGCCTTGCCGCCGAGCCCCTCCGGCTTCCCACCGCGCTGGCCCGCGGTTCCTGTGCCCAGGGGATCCGACTGCGGGAAAACTATCTTGCCGCTGCCATGGAGCGTCTTGAAAAAAGCGCCGTCCGCGTCACGGGCGTCTACGACGTTCTGCCGGACGGCCGTTATCGGGAGGTGCTGTGGTGATCTATCTGGATTCCGCCGCCACCACCCTGCAAAAACCGCCTGCCGTCAGCCGCGCCATGGCGCGGGCGGTCTGCACTTGCGCCAATCCCGGCCGCTCGGGGCACCGGCCCGCTCTGCGGGCGGCCGAGATCGTTTACGACTGCCGTGAGACGGCGGCCGTGTTTTTTGGGATCGAGCGGCCCGAGCGGGTGGTTTTTACGCAAAATGCCACCCACAGCCTGAATCTGGCCGTCAAAAGCCTGCTGCACGGCGGCGGGCACGCCGTGATCTCCGGCTACGAGCACAATTCCGTGGTGCGCCCGCTGGAGGCGCTGGCCGAGCGGGGCGTCACCTATACGGCGGCGGTCTCTCCGCTTTTCGATCCCGCCGCGGCCTACCGCGCCATAGAGGCTGCCCTCCGGCCCGAAACCCGTTGTGTCATCCTCAACCACGTTTCCAACGTCTTCGGCTTCGTTCTGCCCCTGGAGCAGATCGACCGGCTGTGTGCTGAGAAGGGGCTTCCGCTCGTCGTAGACGCTTCTCAATCAGCGGGCGTTCTGACGCTGGACGCGAGCGCGTTTCGCGCCGCGGCTTTTCTGTGCATGCCAGGGCATAAGGCCCTTTACGGACCGCAGGGAACGGGAATATTGTTGTGCTGTCAAGATAAAAACCTTTACAGCTTGATCGAAGGGGGGACGGGCAGCCTGTCGCTGGAAACGCGCCAGCCGGACTTTCTGCCCGACATGCTGGAAAGCGGGACGCTCAACGTCCCGGGCATCGCCGGTCTGCGGGAGGGGCTGCGCTTCGTTTCGCGGGAGCGGGAGGCGATCCGTCAGCGGGAGGCGCGCCTTCTCCGCCGGGCGGCAGAGGGCCTTTCTCAACTCCCTGGGCTCGAAGTCTTTTCCGCCGAACGCTGCCAGTCCGGAGTGCTTTCGTTCCGCAGCAGGCGATGCGACCCCGCCGATCTCTGCCAGATGCTGGCCGGACGGGGGGTGTGCCTGCGGGGCGGGCTCCACTGCGCGCCCCTCGCGCACCGCAGCGGCGGCACCCTGCCGGAAGGAACGGCCCGCCTGAGCCTTTCGGCCTTTACCACCCCTGCCGACGTGGAACAGTTCCTCCAGATTCTGAAAGAATTGTTAAAATCGGCGTAAAACGCAAAAAACCTGCCTTTCGCTATTGAAAAAGCGCCGCCTTTTTGTTAACATTATTATAAGAATAATAATCTATTGCAAAGGAAAGCGGCTATGAGTGTTTGGGAATCCATCGTCAACTCTGCAAAACTGGCCACATTGTGGGATGCGTTCGACATCCTGATCGTGGCCTTTTTGTTTTACCATCTGATCCGATTTTTGCGGAACACGGGCGCGCGCAAGCTGATCTACGGGCTGATCATCCTCCTGCTGCTACTGGAATTTTCCGATCTGCTTGAGTTGAACGTGACCCGGTTCATCATGGAGACGGTGATGCAGTTCGGCCTGCTGGCTCTGGTGGTCATCTTCCAGCCTGAGCTTCGAAAGATGCTGGAACAGTTTGGCAGCAACCGGATCGCCCGCTTTTTTTCCGACAACCGGAAGCAGCGGAAAAACATTACCGACGCCGTGATCGTCCAGACCATCGAGGCGGTCAATTCTCTCTCGTGGACCAAGACCGGCGCGCTGATCGTCTTCCAGCGGAACGATCCTCTTACCGAGATCGTCAACACGGGCACCACCATCAATGCTGATGTCAACGCCGAGCTTTTGAAAAACCTCTTCTATAACAAAGCGCCGCTGCATGACGGCGCCGTCATTGTGGCCGAGGGGCGGATCGTGGCCGCGGGCTGCATCCTTCCGCTGACCGCAAAGCAGAACATCAGCAAGGATCTTGGAACTCGCCACCGGGCCGGCCTGGGGCAGAGCGAGCATTTTGATTCGCTCTCGGTGATCGTTTCCGAAGAGACTGGCTCGATCTCACTGGCCGAAGCCGGCGTACTCAAGCAGCATCTGGCACCCGAGACGCTGGAGCGTCTGCTGACGGCGAAGCTGATGCCAGAGGAAGACACCGAGGATAAGCGTACGCTGGGACAACGGATAAGGAGGCTGCTCCGCAAATGAAATGGATGAAGGAACATGACGTGATCCTGCGGGTGTTTGCCCTTCTGCTGGCCGCCATGCTGTGGGTCTATGTGATGAGCGCCCGCAACACCGACAAAACGGTGGAATACCGCAACATCCCCGTCCAGCTCGACGGGCTGGATCAGCTTGCCCAGAACAATCTGGTGATCCTCAGCGGAAGCAACAACACCGTGTCCGTCAAGGTGACGGGCGCCTTCAACAGCGTGCTGGACATGAGCGAGGAATATATCACCGCCACTGCCAGCGTGGGCTCCATCATCGAGCCGGGGACCTATTCGCTCAATTACCGCGTGGTGGTGGATGCCTCCGGCGTTACGCTGGCGCAGAAAAGCCCCTCTAAGATCGAGATAGTGGTGGACAGCATGTCCGCCGTTTCCGTCCCCGTTGAGGTGGAGTTTACCGGAACGCTTCCTGAAGGACTTACCATTTCCGATTATTCCGTCTCGCCCGACGCCATCGTGGTGCGCGGCGCGGAAAGCATCCTGAAGCAGATCCGGAAGGCCCGGGTCGTTTATGATGTCAGCGGTCTTACCCGAACCACTCAGACTAGTGTGCGCTATACGCTCCTTGACGCGCAGGACAATGAGATAACAGACGTCCATGTGGCGGCTGATTTGCCTTCTACCATGCTGGCCCTTACGGTCAAGCAGAAGGGCACCATTCCGCTGACGGTGCGTTTCGCCAACGGCGAGCATATCACGGAACGGATGATCAATTACCGGATCGAGCCCGAGGAGATCATGTTGATGGGCGATCCCGACGCCATCGCCGTGCTCAACCAGATCGAGCTGGGCACCATCGACCTCCAGGAGCTGGAGGACGAAGGGACGATTGTCTATACGATGCCCGTCATGCTGCCCAACGGCGTACTGTCTGAGGAGGCGCTTCCCGCCGAGGCCACCGTGACGCTGACGCTGAACGGCTATGCCTTCCGCGAGATGACCGTTTCCCAGAGCCGGATCAGGGAAGATGGGCTTTTGACCTATCCGGAGCAGACCGTCACCTTCCGCGTCTTCGGGCCGGAAAGCGCGGTCTCCAGACTGAAGGAGAGCGATTTTACCCTGACGCCGGAATACGACCTTATGTCGCTTACGGCGGGGGAGAACACGTTGACATGCGCCGTAGAATCCGACATTCGCACGCTTTACATCTATCCCGGCGCCGAGATCGTCGCCCAGGTCTCGGAGGAAGCGTTGGCGGCGGCGCGCAATGCTGCCCCGTCCAATCAGCCCCCTTCCGAGCCATGAGCATCCTGATCTCTGATATCAGGCTTCCTTTTCCCTTCGGAGAAGAGGAAGCCTTGCTTGCCGCCAGGCGCAAATGCAGCCTGAACAGAGACTCCGCACCCTCTGGCCGCATCCACCGGCAGTCCCTCGACCTGCGGCACGGCAGGCTTCGCGCCATCTGCACGGTAGAGCTGGAGCTGGCAGGGGACGAGGCGGCTTTTGTTCAAGAGAAAAACGATCCCGCCGTCCGCCTGCGCCATGCGCCGGTTTTGCCCGCGCCGAGCGGTGAGGAACGATTGAATGTGCCGCCCGTGATCGTTGGCTTCGGCCCTGCGGGAATGTTCGCCGCGCTGATTCTGGCCCGGCGGGGCTATCGGCCCGTGGTGCTGGAGCGCGGCGCGGAAATGAAGGAACGGGATCGGGCGGTAGATGCCTTTTTTTCCGGCGGCGCGCTGCGAGAGGATTGCAACATCCAGTTTGGTGAGGGCGGCGCCGGAGCCTATTCCGACGGTAAACTCACCACCCGCATCGGGGACAACCGCTGCGAGTTGGTTACCGAGATTTTGCGGCAGCACGGCGCGCCGGAAGACGCTTTGCGGGCGGCCAAGCCCCATATCGGCACCGATCTGCTGAAAGGCATTGTAGTTTCCATCCGCAGCGAGATCCGTTCCCTGGGCGGGCAGGTGCGGTTTGAGACTCCCATGCGTGGTCTGCTGACGCGAAACGGCGCGCTGCGCGGCCTGCGGCTGGACGGCGGGGAGTTGCCCTGTCAGACAGCGGTGCTGGCCATCGGCCACAGCGCCCGGGACAGCTTTTCCACCCTGCTGGAGCAGGGCGTCTTTATGGAGCCGAAGCCCTTTTCCATGGGCGTCCGCGCCGAGCATCTGCAAGAGGAGATCGACCGCGCCCTTTACGGAAAATACGCAGGCACGCCCGGCCTTCCGCCGGGAGAATACACCCTTTCTCACCGGGAAAACGGGCGGGGCTGCTATTCCTTCTGTATGTGTCCCGGCGGGCAGGTGGTGGCGGCCGCCAGCGAGCAGGGTGGCGTGGTGACGAACGGCATGAGTTATCACGCCCGCGCCGGGCGCAACGCCAACGCGGCGCTGTGCGTCTCGGTTGGACCGGAGGATTACGGCGGCGGTCCGCTGGACGGCGTGGCCTTTCAGCGGCGGCTGGAGCGGGGAGCCTTTGCCCTTGCGGGGGGCGGCTTTGCGGCGCCGGTGCAGCTTGCCGGCGATTTTCTCGCAAACCGGCCCACAAAACAGCTTGGCCGCGTGACGCCCACCTATCCCCGCGGCTGGCAGTTTTGCAGACTGGACGAGGCGCTTCCGCCCTTCGTCTGCGAGATGCTGCGGCGGGCGCTGCCCCGCTTTGGCGCGAAAATCCGGGGCTACGATGCGCCCGACGCCGTGCTTACCGGCGTGGAGACCCGCACCTCGTCCCCCGTGCGCATCACCCGGGGCGAGGATCTTTACAGTCTGACCGTTTCCGGCCTGATCCCCTGCGGAGAGGGCGCGGGCTACGCGGGCGGCATCGTCAGCGCCGCCGTGGACGGGATCCGCGCCGCCGAGGCCATCATGGCCCGCTGGAAGCCTCTTAACTGAGAACGGAGGGAACGGGATGGAACAAAAGGCACAGGTCGTCCGCCGGATCGACGACCGCACCGCCATGGTGACGGTGACCCGCAAATCGGCCTGCAGCGGCGATTGTCATACCTGTCACGGCTGCCCTCATCCCGATGAAACGGTGGTGGTGCGGGCGGACAATCTCATCGGCGCGGAGGCGGGCGATTGGGTGATTGTGGAGAGCGCCACCGGCCGGGTGCTCCTTCTGGCAATGCTACTGTATATCATGCCGCTGATCCTGTTTTTTGCGGGATATTTTATATCGGGCGGCGGAGAGAGCCGCAGGGCGCTGGTAGGCGGTCTGGCCTTTGCGGCGGGGCTGACGGTCTGTGTTCTGGTTTCCCGCAGCATGAAAAAACATGATCGGGAGATGCGTTTTACCATCTCCCGCTTCGCGGAATAAACGATTTTGAAGAAACGGAAGTGGAACCTATGCTCAGAAGCATGACCGGCTATGGCCGGGTCAAGGAAGAAAACGAAGCCCGCGAGATCACGGTGGAGATCCGCTCGGTGAACCATCGGTATCTCGATCTCAATATCAAGGTGCCCCGGGTCTGCGGCTATCTGGAGGATCCGGTGGCCAAGGCGGCGCAGGCCGCCATCGCCCGCGGCAAGGTGGATATTTTTGTCTCGGTACGGGCCAAAGAGGGCGGCGACATCCGCATCACGCCCAATATGCCCGTGATCCGAGGTTATCTTGACGCGCTGAAGCAGGTCTCCGAGACCTATAGCGTCAGCGACGAGGTCACGGCGCTGGCGCTTATCCGCCTGCCCGACGCCATGCAAGAGGACAAGGAAGAGGCCGACGCCGATGAGCTCACCGCCCAGGTGCTGGCGGTGATGGATAAGGCGCTGGAGGAATATAACGTCATGCGCGCCCGCGAGGGCGCCCGCCTGTGCGAGGACGTGACCTATCGCGCCGGGCTGCTGCGGGAATACGTGGACTTCGTGGAGCAGCGCTCGCCCGAATGTGTCGAGGAATACCGGGCGAAGATCGCCGCCCGCATGGAGGAGATCCTGGACGGCAGCGAGCTGGCCCAGACCCGCATTTTGCAGGAGGCGGCCCTGTATGCCGACAAGGTCAACGTCACCGAAGAGATCGTGCGGCTCCGCTCCCATCTGGCCCAGCTGGAGTCCATGCTCAAAAGCCCCGTGGCCGTGGGCCGCAAGCTGGATTTTCTGGTGCAGGAGATGAACCGCGAAACCAATACCATCGGCTCCAAGGCCAATGATTTTTCCATCGCCAACAAGGTGGTGGACATGAAGGCCGAGATCGAAAAGATCCGGGAGCAGATCCAGAATCTGGAGTAAAGCGGGGGATGTTATGAAACTGATCAACATCGGCTTCGGCAATATGGTTTCGGCCAACCGGCTGGTGGCCATCGTCAGCCCCGAATCGGCGCCTATCCGGCGCATCATTTCCAAGGCAAAGGAGAGCAATATGCTCATCGACGCTACCTATGGACGGCGCTCCCGCAGCGTATTGATCACCGACTCCGACCATGTGATCCTTTCGCCGATCCAGCCGGAAACCATCGCCAACCGCCTGTATAGCGAAGATGAAGAAGAAGAGGAAGAGGAAGATGAGTAGAAAAGGCACGCTTTTTGTGGTCACAGGCCCCAGCGGCGCGGGAAAGGGGACGGTGCTAAGCAAAGTGTTTGAAAGCACCGACCACCTGTATTTTTCCGTTTCCGCCACAACTCGCGCTCCCCGGGAGGGCGAAGTGGACGGTGTCCATTATCACTTTATCACCCGCGAGGCGTTTGAATCACTGATCGAAAACGACCGCCTTTTGGAATACGCTGAATATGTGAACAATTATTACGGCACGCCGCTGGCTCCTGTGGAGGAGCATCTGGCCCAGGGCAACGACGTGGTGCTGGAGATCGAGATCCAGGGCGCCCGCAAGGTCAAGGCCCGCCGGCCCGACGCCGCGCTGGTGTTCATCGCACCGCCCTCGTTCGAGGAACTGGAAAACCGGCTCCGAGGCAGGGGCACCGAAAGCGAGGAGACCATCCTCCGCCGGATGGAGACCGCCCGCCGGGAATGTGCCGGGATGGAGGATTTTGAATACATCGTCCTCAATGACCGGGTGGAGGACGCCGCCTGCGAACTGAAAAGCATCATCACGGCCCATCGCTGCCGCCGGGAAAACCGGGATTTTACACTGAACTGAAACAATGCTTTGATAATAAACTGAAACAATGTTTTGATAATAAAAGGAGAGATTGACATGCTGCATCCTTCCATGACCGAACTGCTGAAAAAGGTGGATAACCGCTATCTGTTGGTCAACGTCACCGCCCGCCGGGCCCGCGACATCGCGGAAGAGGCCGAGATCAACGAGGAAAAGCTCACTGAAAAGCCGGTGAAGCTGGCGCTGGACGATATCCTCAACGGCAAGATCGTCGCAAAGCCCATTGACGAGGAAGAACTGGCGGATAACATCCATTACGATCTCTGATCCCGAAATGACCGGTCCGGCTTTGGTGGCCCGCGTTGCGGTATCGGCGGCGGTCTATTCCATAGACCGCCTCTATGATTATATCGTCCCCGAGGAGATGACCGCCTCTGTCCGGGAAGGGCAGCGGGTGATCGTCCCCTTTGGCGCGGGCAATCGTGGGACAAACGGCATCGTTCTGGAGCTCTATCGAACCGTTCCGGATCGGAAATTGAAAAAGGTTGCCTTTGCCTTTTCCGATGAGATCATGCTCTCGCCGGAGCAAAAGGCGCTGGCGCTCTGGCTGTGCAGACGGTACTTCTGCACGTTTTTTCAAGCGGCCGACGCCCTTCTGCCCCCGGGCATCTGGGGACGCAGACCCGAAACCTATCGCTTCGGCGCGGCTTCACCCGAGGCGGCGATGGCGGGGCAGACCGCCAAAAAATGCCGGATTCTGGAGACTGTTTTGCAGGCGGGAAAACCGGTCACAGCCGCTGAAATCGTACAGCGCAGCGGCCTGGCGCGCATCTCCGCCGAGCTGCGGCAGCTTTGCGCCGCGGGCGCGCTCATCGAAGAACGGCATTATCCCGACGCCGTCCGCGAGCGGGCCATCCGCATGATCTTTCCGGCGCTTTCGCCGGAGGCGGCTGTAACGGCGCTGGGGAAAAAGGGCATGACCCCCCAGCGCAGGGCCGTGCTGGACTGCGTGTTTGCCGCAGGACCCCTGCCGGAAAAGGAGATCTGCTACCGCACCGGCGTGACGCCGGGCGTTGTCCGGACGCTGGCGGAAAAGGGCGTCCTCCGGGTGGAGGAAGCACCCATGAGCCGCCTGCCGGCGGCTCCTTCCGGCGCGGCGGAGAAAGTGGTTCTCAGCGATGAGCAGCAGGCTGCCTTTCAGGGCCTTCTGGCCCTCACCGAAACGGGAAAGGCCGAGGCCGCGCTGCTGTACGGCGTGACGGGCAGCGGCAAAACGCTGATCTATATCCGCCTGATCCGCGCCATGCTGGAGCGGGGGAAAAGCGCCCTGCTGCTGGTGCCCGAGATCGCCCTGACGCCCCAGATCGTGGCGCGCTTTCGGCGGCAGTTCGGGCAGCAGGTAGCGGTGGTGCACAGCGCGCTGACCCAAGCGCAGCGCCGGGAGGAATATTTCCGCATCCAGCGGGGCGAGGCGCGGGTGGTCATCGGAACGCGCACAGCCGTTTTCGCACCGGTGCAGGAGCTGGGGTGCATCATTCTCGACGAGGAGCAGGAGCCAAGCTATCATTCCGAGAGCGATCCCCGCTATCATGCCCGCGAGGTGGCGAAATACCGGGCGGCCCGGGAAAGCTGCCTGCTGCTTCTGGGCTCGGCCACCCCTTCGGTAGAGAGCTATCACGCCGCCCGCGAGGGAAAATATCATCTGTTCCACCTGAAAAAACGATACGGCAGCGTGCCCCTGCCCGAGACCCTTCTGGCCGATATGCGGGGACAGCTCAAGCGGGGCGACCCCTCCCGCATCAGCCCGCAGCTGAAAGAGGAGCTGCAGGCCAATCTTGACCGGGGCGAGCAGAGCATCCTGTTTCTCAACCGGCGGGGCAGCGCCCGCATGGCCGCCTGCGTCGATTGCGGCTATATCCCCGTCTGTGACAATTGCAGCGTGGCCATGGTCTATCACGGGCGCAACGGGCGGCTGATGTGCCACCATTGCGGCCATTCCGTTCCCCTGCCAGAGCACTGTCCCCAGTGCGGCGGCAGCCATATCCGGCTCATCGGCTCGGGCACCCAGCGGATCGAAGAGGATCTGCAGGAGCTCTTTCCCCGGGCCCGCATCCTGCGGATGGACGCCGACACCACCGAGGGCCGCACCTCTCACGAGGCGCTTTTGGAGCGCTTTTCCAAGGGCGAGGCCGATATTCTGCTGGGGACGCAGATGGTGGCAAAGGGCCTGGATTTTCCCAACGTGACGCTGGTGGGCGTGCTGGAGGGCGACCTCTCGCTTTACAGCGGCGATTATCACGCCGCCGAGCGCACCTTCTCCCTGCTGGCGCAGGTGGTGGGCCGCGCCGGGCGACGGGGCGTCCGCGGACGGGCCGTCATCCAGACCTACACCCCGCAAAATCCCGTGATCCTGGCGGCAGCCGCGCAGGATTACGAAAGCTTTTATGAAAAAGAGATCCTCTCCCGCAGGGCGCTGCGCACGCCGCCCTTTTCCGACCTGTTCGTTTTCCGCTTCGGCGGAAAGCGGGAGGAGGCCGTTTTTCAGGCGGCACAGCGGTTTGCCACCCTTTTGCGGGATAGGCTGCGCGCCTGCCCCGATCTGGAAACGGGCATACTTGGCCCCACGCCGGCCATCCCGGCAAAGGTCAATCAACGATATTATTACCTGATCTCGCTGCGGGGAAGGGCCACGGCGGAAAGCCGCCGCTTTACCGGAAAAATGCTGGCGGCGGCGGAGCAGATGCTCCGCACCCCCGGCGCCACCGTGTCGGCCGAGATCGATCCTACGGATTCGTTTGGAGGAAACTGAAATGGCTATCCGCAACATCGTCAAGGTGGGGGACGAGATCCTCACCAAAAAATGCCGTCCCGTCACCGATTTCAACCAGCGGCTGTTCACTTTGCTGGACGACATGCACGAAACGCTGACAGCCGCCGAGGGTGCCGGACTTGCCGGACCTCAGGTGGGGATCCTGCGCCGTCTTGCACTGGTGATGGTGGAGGACGAGAGCTTTCTGGAGATCATCAATCCCGAGATCCTTGCCCGGGAGGGCGAGCAGGAGGGTAGCGAGGGCTGCCTCAGCGTCCCCGGAAAATACGGCATGGTCAAGCGCCCTATGAAGGTCACGGTGCGTTATCAGGACCGGGAGCAGAACTGGCATGAGCGCGAAGCCGAGGGCTTTACCGCCCGGGCCTTCTGCCATGAGATCGACCATCTTGACGGACATCTTTACACCGAACTGGTAGACGGCCCGCTGCTGGATACGGAGGAAGAGGCATGAGGCTGGTCTTTATGGGAACGCCGGACTTTGCCGTGGCGTCGCTGCAGGCGCTGCTGGACGCCGGACATGAGATCGCTGCCGTCTACACCCGGATGGACACCCCGAAAAATCGCGGGATGAAGCTGCTTCCGCCGCCGGTGAAGGTGCTGGCGCAGGCGCGCGGCATCCCCGTCTTTCAGCCGAAGAATCTGCGGGGCGAAGAGATCCCGGCGCAGCTTCGGGCCCTTGCGCCCGACGCCGTGATCGTTGCGGCCTACGGACGGATCCTGCCCCAGGCTGTGCTGGACATTCCCCGTTTCGGCTGTATCAACGTCCACGCCTCGCTCCTGCCCAAATATCGGGGCGCGGCCCCCATCAACGCCTGCATTTTGAACGGCGAGACCGAGAGCGGCGTTACCATCATGCAGATGGATGAGGGTTTGGACACCGGCGATATGCTTTTGCCTGCCAGCCTGCCCATCCTGCCCGACGAGGGCTTCGGCAGCCTGCACGACCGTCTGGCGAAGCTGGGAGGCGAAACGCTTGTCCGGGCGCTGGAGCTGCTGGAGCGGGGCGAGCTTAACGCCGTCCCTCAGCCGCAGGCGGGCGCCAGCTACGCCCCCATGATCCGCAACGAGGATTGCAGGCTGTCTTTTGACCTGCCTGCCGGGCGGGTTTCCTGCGCCATCCGCGCCTACGATCCCCAGCCCGGGGCCTTCGCCTTTTTGGGGGAGAACAAGATGAAGCTGTTCGGCGCGTCCGTGGCGCAGGAAGCGGGCGGTCCCGGCGCGCCGGGGAAGATCCTTGCGGTGGATAAAAACGGCGTCTGCGTGGCCTGCGGCCAGGGCGTCGTGCGCATCGCGGAGGTGCAAGGAGCGGGCGGCAAGCGGATGCCCGCCGACGCCTTTTTCCGGGGCCATCAGAGCCTTTTGAACGAAACATTCCGATAACGCTTTTTACAGCGGTAAATCGCCGAACAGGAGGAGAATTATGGATTATACCTATCTGATTCTTGTCCTTCCCGCGCTGATCTTTTCGATCTGGGCGCAGGCGAGGGTGAAATCCACCTTTCAAAAATACGCTTCGGTGCGTGCCGGGATGCGCGGCGTGGACGCGGCGCAGATGGTGCTTCGCGCGGGCGAGGTCGCCGACGTGGCCGTGCGTCCCATCAGCGGCAGCCTCACGGATCATTACGATCCCCGCACCAAGGCGATCGGCCTTTCCCAGACCGTTTATGGCGCCGACAGCGTCGCCGCCGTTGGCGTGGCCGCCCACGAGGCGGGCCATGCTGTCCAGTATGCCAAAGGCTATGGGCCGGTGAAGGTGCGCAATGCGGTGATCCCCGTATCGCAGTTCGGCGCGACGCTTTCCTGGCCGCTTTTGATGCTGGGGATCCTGCTGAGCAGTCAAAAGCTGATGCTTATCGGCATCCTGCTGTTTTCGGCGGCGGTGCTGTTTCAGCTTTTGACGCTTCCCGTGGAGTTCGACGCTTCCCGCAGGGCCCTTCGCGCGCTGGAGGATTGCGGCCGCTTCGATGAGGCAGAGCTCGACGGCTCCCGCAAGGTGCTCCGAGCGGCGGCGCTGACGTATGTGGCGGCCCTTGCCGTTTCGGTGGCGCAGCTTTTGCGACTGCTAATGCTGTTTGGCGGAAATGGACGGCGCAGAAGATGAGCCCTGCCCGTGAGACCGCCCTTCGGGCGCTGATCGCCTTTCGCCGCGAGGGGACGTGGCCCGATCTGTATTTGAAAAGAGCCTCCCGGCGTCTTTCCGCCGATGACGCCGCGCTGGCCGCCAGGCTGACCTATGGCGTGCTGGAAAACCGCGCCTATCTGGATTTCCTCATCGGCGCCTTCAGCAATCGTCCGGTGGAAAAACTGACGCCGCAGGTGTTGGACGCGCTGCGGCTGGCAGCCTATCAACTGGTCTTTCTTGAGCGGATCCCCAAAAGCGCCGCCGTCAACGAGGCGGTGGAGCAGGTGAAAAAAGCGGGAAATCCCGGCGCGGGAGCCTTTGCAAACGGCCTGCTCCGCAGCTTGGAGCGCCGCCTTTCCGATTTGCCGCAGGTGCCGCGGGAGGACCCGCTGACCTATCTTTCCACCCGTTACAGCCACCCCCGCTGGTTCGTGGGGAAGATGTGCAAGCGGCTTGGCGACGAAGGCTGTGAAGCCCTTTTGCAGGCAGACAACGATCCCACGCCCGTGACGGTGCGGGTCAATACGCTGAAAACCGATCGGTCGGCGCTTTTGCGCCGTCTGGAGGAGGCGGGCTGTCCGGCCCGGCCCCATCCCGATCTGGAAAACGCCCTGATTCTGGAGCAGGCGGGAGCAGCTCTGCGGACGGGGCTGATGGACGAGGGCTTGCTGTATATTCAGGATGCCGCCAGCCAGCTCTGCGTGGAGGCGCTGGATCCCCGGCCCGGAGAAACGGTGCTGGATCTGTGCGCCGCGCCGGGGGGCAAGGCGCTTTTAGCGGCGCAAAAGATGAAAAACACCGGAGAGATCGTCGCCGTGGATCTCCACCCCCACCGAGTGGAACTCATGGAAAAAAACGCAGTCAGAATGGGTGTGACCTGTCTGCGGGCTGTGGCGGGAGATGCTTTTACATTTTGTGAGGCGCCGGAAAGCGCCGACGCGGTGCTGTGCGACGTGCCCTGCTCGGGCATGGGCGTCATCCGCAAAAAGCCCGACATGCGCTATAAAGACGGCGACAGCATCAAGGCGCTCCCGCCGCTGCAGCTTGCCATTTTGAAGAACGGGGCGGCCTGTTTGCGTCCCGGCGGACGGCTGGTTTATTCCACCTGCACCCTGTTGCGGGAGGAAAACGAGGCGGTGATCGAGACCTTTTTGCGGGAAAATCCCGATTTTGCGCCGGAAGCGTTTTCGCTTCCCGGTGTCGGTGAGATTGCGGAGGGGCAGATCACCCTTTGGCCCCAGATCCACGGAACCGACGGCTTTTTCATCGCGAAGCTGCGAAAGATGCGAGGATGATATGGAAGAACGAATCGACTTAAAATCCCTTTTGCCCGGGGAGTTGGAAACGCTGCTCCTTTCCATGGGCGAGCCGAAATACCGGGCAAAGCAGATATTTCAGTGGCTTCACCGGGGCGTCGCGGATCTTTCGGAGATGAGCGATTTACCAAAATCCCTGCGGGCCAAACTGGGGGAGCGGTGCTTCATCACCGCGCCGCAGATCTTGCGCCGGCAAGTTTCGGCCCGCGACGGCACCATCAAATATCTTTTTGGCCTTGCCGACGGCAACAGCATCGAAACCGTCCTTATGCAGTATGAGCACGGCAACAGCGTCTGCGTTTCCACGCAGGCGGGCTGCAGGATGGGCTGTGTGTTCTGCGCCTCTTTTGACCCCAATAAGAGCCGGAACCTTCGCCCATCGGAGATCTTGGACGAGATCTTGTTCGCACAAAAGGACAGCGGCCGCCAGATATCCAACATCGTTTTGATGGGGACGGGGGAGCCTCTGGACAACTACGACAATGTGATGACCTTTCTCCGGTTGGTGAGCCATCCGATGGGGATCAACATCGGCATGCGGCACATCTCTCTTTCCACCTGCGGGCTGGTGCCCATGATCCGCCGTCTGGAGGCGGAAAAACTGCAGCTCACCCTTTCGGTTTCGCTCCACGCGCCCAACAATGCGCTGCGCTCGCGACTCATGCCCGTCAACCGGTCTTATCCGCTGGAGGCGCTCATCCCCGCCTGCAAGCATTATTTTGAGGCGACGGGGCGGCGCATATCCTTTGAATACGCCATGATCGGCGGCGTCAATGACACGCCGGAGTGCGCCCGTGAGCTCATCACTTTGTTGAAGGGATTCAATTGTCACGTCAATCTGATCCCGCTGAACCACGTGGCGGGCTCGCCTTTGGAGCCCAGTACGCGGGACGATCTGCGGAGATTTCAAAACGAGCTGCTGAAGCACGGGCTCAACGCCACGGTACGGCGCAGTCTGGGCGGCGATATCGCCGCCTCCTGCGGCCAGCTTCGCCGGCAGCATAACGAGGAGGTAGATCTGTGAAAGCTTGGGGCTTATCGGATGTGGGAAACGTTAGGGACGTCAATCAGGATACGTTTCGCCTGAAGTTTATCGGCGGGGAAGAGCAGGGCATCTTCCTGGTCTGCGACGGCATGGGCGGCGCAAAGGCCGGCGAAGTAGCAAGCCGGCTGGCAGCTGAGGCGTTTTTGCAGTTTATGGACGGCCAATGGAGCGGAAGCTGCACCGAAGAGCGGATCCGCGCGGCCTATAACCGGGTCAACGAAACCGTCTATGATATGGCACAGTCCGACCCGGATTACGCCGGGATGGGCACTACCATGGTCACCGCCGTCTGCGCGGACGGCCGGGTCCTGGTAGGCAATGTGGGCGACAGCCGCGCCTATTTATTGGATGAAAATGGAGCCCGCCAGATCACCGAGGACCATTCGCTGGTGAGCGAGCTGATGAAGCGGGGCGATCTGACGCCTTATCAGGCCAGCCATCATCCCAGCCGCAACGTGATCACGCGGGCCATCGGCGCCGACGCCACGGTGAAATGCGACGTCTTCCCGCTTAAGGTCAAAACGGGGCAATATCTGCTTTTGTGCAGCGACGGGCTGATCCGTGACGTAACGGACCCCGAGATCTATTACCAGATCTATCAGTGCGACCATCCCGAAACGGCGTGCGACCGTTTGATGGCGCTGGCGAAGAGCCGCGGCGGGCGTGACAATATCACGCTGCTGCTGGTGGCGTTTTAAGGAGGTGTGACCATGGATCGATTTATCGGAGCCATGCTGGACAATCGATATGAGCTGCTGGAGGTCATCGGCGTCGGAGGCACAGCGGTGGTTTATAAGGCGAAATGTCACCGCCTCAACCGCTATGTGGCAGTGAAGATCCTCAAGGACGAATATGCCCAGGACGAGGAATTCCGCCGCCAGTTTCACGACGAGGCCCAGGCCGTCGCCATGCTGTCTCATCCTAATATCGTCAATGTTTACGACGTTTCCCGCTCGGGCAACGTGGAATATATCGTCATGGAGCTGATCGACGGCATCACGCTGAAGGAATATCTCAGCCGCCGCGGGCAGCTTTCGCCCAAGGAGGTCACGGTCTTCACCACCCAGATCGCCCGGGCGCTGGAGCACGCCCACAGCCACGATATCATCCACCGGGACATTAAGCCGCAGAACATCATGCTCCTGCGGGACGGAACGGTAAAGGTAGCCGACTTCGGCATCGCGCACTTTGCCACGCAGGAGAACAATTTCAGCAAGGGCGAGGCCATCGGCTCGGTGCATTATGTTTCGCCGGAGCAGGCCAAGGGCAGCTTCGTGGACAACCGCACAGACCTGTATTCGCTGGGCGTGGTGATGTATGAGATGATTACGGGCCGCCTGCCCTTCGAAGGCGACACGCCGGTGTCCATCGCGCTGCAGCACATCAATTCTATTGCGCTGCCGCCTTCGGTCTTTGCCGAGAACGTACCGCTCCGTCTGGAAGAGATCACCATGAAGGCCATGAACCCCGTCCTCTCCAAACGCTATGCCTCCGCAAGCCAGATTTTAGAGGATTTGGAAGCCTTCCAGAATCAGGAGCAGTTCAAAATCAACGTGGATAAGCCCGAGCTTGCCTTTCCCGGCGACGGGCCGTTGGAGGACGACATCGACGCCACCCGCAAGATCCAGAACACCGGCGAGGTGACCTCCCTGATCGAGAATGAGGAAAATCTGCCAGCAGAGCAAAACGGCGAAGCGGATATGGAGGAAAGAAAGAGCGGCCGCATCCGCGACCGTTCGCCCATCCCCGGCGCGCTGATCTTCGGCCTCATCGCCATTCTGATTTTCTGCGGCGGCGCTTGGTACTTTATCCGCTCGATCGTGGATCCCTACGGCGGAACGGAAGAAAACGGCCGCGTCAGAACGCCCGATCTTCGCGGCCTGTATTATTCCCAGGTCATCGCAGACCCCACTTACGGCGATTTTGTCATCGAAGAGGGGGAATATGTTTATAACGAATCGGTGGACGCTGGCAAGATCATTTCGCAGGATCCCGGCGCTAACCGCCGGATTGAGAAGGGCGGCACTATCACCGTGACCATCAGCCGCGGAGCCAAGACTTTCCAGCTTCCCAATTATGTGGGCACCGATGCCCGCCAGGCCAAGATTGAGCTTGATCGCTTCGGTGTGCTCTGTGTTGAGGATACGCCGGAATACAACGACGAGATCCCCGCCGGCAGCGTTATCCGAATGGTCCCCGACGTGGGCACCGAGCTCACTGCCGGCGACACCGTCATTCTTACCGTCAGCAAGGGCCCCGAGTTCCTTAAGGCCATCGTGCCCGACCTCAAGGGCAAGACCGAGGGCGAGGCGCTGGCCCTTTTGGAGGCGGCCGGCCTTTCCTGGGGCACGCCTACTTATGTGGAGCAGGAGGGCACGCCCGGTCTGGTGGTGTGGCAGAGCATCGCGGCGAACAGCGAGGTCGACGCGGGCACCGTGATCAACTATCAACTGAGCAAGGAGCTTCCTCCGCCGCCCGAGCCGCAGATGGTCACACGGAATTACACCATCACGCTGATGGAGAGCGATGAGCCCATTGCCGTGCAGGTCTTTCTTGACGTGACCATGATTTACAGCGCCACGCATAATTCCTCCGAGGGAACGGTCACAATCTCCATAGAGGCGCTGGGAGGAGATCATACTGTATACGTTTACGAAAACGGCGTGCTCAGCGTGCGCGAAACGATCACATTCTGATGGAAGAACGTTTGGAAGGGATCGTCCTGAAGGGAGTGGGCGGCAATTACGACGTGGCCTGCGGAAACGAGATTCTGCGCTGCCGCGCCGGCGGCAAGGTGCGACGGGAAACGGGCCCTCTGGCCTGCGGCGACCGGGTCACGGTCAAACGCAGCGGGGAAGAGGGCTATATTCTGGAGCGCCATCCCCGCCGCAACGCCCTGATCCGCCCCGCTATCGCCAACATTGATCAACTTGTAATCCTGGCGTCCGAGGCGCCGCCCGTTACCGATCCTTATCTCATCGACAAGGTAACAGTCATCGCTCTTTATCAGGGGATAGAACCCGTGGTTGTACTCAATAAATCCGATCTTGACGCCAGTAAGGGCCTGTTCCATGCTTATACGCTGGCCGGCTTTCCGGTGGTGCGCGCCAGCGCCGTCACCGGCGAGGGCATTGACGAGCTGCGCGGGCTTTTGGGCGGCAAGGTGTCGGCTTTTACAGGCAATTCCGCCATTGGGAAATCCAGCCTGCTGAACCGGCTCGACGGTCGATTCGCCCTTCGGGTGGGGGGCATGAGCGAAAAGATCAGCCGCGGGCGTCACACCACCCGCCATGTGGAGCTGCTGCGTCTGGAAAACGGCGGCTTTGTGGCCGACACCCCAGGCTTTTCCACCTTTGACGCAATTCGGATGGAGAGGCTCACCGCCGACACGCTTCAGCATTATTTTCCCGAGATCGACCGCCTGTTCGGACAATGCCGCTTTTCCGATTGCCGCCACAGCAAAGAGCCCGGCTGCGCCGTGCGCGAGGCTGTGGCGCGGGGCGAGATCGCCAAAAGCCGCCACGAAAGCTACTGCGCCCTGCTGGAAGAGGTCTCGAAACAAAAGCTTTGGGAGTGAGCCGCACCACCCGCCCTCCCGGCGCATAGGATGCTGCGGGAGGGATGATTGTGCGGATCTATGTCTGGAATCCGAAAAAGCGCGTGAAAGATCTCTTTCGCCGTCTTCACCTGAAATAAACAGCCGGATCCTTTTTGACGGGCAAGCTGCAAAGCTCTTTGGCTTTGCAGCGTTTTTTGTGGAAAACGCAAAAAAGAAGGCTTCCGTTCTATTTGCGGCCTTCTCCGCATATGCTGAAATGACCAATCAGGGAAGGAGCGACCGGAAAATGGAGCTTTTGCAAAACGAATATGAACGATACGCCCTGCTGCTGCAGACCGAGCAGGGACGAGAAGAGACCGGAGCCGTGATCGTGCCGGACACCCAGCCCGACGTTTACGGCGTGCTTACGGTCAACGCCGTTTGCCAGATCAAGCAAAAAACGGTGAAACAAGACGCCGTGGTGCTGGAGGGCGTGATCGAGGCCGAGGCCCTTTGTGTCACCGAAGAAGAGGGCCGCTGCTCCTTTGTCCGCGGAAGCCTGCCCTTTTCACAGGAATATGCTTTACCGGGCTGCGGTGAGGGCGCCGTTGCCGAAACAGAGCTTTCGGTGATCCGCGCCGAGGCGCAGCTCCGAAACCCCCGCAAGCTGCAGTTTCAGGTCCAGACCGGAGCTGCCATCCGCCTGTATCAGCGCCGGCCGCTGCAGATCACGGAAAGCGTCGGCGCACAGCCAGAGGAGGGGGCGGAGATTCTCACTGAGACCGAGGAACTAACGGTGCTCTGCTGTGTGGCGGAAAAAAAGCTGGTGGCCGCCGATGAGGTTCGTTTGGAACGGGCCGGCCATCTTTTGCGCTGTGAAACAGCGTGGCAGCAGGAGGAGCTTCGGGTGCTGGCCAACAAGGTGATGCTGCGGGGCGAGCTTAGTCTGCACGCTGTGTTTCTCGAGGAAGACGGGACCTTTTCTCAGGAGATCCGGATCCCTTATTCTCAGGTGCTGGAGTGCGACGGCGTCCAGCCGGGCGACGAGGCTGAAGTCTCTTATCAGACCCTTCAGCTCCAAACGGGGATCCTGGAGGGGGAGATCCCGATCCTGTCCTGCAGTGTGACGGGAAACGCGCGAGTTGAGGTGAGTCGCCGTTTGCGGATAAACGTGGTGCGCGACGTATACAGCACCCGCTGGGAGACCGCCAGCACCGTGGAAACGGTAAGCTGTCCCGTTTACTGTCGGATCGAGCGGGAGGTCCCCGTCAGCGAAGACTTTTCGGCCGACGAGTCCGCCGCCCGCGTGGAGGACTGCGTGTGGCAGGCAAGGGGCGCCGTGCAAGAGGGCGGAAGGCTTTGCGGCGTTTACTATTTCCGCATCCTTTACCGTTGCGCAAAAGGGCGGCTGCACGTCTGCGAGCGGACGGTGCGGATAGCGGCGGAGGAGCCGGCAGACGCCGCGGATTTGTTCTGTCGGGCCGGGTTGCGACGGCTTTCCGTCACCGTGGCGGACGACGGGCAGATTTGCCTGCGCTTTACTGCCGTTTTGCAGGCCGTGGGCGCCAGAGAGCAGAATTGCCGCCAGATCAGCGCCTGCGCTATCGACAGGGAAAAGCCCCGTTCGCTTCCCGCGCCCGGGACGCTGGTGCTGCGCTCGGCCGCCGAGGGCGAAACGGTCTGGAGCATCGCCAGAAGCTGCGGCGCCCGGGTTGAAGAGATTCTTTCGGCCAACAAGCTGCAAAGCGCCGGACTCACCCCCGGCAAGCTCATCATGATCCCCTTTACGCGATAACAAAACAGCCTGCGGGCGGAGCGCAAACGCGCTCCGTCTTTTTTGCGTAAAAAGTTTTCCCTGTGTGACCGGGTCACTGTTATTTTTCCGAAAAATGGGGTATCATGAAACAGAACAGGAAACAAAGCCGCTTTCACGGCGGGAAAGGAAGAGATAACATGGGATTTTGGGATTTTTTTCAAAAGCGGGACATCAATGTGGGCGTCGAGGAGTATCGCGCCGCGGAACACGCCGTTTTGCTGGACGTACGTGAACGCGACGAATATGCGCAGGGCCACATTCCGGAAAGCCGCAATCTGCCGCTTTCGGCCATTGCGCAGGCACCTTCTTTGGCAAAGGACAAGGCGGCGCCCGTCTTTGTCTATTGCCTCAGCGGCGGCAGGAGCAGCGCGGCGGCCGCCGCGCTGCGGCGCATGGGATATACCGATGTGCATGACATCGGCGGGATCAGCGCATGGCGCGGGGAGGTGGAACGATGAAGGTCGTAATTGTCGGCGGCGTGGCAGGAGGTGCCACGGCCGCGGCCCGTATCCGCAGGCTGGATGAAGCGGCTGAGATCGTGATTTTTGAGCGTTCTGGCTATATTTCCTATGCCAACTGCGGCCTGCCGTATTATATCGGCGGCGTCATCACCGACCCCGAGGAGCTGACGCTCCAGACCCCCGAGAGCTTTTTTGCCCGCTTCCGCATCCGGGCGATGGTGCGGCACGAGGTCCTGTCCATCCATCCCGCGGAAAAGACCGTTACCGTCCGGGATCTGGAGAGCGGCAGGGTCTTTGACGAGGGCTATGACAAGCTGATTCTCGCGCCGGGCGCAAGGCCGGTGCGGCCCGATCTGCCCGGCGCCGGCGGCGAGCGGATATTCACCCTTCGCACGGTAGAGGATACCTTCCGCATCCGCCGCTTTCTCGAGGAGCAAAAGCCCTGCTCTGCGGCCATCGTTGGCGGGGGCTTTATCGGCCTGGAAATGGCCGGGGAGCTGAGGGAAAAGGGATTGGAGGTCACGGTGATCCAGCGCCCGGCGCAGGTGCTCAACACCCTGGACGCCGACATGGCGGCCTTTGTCCACACGGGCCTGCGGGAGCACGGCGTGCGCCTGCTGCCGGGGCGGACGGTCACGGGCTTTTCCCATGAGGCAGAGGGCGTGAAAGTGCTGCTGAAGGACGAGCCCGCGCTGGCAGCCGACTTGGTGATTTTGGCCATCGGCGTTTCCCCCGACAGCGGGCTTGCAAAGGCCGCGGGGCTGGCGCTGGGGGAAAAGGACAGCATCGTGGTCAACCGGCGGATGCAGACCTCCCATCCCGATATTTACGCCGTGGGCGACGCGGTGCAGATCCGCCATTCGGTGAGCGGCAAGCCGGCGCTGATCTCGCTGGCGGGGCCGGCTAACAAACAGGGACGCGTCGCGGCGGACAATATCTGCGGCCTTGACAGCGTCTACGACGGCGCGCAGGGCTCCACGGTCATCAAGCTGTTTGACCTGACGGCGGCCTCCACCGGGCTCAATGAAAAGACCGCCCGCGCCGCGGGCATCCCTTACGATAAGATCTATCTTTCTCCCGCGCACCACGCGGGCTATTACCCCGGCGCAAAGGTGATGACGGTCAAGGTGCTGTTTGAGGCACCGGGTGGGCGCCTGCTGGGGGCTCAGATCGTGGGCGCCGACGGCGTGGATAAGCGCATCGACGTGCTGGCCGCCGCCATCCATGCAGGCATGACGGCGCCTGAACTGGCCGAACTGGATTTGGCCTACGCGCCGCCCTATTCCTCGGCAAAGGATCCGGTGAATATGGCGGGCTATCTGGCGGAAAACGTGATCTCCGGCAGGCTCAAGCAGTTTTTCTGGCACGACGTGGCCGGCCTGCCCCGGGACGGCAGCGTGATTTTGCTGGATGTGCGCACCGACGGCGAATACCGCCGGGGTCATATCGAGGGCTTCCGCCACATTCCTGTGGACGACCTGCGGGAGCGGCTGGATGAGTTGGAGCGGGGAAAACCGATCTATGTCATGTGCCAGAGCGGCCTGCGGAGCTACATCGCCTGCCGCATTTTGGCGCAAAAGGGTTTTGACTGCCGCAATCTGGCGGGGGGCTACCGCTTCTGGCAGACGGTAATATCCGACCGCGCCGCAGCGGATGCGGCATTCCCCTGCGGGATGGAAAAGAACTGAGACAACACCGAAGAAAAGACAGGCTCCTTTGTAACAAACAGCAAAAAACCTCCGATGCGGTGCGGAACAGACGCGCCAAATCGGAGGTTTTATCGGAAGAAATCAAAGGGATTGCGGCATGAAAGGGACCGCCGCGGCTTTCTCAGCCCGCGTCTTCCGTCTGCTGCAAAGACCTTAATTTACGCCATTTTATCAAAATGGCAAGGATAAACGGCAGCATGGCGATCAGCGGAAGGATCAAAGACCCGAGAACAATTTCAAAGCTGGAAAGCGATTCTCCGCCGTTCTGCGTCAACGCTTTCGGCAATAACAGGTCGGTGCAGACGGCGGGAACATCCATCATGGCGTGGAGGATCACCACCGTCCACATGCTTTTGGATTGTACATAGACAAGCGCCAGATAGATCCCGATAATCGAGGCATAAAGAATTCGCGCCACAATCGGTAAAACCGATTCCAGATTCCATTCCGTCACGTCGCGCAGGCGCGTCAAATGCAGTACGCCAAACAACAGCGACGACCAGAGGATCGATTTTTTCACGCCGGAGAGCGTGTCGCCAAAATACCTTTTCATATTGTTATATGTGAATCCGCGCATAGTCACTTCTTCCATCCATCCGATGGCAAGCGGAGCGAGCACACACAGCACCACCTCCCAAAAGTCGGGAGTTTGCGCGTACGCCATATTGGCTAAGAACGTGTCGGCAAACTGAAAGACTGCAAAAAGGACGCCCACAAAACCGATCCACAGTCCTTTTGCAACCGGCTTTACGGCATAGTCCGCTTTGTGCAGAATACCGATTTTTCGCATTACGGCAAGGATTCCGAACGTGCATATCATCCCGGAAGCGGTGCGGATCCACTGATCTGCCGCCGAATCGTTTTCTGCGATGCGGCCGGCAAAGATGCTGTGCAGCAAGGCGGGAATGCAGACAACTGTTATCAACACAAATATCACGGTGAAAAGAATGGTAAATACAATATGATCCGTTTTGATTCTTTTTTTAAGAAACGCCATGCGGTTGTCCTCCAAAGAAAAAAGAATAGATAAGCAGAACGAGGATTCCATGCTGAAATGCGCCGCGGCGTTTATTTGACAGCGGCACGTCTGCTTTGTTCCTCGATACTATACCACGCATAACACTATGTGTCAATATGTATTTATCAAAAAAGATTTTTTCAAAACGCTTCGGCTTTTCTTTTCCGCTTCGTTGACTTTTGCCGCGGGAAAGGGTATCATATTCTGGAAAAGAAAGCCTGCAAATAAAAAGTCAAGCCCCAAACAGGACATGACCGGAAGAAAATTTGTAGGCAGCAGGTAGGAAAAAAGAACAACACAAAAAAGCCACCGCAGAACGCTGGCCTGAGAAGTGAGAGGGAGATGGCGTCA
>JAFSZV010000069.1 GCA_017455565.1 Clostridia bacterium
AAGAATGCAAAAAACAAGGAGCGGGCGTACTGATTGCCTTAATGGCAAATAACGATGAAGCGCAAAAATTTTACAGAAGTGTAGAAGATGCGTCAATTCATGATACAGGTATCTGGATCGACATCAAATAATTGTATTTGACAAATTCAAATTTGTCGGGATGACAAGCGTGTATCATTATGGCGCTTTTAATAAGGTTTACGTATCATTATGGCGCTCTTAGACATGAAAGAAACCTCTTTTGTCTGCCAAGGCAAAAGAGGTTTTTTCTTGCTTTTTGGCAGCACCGTATCAGCTCTTCAATGCTCTATGCAGAAATTCCCGGCGTCGGCGGCCGGTTCTGTCCCTTTGCGCTCCCCCCGTCACCGCAGGTGGCGGGGTTTTTCTGTATCTGCTTTCCCAAAGCGGCAGATTTTTGAAAAATATGCTTGACAAGCCCATTCACGCCTAGTATGATAAGTATGAAAAGTTTAACAAAACACTCTTTCGAAAGGAGAATGGCAATGGATAAGCCAGAAGGAAAATTCGCCTGGACAGTCACCGTAGGAACAAAGGGACAGATCGTTCTGCCCAAAGAGGCGAGAGAGGTATTTGACATCAACCCCGGCGACACGCTGATCATTCTCGGCGACAAGATGCGCGGGATGGCGATCCCGCCCAAAAATCAGTTTTCCGACTTTGCCGATAAAGTATTTCAGAAATAAGCGAAGGAGGAATCTGTATGCCTGTTGTATTCGGAATTCCGCTGATCGGATTGATTCAAATGCTTCTCGGGGCCGCGATCGTCGCGTTTATTCTGATCAAATTCCTCACCCGCCCCAAAAAGGGCAAAAAGGGCGAATATCTGATCCAGGACGTGCATGTGATCGTCGGCGACGGATCCGAGGCGCAGCACCAATATGTTTACGTCAAGGGCGGCGTGATTCGGCAGATCTCCTCTCAGCCCATCCGTATCAAGACCGCTCAGGTGATCGACGGCGCCGGCAAGACCCTGATGCCCGGTCTGATCGACAGTCACGTCCACATTCAGGGCGGATTCAGCTGCCGCAGCGAAGAGGAGAGCGACGCTTTTCTCAATGAAAAAATTCCCCGGATCTTCAGCGAAGCCGTGCTTCCCTACGGCATTACGACGATCAAGGATCTGGACGCGCCCAAGCACTTCATTTACAAGCTTCGCGACAAGCTGCGGTCCGGCGAGATCACGGGGCCCGAGCTGCTGGCCGTCGGTCCGAACTTCACCGCCCCCGACGGGCACCCCGCCAACACACTGGGCTCCAACAGCCCGTGGGCAAGAGCGGAAATGGCCATCGAGGTGTCCACGCCCGAGCAGGTCTCGGCAGGGATCCGGGAGCTCAAAGCGGCAGGCGTGGACTTTCTGAAGTTCACCTATCAGGGCGGCGATTACTGGTATTTTGATCAAAAGCTCACGATCCGCAAGATCGACAAAGCGCTGATGCGGCAGATCATCCGCGAAGGCAGAGAAAACGGGCTGAACGCCACCGCTCACGTTTACTACTACGACGACGTAAAGGAGCTGCTGGAAGCGGGTATTTACGGCATCGAGCACGGGATCCTGGACGTGGAGATCCAGCCGGACGATCCCATCGTCGCACTTTGGAAGCAGTCGGGCGCGCGCTTTGTACCTACCGTCAACGCCATGACTTATGAAAAGGATCCTGCGAAGCTGACCCGCAGCCTTCACAATCTCAAGGTGCTGTATGACGCCGGCATCCCCATTGCCATGGGCACGGACAACATGCTGGAATCCATGACGGGAGCCGTGGAGCACCGGGAGCTGGAGTATTATGCAGAGGCGGGTCTGACCCCCATGCAGGCCATCGTTCTTGCCACAAAAAACGGTGCGGAGCATCTTGGCATCGCGGACAGAAAGGGCCTCGTCAAGGCCGGCATGGAGGCCGATCTGATCCTGCTGAGTGAGGATCCGGCCGAAAATATTTCCAATATCAAGTTTATCGACAAGGTGTTTCGAAAGGGAGAAATCGTGTATTCCAACAAACCCATCCAATCCTTTGATCTTCCCGAATATATGCTGCCCGAGGGTCTGCGCGCAGCGGAATACGTCAGCACCGACGGGACCGAGCGCCGCAGGATCAGCTATGAGCGCTATGCGGAAGAGGGCGTGATCACCCAGGTCAGCCTCCGGGACGGCAAGCCGTGGGCCGAGGAAACCTTCCGGACGGAAAAGAATCTGTCGGCTGTGGAATGGCACTATTCCCGCCCCGCCGACAGCACCGAGCTCGACGCCCGCAGAGAAAACGGGATCATCTCCCTGAAGGGGACCTTTAAGGGCAAGAAGCAGGACAAGAGCTTCAAAATCGGCGAGGGTCTTTGGTTCCAGATGATGGATCTGAGCCTGCCGGCGTTCTGCAATTCCAAGCTGGACGAAATCCTCTTCTATTCCATCGGCACGGGCGACAACCGCGGAGCGATGTCGCTGGGAGAGTTTGCGGCGAAGAAGGTCGGCACAGAGGACGTCACCGTTAACGGGACGGTCTATTCCTGCATCAGGGTCAGCATGGTGCTCACCATGTTTTCCTGGGCGTGGACGGGGCTGTACTGGTACGACAGTCAAACAGGGCAGTTGATCCAAAGCGGCGTCAAAAAGGGAAACCGCGACGTGGTCCAATGGACGCTGGCTCCCGGCGGCGAAGCGCTGCCGCAGTAACAATCATTCCGCCTGCGGCACGCGGGTTTGAAAGGGGTTGACGCAGTGGACATTCAAAGGATCGACGCCTATTCCGACGACCGGTTTTCGCAAACGGTGCTGAACCAGCACGGGGCGTATTGGATCGCGGGCAACCCGTATGAAATCGAGATCGTCGGACGCGATACCGCCATCGTGCGGGGCGCGGATCCGGCTGCGTTTCGGGAGTTGATCGAGACCTTTCGCTTTCATGCGCCGCATATCACGCGCTACCTCGATCAGCGGGGAGAGCGGCTTGCGGAA
Organism: Clostridia bacterium; assembly: GCA_017455565.1. Lineage (GTDB taxonomy): Bacteria > Bacillota > Clostridia > Oscillospirales > Butyricicoccaceae > UBA4644. Next base: position 2,969 of record JAFSZV010000069.1, read on the forward strand.
TACGACCGGGTCGAACTGCTGACGGTGGGGCTGGACGGGATCCAGCCATCCCAGTTTTTTGTTGATGAAGAAAAGCTGCGGGCGGTAAAAACGTTTGTGCACCATGCAGACGATATTGTGATCCAGGTACTGCCATGGGAGGGCCGCTTTGTTTCGCTGGACGGACATACCCGCTTGTATCTGGCGCGAAACGGGGCTATGACAGCGTTTGCGCGGTGGTTTCCGAAACAGATGATTATATATGGACTTTTGTGCGGGAAGCGCAAAAACGCGGAATCACATGCCCTCGACATATGAAACTGCTGTCTCACGAGCAATATGAGCTCCAATGGAATCAATATTGTGATTCCGTCTTTGGCGGGTGAATCGGTTTGTGAGGACAGCTCTGCTGTGTTCCCTGTTTTACAAAAAAGCGCTGCTTTCGCAGCGCTTTTCCTGTTATTTCGGCACATCACACCTGTACGCCGCAGCATTATCCAAACAGGATCGGCACAAGGAACAGGCCGAGCACGTTGTTCAGAAAATGCGGGATGCAGCTGATCAGACAGTTGTTCGTTTTGCGATAAAGCAGAGCGAAGAGCAGCGCGTCGATAAAGATCCAGCCCAGATCCCATGCCACAATGACCGCCTCGCCCGCGGCAAAATGTGCCGCCGAAAAGACAACGGCAGAAAGGATCGCCACCGGCCAGAACGGAAATTGCTTCATGCCCTTGCCCAAAAAGAAGCCGCGAAATGCGATTTCTTCGCCGAGCACCACGAAAATCTGATCGATCAGCAGCGTCGAGAGGCTCATTGTCGCGAGGTTGGTCCGCCCCAGCACATGGTCTACGTAGGCGCTGCCCACCAGAAGCTTGCTCAGCAGCATCTCGACGGGCATCAGTGCGAGCAGAATCAGGATCAGCAGGATTACGCCCGGCTTTTTCAGATCCGCAAAAAAGGTCTTGAAGCGCAGGCCCGATTCGGCGTCCGGCGTTTTCGCCACAGCTTCCACAACGAAGAAGAATGCCAGGCCGACGATAATCAGCGCATTGGCGGCAAGCTGCGACGACGTTGCCGCCTTGATCGCGGTAAGCAGGATCATTGCTGCTATGCCGATGATCGTAAGGATCTTAGCTTTGTCTGTTTTATTTTTTCCCGCCGCCACATGGGCGGGATACCATTTTTGGAACCACGCGGTGAATATACCCATGAGCGCCATGAGCACATAAAGGATAATCTGCCCCAGATCGGCCCGTCCGTCGCGCTGCAAAAGGGGCTTCGCAATACCGGCGAGCACAAACAGGATCCCCCACCCTGCGGCAAGGATGCGGTTCGTCTTCATGAAAATCGGGTTTTGCAGCGCGTCGTCGCCGCCGTAACCGTATTTGACGTAGGCCGCGCACAGCGGCTCCTTGGTGAAGCAGGAGCCCAGCCACAGCAGGCCAAAAATCAGGTAGCCGATGAAGACCGTGAGCTCGCCCTTTCCGGTGAACAGCGCCAGTCCGCAGAGGACCGCCGTGACGGCGCTCGTCAGGGTGTCGTAAACGGTCCGTTCATGCCGGATCGTCAAAACGGAAAGCAGCGCGATGAATGCCAGCGCCGCGAATGCGCCCCTGTGGGGATCGACGGAAATGCCGGTGAACAGCGCCGTCCAGCAGAGCAGCAGAAACAGGAGCTTCGGCGGCTTTTTCCCGCCCTTATTCTTGACCGGGGCGCCGGTCTGCGCGGCAGACGCGCCGAAATAGCGGTCCCATTTGAGCATCATATCAAAGTCGCCCTTGACCCGGTATTTCCCCTCCATCAGCGCGGCGTCGCCGCGGATCTCGCCTGCGGCGATCTGCTGCCAGACAGAAAACGGCGTTTCGACCCTGGTGGTATAGGGCTTCTCCTGCCCCGAGCACACCCGGCTCCCGTCTTTTTCCAGCAGGATCTGATAGGTCTCGTCCAGATCGGTATAGTGCATCTCCAGCACGCGTTCTTTGCCGTCGTAGCTGTTTTTGTTATACAGGGCAGCCATCTGGCGGGTGAAGGACAGCGCCTCAGGCTCCTTTTCCCCGGTCTTCCGGTCCACGCCCCAGCTGGCGTCGGCCATGGCCTCGAAGGTCTCTTTCGGAAACAGCAGTTGGGAAAGCTGCGCTTTTGTTTCGGGCGTGATCCCGCCTCCTGCATATTCCTGCCCGGCCTTGCGGCAAAGAGCCAGATACTCGCCCGTCCGCTCGGAAAGCTCCTTGACGCGGAACAGCTCGCCCTGACCGCAAAAGATCGTCTCGTATCTGCCCTTTCCGCAGAAATGATCAAACATCGAGCAGACGCTGTCGTAATTCTTCTCGGCGGAATAAAAGCCGCAGGTGGAAACGATCACGTTTTTCTGGTTGCCAAGGTCATAGCGAGCAGGATGGCTGCCGCTGCCCACGCCGTCGGCGCGATCCTCCATAAAGGGCAGCACCATGGGAAGCTGGCGGTCGATAAAGTTTTTCAGCGGGCCGGGCACGTTGAAGAAATAGAGCGGGAAGCTCCACACCACCAGGTCAGCTTGGATCCGCTTCTCCAGGATCTCCGCCATGTCGTCGTCGATGACGCAGCGGCCGGGCGTCTTGTTCCAACAGCAGAAGCATCCGCGGCAAGGCTGAATGGTTTTATCGCATAGATCGACCCGTTCGACCTCCGCCTCGGGCACGGCGGATCGGAAGCCTTTCAGAAATGCCTGGGACAGGCGCAGGGAATTGCTGGCACTCCCCTTGGGGCTTCCGTTAATCAGCAGGATTTTCATGACTTACTTCCTCCAGTCGTTTGATGCAGGATTCGCTCCACCGGCGGAGCATATCCAAATAAAGAACGCCGTATTCGATAGTCATGCTCCAATAGACTGCGCGCTGCGGATTGTCAATGATCTGCTCATAGGCCGCGGCGGTGGCGGGCGGACGCTTCATTTCCTCCAGCGCCTGCAGCGCAAAGGCGTGCATCGCCTGAAACCAGCGGATGTTCTCCTCCGGCGAAAGCTCGCCGCGGAAAAAGGTCCGCATGAGCAGCGGGCTGTTCCCCAGCTCGAACGTTTCTTCCCGCAGCCAGCGGCGAAGCTCTTCCCGGCCCGCCTCGGTGACGGAAAAGACGTTTTTATTCGGCCTTCCCTGCTGCGGAACGGTGACGTCCGTGACCCAGCCGCGGGTCTTCAGATCCTTCAACTCCCGGTAGATCTGACTGGTCTGCGCCTGCCAGAAGAAGCTGAGGGAATCCCGGAATACGCCCCGGATCTCGTAACCCGTCATATCATGGTAATTCAAAAGGCCCAAAATGCCGTGTTTCAGCATAGTTTCCGCTCCTTTCATATTCCACTTGTTATATAATATTCCATAAGTGGAATATTGTCAAGTCAAAATTAAAAAACAAGCGCGCATGCCGCAGCATACGCGCTTGTTTCGTAAAAATAAGGGCTTATTTGGTGATAAGGGTTCCAGTCTTCCCTTCCAGCGCCTCGGCGGCGCGGGAAAGCGAGGTGATGAGCGCGGTGGCGCCGGGGGCGCTGTCGCGCACGAACTCCATACAGGATTCCACCTTGGGCAACATGCTGCCGGGGGCAAACTGCTTTTCCTCGATATACCGCCCGCAATCGTCCAGCGTCATCGCGGCAAGCTCCCGCTGATCGGGCGTATTGTAATTGACATACACCCGGTCTACGGTGGTAAGGATAATCAGGCGGTCGGCCTTGATATCGCGTGCCAGCAGCGCGCTGGCGCGGTCCTTGTCGATGACGGCGGCCACGCCCTCCAGTCCTTCGGCTGTCTCCACCACAGGGATGCCGCCACCGCCCACGGTGATGACCACGTCGCCTGCTTCTACCAGCTGCTCCACCGCCCGGCGCTCCACGATGCGCTTGGGAATGGGAGAGGGCACTACGCGGCGATAACCGCGTCCGGCGTCTTCCACAAAGACGAAGCCCTTTTCCGCAGCAATGGTCTCCGCCTCTTCTTTGGTATAGAAGCTGCCCACGGGCTTGGTGGGATGTTGAAAACTGGGATCGTTTTCATCCACTACCACCTGTGTGACCACGGTGACGCATTCCTTGCGGATGCCTCGGCGCTCCAGCTCCTGCCGGATGGCCTGCTGCAGGTGATAGCCGATATAACCCTGCGTCATGGCGCCGCACTCGGAAAACGGCATATACGGCGTATTGCCGCCCCGGTTGGCAGAAAACTCCATAGCCAGGTTGATCATACCCACCTGGGGGCCGTTGCCGTGGCCGATGATGACCTCGTAGCCCTTTTCTACCAGATCCGCGATGGGTCTGGCAGTGTTCTTCGCCAGTTCAAGCTGCTGCTCTGGGGTCTTGCCCAGCGCGTTGCCGCCCAGCGCCACAACAATCCGTTCTGCCATAGGCGCTATTTCAACGTGGCGTACATGACCGCCTTGATGGTGTGCATGCGGTTCTCGGCCTCCTGGAACTGGCGGGCCTGCTTGCCCAGGAAGACGTCGTCGGTGACTTCCATGGCCTCCAAGCCAAATTTCTGATAGATGTCCTCGCCCACGGTGGTCTCACGGTCGTGGAAAGAGGGCAGGCAGTGCATAAAGATGGCGGTGGGCTTTGCCATATCCATCGCCTTCTGATTGACCTGATAGGGCAGCAGCAGCTTGATGCGCTTCTCCCACAGCTCGGTGGGCTCGCCCATGGACAGCCAGATGTCGGTGTACAGAACATCGCAGTCCTTGGCGCCCTGGGCCACATCGCTGGTGAACTCCAGCACGGCGCCGGTCTCAGCGGCAACGGCGCGGCACTTTTCAACAAGCGCCTCGGCGGGCATCAGCTCCTTGGGGCCGCAGGCGCAGAAATGCATGCCCAGCTTGGCGCAGACCACCATCAGCGAATTGGCCACGTTGTTGCGGGCGTCGCCGAAGAAGGTCAGCTTCCGGCCGCGCACATCACCGAACTCTTCCTTTACGGTAAGGATGTCGGCCAGCATCTGGGTGGGATGGAAATCGTCGGTGAGGCCATTCCACACAGGGACACCGGAATATTTGGCCAGATCCTCCACCACTGACTGCTTGAAGCCGCGGTATTCGATGCCGTCGTACATACGGCCCAGCACCTTGGCGGTGTCGGCCAGAGACTCTTTTTTGCCCATCTGCGAAGAATTGGGATCCAGGAAGGTCACCCCCATGCCCAGATCGCGGGCGCCCACTTCAAAGGCGCAGCGGGTGCGGGTAGAGGTCTTTTCGAACAGCAGGACGACCTGCTTGTCGGTAAGCCACTTATGCTCCACGCCGTTGTACTTCATCCGCTTGAACTCAGCGGACAGATCCAGCAGATAGTTGATCTCCTCCGGCGTAAAGTCCAGCAGCGTGAGAAAGCTTCTTCCTCTGATGTTCAGTCCCATAGTTGTTTTCCTCCTAATAGATAATAATGGATCAAAAATAATTGCCGTTTTAAATCATTCGCCGCGGACCAGCGGCATGGACATGCAGCGAGGACCGCCCCGCCCTCGGGACAGCTCGGACGACGGGATCTCCAGCACTTGGATCCCCTTGTCCCGCAAGACGGCGTTGGTGATGTCGTTTCGCTCATAAACCACGATCTTGCCCGGCGCGATGCACAGGGTGTTGGAGCCGTCGTTCCACTGCTCCCGGGCCGCAGCGATGGGGTCGCCGCCGCCGCACTGGATCAGTTCCACCTTATCCACGTGTGTATATTGTTCCAGAATGTGCTCCAGATCCGCGTCGATCCGGCGGATCCGCAGCTCGTCGGCATCTTTTGGACCAGGCGTGATCTCATAAACGGTCAGCGGGCCCAGAATGGCGGGATGGACAGTGTATTTGTCCACGTCGATCTGGGTGAACACGGTGTCGAGATGCATAAAGGCCCGGCAGGACGGGATATCGAAGGCCAGTACGGTGCGGATCTGCGTCTCGGGAGATCGGAACAGATTGCGTGCGGCAATCTCGATGCCGTCGGGCGAGGTGCGCTGCGAGATGCCGATGGCCAGGGTGTCGGCCGTCAGATTGAGCACGTCGCCGCCCTCGATGGTGGCGTGCAGGTCGCGGTTGTAATACAGCTTGACCTGTCCCGCGAAATCAGGATGATAACGGAAAATATAATCCGCGTAGATGGTCTCGCGGCAGCGGGTGGGATAGTACATTCTGTTCAGCAGGGCTCCAGTGCCGACAGAGGAAAAGGGATCGCGGGTAAAATACAGATTGGGCATGGGATCCACCAGAAGATCGTCCATGGGGGCGATTCTGTCCTGCAGCGACTCGGCGGACACATTGCCCAGCTCCTGCATGGCGATGCCCTCCATGGTCTTTTCCACCAGCGCCTTGCCCTGATACCGCTCGGTCATATAGTGATAGAGCTTATTCTGCCATTTGGCTGTTCTGATATCGCCCTCGGTGAGCCACTGATACAAAAAGGGCTTTACCAGTTCGGGGCGCTTTTCCAGCACCTCGGTCATCAGGTCCTCCAGATAGACTACCTCAGCGCCGTTTTCCCGAAGGACGGCGGCAAAGGCGTCGTGCTCCCGCTGCGCGATCTTCAAAAAGGGGATGTCGTCAAACAAAAGCTCCGAAAGCCGGTCGGGTATCAGATGCAGAAGCTCTTTCCCGGGGCGGTGCAGCATCACTTTTTTCAGGGGACCGATCTCGCTTCGAACGCAAATTCCTTTCATAAGACCTCCCGTAATCCTCAAGTGCGCCCGCCTCTCCCGAAGCGGAACAGACAAACGGCGAATTGCCTTTTCTATTGTAGCGTATCCGACGGCCGCTTGTCAACAAAATTGCCTTTGTTTTCCAAGAATTTTATGCACGGAATGAAAATATTCAGCGCAACAAAGCGTTTTCCCCCGCGCAACAAATCATTGCTGGCTTTTTCGGAGGGATCCATGATAAAAAAAAAAAACGATCCGCCGCTTTTGCAGCCGAAAAGGAGGATTTTTCATGCGCATTTGTTTTTTTGTCCCAGCAGCCGTTTTCGCACGGCTGCTGCCCTTTTTGCTGATCCCGCTTGCCGCCATTCTGCTTCTGGTCTGTCTGACCCGGCTGTTCCGCGCCGCCAGACGCAGCTTTACCGCGGAAAAGGCGGCTCAGGAGGCCGCCATGGAGCAGGATAACGAGCTGTTTCCGCCGGAGATACACGAGGCCCGCGTAACCGGCAAATATCAGGACATCGGCCCCGATCCCCGCTACCCCGCCTCGATACCCCATGTGCGCCACATGATCACTTTTGCCTACGACGGGCAGGAGAAGACCTTTGCCGTTCCGGAGGAACGCTTTCAGGCGATCACGCTTTACGCCGTGGGGACGCTGATTTTGCAGGACGGTGCGTTCCTGGATTTCGATGTGCTGTGCGACGGGGTTATACAGACCAAACCGATTGCTAAAGATCAAAAGCTGTAAAGGGAATCTGCTTTTCTCCGCCAGGCAGCGCCGCGTTTGCGGTGCTGCCTGCTTTTTTGTGTGCGGAAAAAGATCCTAAAAAAACTTGCAATTTGAAACAAACCGTGCTATTATATTTTCGAACAGATGTTCTATTTTAAAGGTGGGTGAAGCTGTGGATCTGATGGAAAAATTGACCATTCTGGCCGACGCCGCGAAATACGACGCCGCCTGCACCTCCAGCGGCGTGGACCGGACCTCCCGCCCGGGCGGGCTGGGCGCCACCATGGCCTGCGGCTGCTGCCACAGTTTCGCCGCCGACGGCCGCTGCATCACCCTGCTCAAGGTGCTGCAAAGCAATGCCTGCTGCTACGATTGCAGCTACTGCGTCAACCGTCGCAGTAACGATACGGCCCGCGCCACGTTTACACCCCGGGAACTGGCCGATCTGACCATGCAGTTTTACCGAAGGAATTATATTGAGGGCCTTTTTCTCTCCAGCGGCGTGGTGCAGAGCCCCGACCACACCTGCGAGCTCATGCTGGAGACCCTGCGCATTCTGCGGGTAGAATATCGCTTTTACGGCTATATCCACGCGAAAGCCATCCCCGGGGCCAGCCCGGAGCTGCTACAGGCGCTGGCACTGTTTGCCGACCGGATGAGCGTCAATATCGAGCTGCCCTCGCGACAGAGCCTGGCTCTTCTGGCCCCCGACAAAAGCAGACAGGACATTCTGGCCCCCATGGGCTTTCTGCGGGACGGCATCGCCCAGGGGAAACAGGAGATCATCCGCTATCGCCACGCGCCTCGCTTCGCCCCCGCGGGGCAGAGCACCCAGATGATCGTGGGCGCCACGCCGGAAAGCGATCTTCAGATCCTGCGGCTCTCTTCGGCGCTTTATGAGAAATATTCCCTCAAGCGGGTCTTTTTCTCGGCCTATCTTCCCGTGGCCGAGGGCAGGCATCTGCCCGCGCTGGACGCCAAACCGCCCCTTCTGCGGGAACACCGGCTCTATCAGGCCGACTGGCTCATGCGGTTTTATCAGTTTGACGCCTCTGAGTTGCTGGACGAGGATCATCCCAATTTAAATCCCTACCTTGACCCGAAATGCGACTGGGCCCTGCGGCACACAGCGCAATTTCCCGTGGAGGTCAACAAGGCCGACTATGAGATCCTTTTGCGGGTGCCGGGGATCGGCGTCAAAAGCGCCCAGCGCATTGTGAAAGCTCGCAGGGCGGGGGCGCTGGACTTTGACGGATTGAAAAAACTGGGGGTCGTTTTGAAACGGGCAAAGTACTTTACACTCTGCAAGGGCAGGGCCTTTCCGGGCATCGCGATGACCCACGGCGCCATTTTGCGGGCGCTGTTGAGCGATGCCGCGCTGGATGTCATGGAAAAAGCCGACCAACTGAGCCTTTTCGATCCCACCATGGAGGATGTGAGAGCATGTCTGACCGGACAGATGTAGTCTATCAATACGACGGCAGCTTTGAGGGAATGCTTTGCTGCGTTTTCCGCGCCTTTTATCAACGTGAGGATCCCCTTTTCATTTTTTCGGACGGGGGCAATCAGGCGACCTTTCTCAAAACCGTCTTTGTGCCCACAGAGGCGGAAAAGGCCGCGCGCGTGCTCCGCTCGATCCCCGCGAAGCTGGGCACTGACGCACTTTCCTGTGTGGAGCTGGCTTTTCTCTCGTGTATGGAGGAAAAGGAAGCTGCAATCCTTGCCTTTCTCCGGCTGGGCTATCAAAATGGCTCGGCCGTGATGCGAATGCTCGCCGAGCCCTGCGTCCACAAGGTGATCGCCGCCGCGCGGAACGTTTCCGGCGAAGCGCACCTGTTCAAGGGCTTTGTCCGCTTTTCGGAATACGGCGGCGCACTGGCTGCCGAGATCGCCCCGAAAAATCACGTGCTCCCTCTGCTGGGGCGGCATTTTCAGATTCGGATGCCCGAACAGAGCTTTTTGATCTTTGACCAGACCCGAAAGCTGGCGCTGGTGTGCAGCGGCGGGCAGAGCATGATCCTGCCCATGGAGCAGGCCCAACTTCCCGCGCCATCGGAGCGGGAGCTGTTTTACCGGCGGCTGTGGACACGGTTTTACGATGCCGTCGGCATTGAGGGCCGCGCCAATCCGAAATGCCGCATGACCCATATGCCCATGCGCTTCTGGGCGAACATGACGGAATTTCAGCCGGAAAACCGCCCCGCGACGCTGCCGGAGACCGGACGGCGAAGCACTTCCGCTCCCACGGTAGAGCATCCCGCGGAAAGCGCTGTCCGCAGGCTCTGAGCGTGCGAACCGCCGTCTTTTTATTATAGGGCAGGTTACAAGCGAACTTCTCATTTTTCAAAGCGCGCCCCTTGCAGGGCGCGTTTGATTATGCTATACTAAAAATTGTAATGATTTGTTTTTTGACCGCTTGGGAGGATTGGGATGTATACGATAAAGACCCGCGTGGGCTACAGTCAGCTTGCGCCCAACCGGCGGCTTTCGCTGACGGCGCTTCTGGATCTGTTTCAGGACTGCGGCACCTTTCACGGAGAAGACGCCGGGCTTGGGCTTTCCGTGCTGAATGCCCGCAGGCAGGGCTGGCTGCTCTCCCGCTGGCGGCTGCGACTTTTGGCCCCGCTTCCCGAAGTCGGCGCGTCTGTCACCGTCGAGACCCGGGCCTATGCCTGCCGGATGTCGATGCTCAACCGCCGCTATGGGCTGCGCGGCGAAGCCGGCGCGCTTCTGGCAGAAGGCGACGCACTGTGGGTTTTGTGCGATAAAGTCTCGCAAAAGCCCCTTCCTGCCGCCTCCGGCTGCGAAAGCTATCTGGAGCTCGCCAATCTGCCGCCGCTGGAGGGACTTCCCCGCCGGCTTTCCCCCGCCGAAGGACCGGAAATGCCTGTCTTCCCCGTGACGGCGGAGCTGCTGGACACCAACTGCCACTGCAACAACGTCCGCGCCATCGGGCTGTGCACCCGATATCTGCCTGAAGGGTTTTCCTTTTCCGGCTTTGCCGCCGATTACCATAGGCAGCTTCCCGCCGGCGCACTGGTCACGCCGCAGGTCTCCGCCGCGGAAAATAGCGTCACCGTGACCCTTTCCGTGGAAAAAGCCGTCTGTGTCACGGCGGCTTTTCTGCGCTGATTCTCTGACTTCTGTTTAGGGGGATATTCGTGGTTTTCAGCAGTCTTCCGTTTATTTTCGTCTTTTTGCCTCTGTTTTTCCTGATCTATGCTCTTCTGCCGGAAAAAGCAAAGAATGCTGCTTTACTGCTTGGGAGTCTGGCCTTTTACGCATACGGCGCGTGGGAAACGCCGCTTTATATCCTGCTTCTGCCGGTCACTTTCCTGGTCAACTGGGCCGTTGGCCTGCGTCTGGCGCCTGGAAAGCCCCACCGCCGGCTGTGGCTGGTTCTGGGGCTGGTCTATGACTTTGCCTGGCTGCTCCTGTTCAAATACGCCGGTTTTTTCTGGGACAATGTTTCCTTGCTGGCGGGGCTTTTCACCCATCATACCACTGTCCGCACCTGGAATCTGATCCTGCCCATCGGCATCAGCTTTTACACCTTTCAGATCGCCTCGTATCTCATCGACACCTACCGCCAGGTTGTTCCGCCCGAGCGGTCTTTGATCCGGCTGGGCGCCTATCTCTGCATGTTTCCACAGCTTATCGCCGGCCCCATTGTGCAATACAACACGGTGGCGCATCAGCTCCGCTCCCGCACGACCTCGATGGCCCGGGTGGATCGCGGCCTGCGGCTGTTTACGCTGGGTCTGGGCTTCAAGGTGCTGCTGGCCAACAACGTAGGCGCGCTGTGGAGCGATATCGCCGCCGTTGGTTTCGAGAGCATCTCCACGCCGCTGGCGTGGATGGGTGCCGCCGCCTATAGCTTCCAGATCTATTTTGACTTTTACGGCTATTCGCTGATGGCCATGGGGCTGGGGCAAGTGATGGGCTTTGACCTGCCGGAAAACTTCCGCGACCCCTATCTCTCGCTGAGCATGACGGAGTTTTGGCGACGGTGGCACATCACGCTGGGTTCCTGGTTTCGGGAATATGTTTACATCCCCTTGGGCGGTAACCGCCGGGGCGAGGGCACGACGGTGCGGAACCTGCTGATCGTCTGGCTGCTCACCGGCTTCTGGCACGGTGCAAGCTGGAACTTTATCCTCTGGGGACTGCTCCTGTTCCTGCTGCTGTTCATTGAGCGCAAGGGCCTGCGGCGTGCACTGGAGCGCAAGCCGTTTTTGGGGCATCTCTATATGTTTTTCACCATTCCCCTTTCGTGGATGCTGTTTGCTATCACCGATTTTCATCAGCTTGGCATATATTTCAGCCGCCTGTTTCCGGTCACCGGACGCTTTTTCGGCCTGATGGCGGGCGACTGGATCGAGCAGGGCAAGTCCTTTGGCGTAATGCTGCTGGTCTGCCTGCTGTTCTGCACGCCCTATCCCAAAAAGATCTGGAAGAAGATCGAGCGCACGCCGCTGGCGGCAGTGTTGCTGCTGGCGGTTTTCTGGGGCGCCGTTTACTGCCTGTACCGGGGTCTCAACGATCCCTTCCTCTATTTCCGCTTTTAAACGTCAGGTGACTGTATGAAAAAACTGCTTCATTATCCGTTTTTGCTTCTGCTAATGCTCACCGTGGCTGTGGCGTCGCCCTTTCTCTGGAAGGAGATGGGGCTTGTCGACACGCTCAAAGCGATCTATCTCCCTGCGGAAGAAGATCCCACGCCGCAGATCGCGGGTTTTTCCTCGCCCGATCCGCTGCCTGACGCACCGCCCGTAGAAGGGGATCCTGTGCCCTCCGATCCCGCGGGGCCCGGTCCGGAGCAGCGTCAGACCCCCGTGGAAGACGACCCGCCGCTGCCGGAGCTTCCGCCGGCTCCCGAGCCCGATCCGGAACCTGACCCGCCCGTCAAGCCGGAAAATCCCTTTGAAAATGCCCTGTTCATCGGTGACTCCCGCACGGTTGGCATCGCAAAGTATTCCGGCATCACCGAGGCCGACTTTTTCTGTACCACCGGCATGGACGTTTATACCGTCCGTCAGAAAGAGAGCAGCATCGGCGCTTGGGAAAAGGGTACGCTGCTGGAGGATGTCCTTACCGGGCACCAGTACGACCGGATCTTTATCATGCTGGGCATCAACGAGCTGGGCTATAACCTGGAAGGGACTTCCGGCGTTTACGGCGACCTGCTCAACTGGATCCGCGGCCTCCAGCCCGACGCATATCTCATCGTGCAGGCCAATCTCCATGTGGGGAAAAAGCGTTCGGACACCGATAAGGTCATCAACAATCCCCGCATCGTCCAGCTCAACGATTACCTTTCCGCCTATGCCGACGGCTCTACCGTCTTTTATCTGGATGTCAACCCCATTTTCTGCGACGAAGAGGGAAATCTCATCGCCTCCTATACCTTCGACGACACCCATCCCTACGGAAAGTATTACGCCCTGTGGGCCGACTGGCTGCGGGAGAATACGCCGTAAAAGCCGATCAAAGCCCGCTGAACAGACGTTCAGCGGGCTTTTTTTCTGCGTAATCAATCACAGCGCTTTTTGAGATAATCCCCCAGACGGGCCTGAGTCTGCCTGCCGTCAAGCAGGGCAAACTGCCCGTTAAGAATCACATGACGGATACCGACGGGCTTTTGGAACGGATTATCATAGGTTGCGGTGTCGGAAACGGTGTTCCAGTCAAAAATCGTGATGTCCGCCGTCATGTCGGGCTTGAGCACGCCCCGGTCGGTGAGGCCGACGATTTGCGCGGGAAGCTGGGTAATGCGGTGAACCGCCTGCTCCATGGAACACAGCCTTTTTTCCCGGCACAGCCGCAAAAAGCGCGGGAACGTGCCGAAGGTGCGGGGATGGGGCTTCCCGTCGCTTTTGGCGGGGTCGAAGGGGCGGCAGGAGGCGTCGGAGCCGATGGCGATGTCCGGCTGCCGCAGCAGATATTCTACATCCCGCGGGTCCATGTTGAAGATGATGCAGTCGTCCTCGCAGCCGGTGCGGATGAGGGTTTCGATCATGGCTTCGGGAACGGGAATGCCCCATTCCTCGCTGAGCTGGCCCACGGTCTTGCCGTCGAGCTCGGGGCAGCGGCCGCCGGTGCCTACAATGTAAAAGCGGTCGCCGTCTTCCCGCGAGGGATATTTTTCGCGGAACAGCGCCAAGATCTGCTCCCGGGTCTCGCCGCCGCGCAGACGGCGCACCGCCTGCTCGACGCCGCCCGCCAGCGCCCATTCGGGCAGCCGGCTGGAAAGCCCGGTGGAGCAGGCCTCATAGGGGTACATATCCGCCGTAACAGACAGGCCCTCTTCCCTCGCGCGCAGGATGCGCCCGTAAAGCTGTTCGGCTTTCCCCCACACGCGTTTGGCCCCCAGCTTGAGGTGGGATATTTCCAGCCGCACGCCGGTTTCCCGGGCGATGTCCAGCATCTCGTCCAGCGCCGCAAAGACCCCTTCGCCCTCGTCCCGCATGTGGACGGCCAGCAGCACGTCGTAAACATAGCAGGTTTTTGCCAGCGCCTTGAGCTCCCGCGTGTCGGCAAACAGGCCGGGCAGATAGCCCAGTCCCAGCGTCAGGCCCCAGCAGCCCTGCCGGAGGTTTTCCTCCAGCAAATACCGCGAGAGCTTAATTTCGTCTTCCCACGCGGGCCGCCTTGCCAGCCCCACCACGCCGCGGCGGATGGCGTTATGCCCCACCATCTGCACCAGATTGGTGGACATCTGATCTTCCCCGGTGCGGAGGCGCCGGAGCTTTTCAAAGCTGGCGGCCTGATATGAGCCGCAGCGGGACAGCCTGCCTGCGGCGGTGTCCCGCCGGATATCGCTCATCTGGCTGACGCTGCGGGGAAAGCAGGAAGACCCGCACTGGCCCACGATCTCGGTGGCAACGCCCTGATAGAGCTTGGCCTCGCAGCGGCCGTCCACCCGGAACCAGGCGTCGGAATGGGAATGCATGTCGATAAAGGCCGGCGCCGCCACCAGACCGGACAGGTCTATCGTTTGGGCACATTCCGCGGTGATGGAAGGAGCGATCTCCAGAATCTTTCCCCCATGTATGGCAACATCGCCCGTAAAGGGCGACGCTGCCGTTCCATCGCAGATCGTGCCGTTTTTCAACAACAAATCAAGCATTTTGGATGATCTCCCGATATCTTTCCAGCTCCGAGGGCGAGCAATAGACGAAATGCTCGGGCTCCACCTCTACCATAGAGGGGTGCTCCAGGGAATAATCGTGATCGCGCTCAGGCACATAGTCGATACGGACGCGGGTGCGCTCGGTAAGGGGGTTTGGCTCGGGGATGGCCGACAAAAGCGCCCGGGTATAGGGATGCAGGGGCTTTTGATACAGGTCGTCGCCCTTTGCCACCTCCACCAGATGGCCGTAGTACATCACGCCGATGCGGTCAGAGAAATATTTGACCACTGAGAGATTATGGGCGATGAACAGGATGGTCAGGCCCATTTCCTCCTTCAGGTCGTTGAGCAGGTTGATGACCTGCGCCTGGACCGACACGTCCAGCGCCGACACCGGCTCGTCGGCAATGACCATTTTTGGATTGGTGATGATGGCGCGGGCGATGCCGATGCGCTGCCGTTGGCCTCCGGAAAATTCATGGGGATAGCGGGTGGCGTGCTCCTCCACCAGGCCCACCTTGTTCAGCATCTGGACCACCTGGCGGCGG
Organism: Clostridia bacterium; assembly: GCA_017455565.1. Lineage (GTDB taxonomy): Bacteria > Bacillota > Clostridia > Oscillospirales > Butyricicoccaceae > UBA4644. The sequence goes on from JAFSZV010000069.1 coordinate 17,990, forward strand.
ATGTCCTCTTTGTTGCGGTTGCCGCGGACCTTCAGACCCTCGCCCACGATCTCTTCGATGGTCATCTTGGGGTTGAGGGATTCGATGGGATCCTGAAAGATCATGGCGATGTTGGAGGTGAGATATTCCCGCAGTTTGCGGTTCATCCTGCCGGCGATATCCCGGCCGTCAAAGAGCATCTGGCCGCTGGTGGGATTATACAGACGGATGACGGTGCGTCCGGTAGTGGTCTTGCCGCAGCCGGATTCTCCCACCAGCCCGAAGGTCTCGGCCCGGCGGACGCTGAAGGTAACGTCGTCCACCGCCTTTACCGTCAGCTTTTTTCTGCCGCGGCCCGAGGTGAAGTGCTGGCAAAGGTTTTTTACTTCCAGAATGTATTCAGACTCAGCCATTTAATCCTCCACTCCTTTTCATGCGCTCGATGCGGGCCTTCAGGCTGGCGGGCATCTCCACATGGCTGTCGGCGGCCATGGGATGCAGCAGCCAAGTGGCGGCGGCGTGCGTTTCGGTGATCTTGAACATGGGCGGCTCTTTTTCATGATCGATCTTCAGGGCGCATGCATTGCGCGGCGCAAAGGCGTCGCCCTTAGGGGGAAAGATCATGTTGGGAGGCGTGCCCGGAATGGCGTTCAGCCGGTCCTTGGTCTGCAGGTCGGGCATGGAGGACAAAAGCGCCCAAGTATAAGGATGGGCAGGCTCGAAAAAGATCTCCTCGCTGGTGCCGGTCTCCACGATCTTGCCGGCATACATCACGTTGACCCGGTCGGCCATATTTGCCACCACGCCCAGATCGTGGGTGATAAAGATGACCGACAGGTTGCGGTCTTTCTTGATCTGGTTGATCTGCTCCAGGATCTTGGCCTGTACAGTCACGTCCAGCGCGGTAGTGGGCTCGTCGCAGATCAGGATCTCAGGATCGCCCGCCAAGGCGATGGCGATGACGATGCGCTGCCGCATACCGCCGGAAAACTGGAAGGGATACTGTTCAAATCGCTGCTCTACATCGGGGATGCCCACGACCCGCATCAACTCCAGAGCCTTTTCCTTTGCCTCGGCCTTGCTGACGCCCTTTTTCAGACGGAGCACCTCGGTTATCTGCTTTCCGATCTTCATGATGGGGTTGAGCGCCGACAGCGGATCCTGAAAGATCAGACCGATGCGGTGGCCGCGGATCTCGTGGAAGTCCTCTTCCTTCACCTTGGTCAGGTCCTTGCCGTCATAAAGGATCTCGCCCGATTCAATGATGGCGTTGTTGGCCAAAATACCCATGACGGCCTTGATGCTGACGGATTTGCCGGAGCCGGATTCGCCCACAATGGCCAGCGTTTCGCCTCGATACAGGTCAAAGCTGACACCCCGGACGGCCTGCACCAGACCGCCGTATGCGCGGAAGCTGACCCGCAGATCCCGCACGGACAGGATCACGTCTTTTTTCATCGTTTCAGCCATACGGTCACTCCTCTCCGCGTTTCGTCGGGTCAAGCGCGTCACGCAGACCGTTGGAGAACAGGTTGAACGCGATCATCAGCACAGAGATCAGGATCGCGGGAAACACAGTCTGATAGGGATACTGCAGCAGCACGGACTGGCCGTCGGACAGCAACACGCCGATAGAGGGATTGGGAGGCTTGATGCCCAAACCCAGATAGGCCAGGAAGGATTCGGAAAAAATGGCGCCGGGAATGGCGATCATGGCGCGGGTGATCAGTGGGCCCACGCAGTTGGGCAGGATGTGACGGAAGATCAGCGTCCTGTCGGGCACGCCCAGGGTGCGGGCGGCCAGCACATATTCCCGGCCCTTGAAGCGGTAAAACTGGGCGCGGATCAGGCGGGAGGTGCCGATCCAGCCGGTGATGGTCAGCGCCAGAATGATGGACACCATACCCGATCCGAACAAAATCATAAACAGAATGGTCACCACGATGTAGGGCATACCGTCCAGCACCTCGGCAAAATGGGTCAGGATGATATCCACCTTGCCGCCGTAGTAACCGGAGATGGCACCGTAGACCACGCCGATGAATACATTGGTGAGCACCGAGAAAAAGGCGATGAGCAGCGAAATGCGGGCTCCCTTGAACAGGCGGGTCAGCAGGTCGCGGCCCAGATAGTCAGTGCCAAACCAATGGTATTCGCCGTCAGGCATGCCGGCCAGCATATAAGCGTCCACGCGAACGTCGCACATCTCCTGTCCCTTTGCGGTGACCACGTTGAAATATTCGATGATCGAGCCCTCGGGATACCGGTCGGTATCGCTGAGACCGGAAACCTTGCGGTTTTTGAGCACGCGGGTGCCGTCCATGATGCCCAGCTTTTCCACAATCGGCATTTTGGGAGGGAGATATTTTGCGCTGATGTTCTGGTCGTTGAAGCCATAGGGCGACAGGGGCGGAACGACAACGGCCAGGATGATGATGATGCCGATGATGATAAATGCGATGATCGAGACCTTGCTCTTGGTCAGGCGGATGGCCGCGTCCTTAAAAAAGCCCACAGGCTTTGTCTGGAATTTTTCATCCTTGATGTCTTCTTGATAGAGGGCCTCAAAATCGGAAGCGGGCAGATTGAGAAGCTCTTCCGGCAAATTGTTTCTGTCGTAGATCATGCTTTTCCGCCTCCTACTCTGACACGTGGGTCAATAATACCGTAAGACAAATCCACGATCAAAATGGTGACCAGCGACACCGCCGAATAGAAGATCAGCACCGCCACGGTCAAAAAGTGGTCGCCGGCAAAGATCGATTTGACCAGCAGGCCGCCCTCGCCGGGAATGGCAAACATCTTTTCAATGACCAGTGATCCGCCCATGATGCCGGTGATCATGCCGATCAGCGTGTTGGAGATCGGAATCAGGGAGTTGCGGAAAGCATGGCGCACGATGGCCTGGGCCTTGGTCAGACCCTTGGTGCGGGCCAGAAGCAGGTATTCCGAAGAGATGTTCTCGATCAGCTCGCCCCGCAGATAACGGGTGATGGTGGCGGTGGGGTTAAGCGACAGCGCCACGATGGGCAGGCAAAGCGAGTGCATCTTCTGCGCGAAGGTCACCGCCTGGGAATCGTAAAGCGTCGGGAAGATCGGCAGGGCAAAGGTCAGCGTATATTGCAGCACCGAGCCGAAGATAAAGGACGGCACGGAGATGAATATGATGACCAGCACCGAGATCACATGGTCGATCCATGTATTGCGGTTGAGCGCCGCAATCGTCCCGAATATCAAGCCTAAGGGGATCGAGATAAACAACGAGATAAAGTTGATCAGGATCGTGGGCGGCAGGCGGGAAACAAGAATGCCGAACACATCCAGACCGGGCCGGATCTTAACGGAAATTCCGAAGTTCAAGTCGGTGATGATGTCCTTCATGAAATAGAAGTACTGGACGGGGATCGTATCGTTCAAATGATACTTGTCCTCCAGCTTTCTTTGAATTTCCGGATCGGTCTCCGGGTTTTCAAAGAGCGACATCGGCATCAGGCGGACCACCATGAACGACAGCGACATGATGAGAAACAGGGTCAGCAGCATGGCGCCGATGCGCGACAGAATGTATTTGAACATTGCATCCTCCTATCCTCTGCAGAGATGCATTCACACAGCTTACAGCGAGATGTTTTATTCGTGTAAAAACGAGGGGTGGGTCACCGCAAGCGCGGCAACCCACCCTTTTTGACTCGCGGTTAAGTTAGGATCCTGCGATCCTGCGATCAGACGTTCTTGTCGGCGTAGACGGTGCCCCAGCCAAACCCGGGGATATAGGTCTGAACGGGCAGCACCAGATCGTCGGAGAACATGGAGAAGCTCACATCCTGGAACACAGGGCACTGGATGACGTGCTCAAGATAGATCTCTTCCAGCTTGGCGGTTTCCTCCAGCAGGGTGTTGTAATCGCCGGTCTTGATGGATTCGCAATAATCGTACTGTTCCTCAAAGTCTTCGTTGAAATAGTTGTTGGGAGAGCCGGAATAGGCGCTGCGGTAATAGTAGAAGCAGGTGTAGGGATAAGTGCGGGAAGCGCCGCGGCCCCAGTCGTTGGGAGAGAAGTCCCACTTGTCGTCGCCGGTCTTCTTAAAGTCGGTGGCGGACATGCCGGCGTAGGTGACAATCTTAATGTGCATATGGCCCTTGAAGATATCCTGCCACTGCTGCTCCAGATACTCGGCGCAGGCCTTCCAGGTGGGGCTGTTATCGTCGATGGCGTACAGAATCTCGATATCAGCGGTTTCGGGGTCGATATTGGACTCCTCGCAGGCCTTCACGAAATACTCCCAAGCCATGTCAGGGTTATAGCCATAGGGTCCCCAGGAATTGACCAGGTCTTCGATGCGGTTGCCGGGCTCGGAATCGCGATAGGTCAGGCCGCTCTCACTGAGCAGACCGGCCTGGGTGTTGACGTACCAGCCGGCGGGCTCCATGTGGCCAAAGACGCTCTTGGCCAGCGTCTCGCGGTCGAGAGAGTGATAGACGGCCTTGCGATAGGCGTCGGTGCCGCAGATGGGATTGTTGGGATTCTTGCAGTTGATGTCGATGTGGTCAACATACAGAGAGCCGTAGCTCACCAGACGGGGGTCGTCGATGTAGATATCCACGGTCTTGGCGTCGGGGCTCAGGTCGTCCAACTCGCCCTTTTCCCAAAGCTCAACGCGGGCGTTCATCTCGGGCACAATGCGAATGTTGACCTCGTCCCAGTGGAACAGATCGGCCAGCCAGTAATCGGGGTTCTTGGTGTAGATCTGGACGTTGTCATAGTCCCATGTAGTGAAGTTATAGGGGCCGCAACCCATCCAGTGATCCAGGTCAGAGCCGTAGGAGGTGGTGGTTCCGTCGGCGCTCAGGCACTGTTCATACAGAGGCTGATAGATAGGGGTCTTTTCACGGCTGTAGAAGTGGTTGCAGATATCCTTCTGAGCGTTTTCATTCTCGGTGATAATCTGAATCGTGTATTCGTCTATCTTCTTGATGCCCACGTCTTCCCAGGTAGCGCCTTCGCCCTTCATGTAGGAATCGGCGTTAACGATGGTGATGACGTTGTTGGCGACGTTACCGCCCATGCGGTTGGCCAGTTTTGGATCCAGAGCGGTCTTGAAAGAATAGATCCAGGTGTCGGCGTTGATGGGGTCGCCGTTGTTCCAATGCGCATCCTTGCGCAGAGGGATGTTCCAAGTGTGCTCGTCGATCTGGATGGGCAGTTCGGCGGCTGCGTCGGGGATATAATGGAAATTCAAGCCGCTCTCATCGGGATAAGACCGATAAAGGAAGCACATGCAATAGGTCGCGGGGGTCTCAGAGGGAGTGTCCACGTTGTCCTGGAAGTTCAGGTTGGCATGATCAGCGCCCAGGCAGGTGTAATAGACTTTCTTGGCGGCGGGATCGGCGATCGTCGTATCGTTCCCGCTTTTTTTGCCGCAGGCGGCCAGCATAGTCAGGAGCATCATAGCGGCGAGAAGCAGCGCGATCAGTTTCTTATTCATAAGCATCTCCTTCTTTCCTATTTACGGGCCAACGGATCTTTCCCCGGCTCGAAAGCTCACCCCATTGAGCGCCCGAAATCCTCAAAAAAGCATCCGCCTTATTGTCAATGATTATAGCACATTAGCAGGAAAAAGTCAATGATTCTGTCCTTAAACTTTCGGGCGTGGCGTGAGTCCGGCGTTATTGGGTCGCGCGTTTTTTATGTCATTTTTTAGAGGAAATATCTGAAACCAAAAACAGTAATAATATCTTCCCACGCTTGTATGTTCTGATTCTGCAAATATTTGTCGTTGCTCGTTCTGTCTGTCCGGCGTTTACGGACATGCGGCATGGCACCTTCGCCGCAGAATTTTTTATTCCGCAGAAGGGGGAGTCAGCGATCTTCCCCGCGACGCATCGCAGTCTTTTACAGGGCCAGCAGGAGCCGGTACAAAAAGGCCTTCACCGGATTTCCGGTCAGCAGCCATTCCCGCAGCGCGTCGGCGCGTTCCCGGAGGACACGCATTTCTTCTTCGGTGACGGTATGTTGGCTGAAGCGCGCCCGAAGGGCGATCTGCTCCAACTCGTCGGAAACAGGTGTTCCAGAAAGCCGCGCCAAAAGGCAGATATGCCGGTACCACGCCTCCGCCCTGTGGTTGACGCCGCCCCGATTCAGGACCCGCCGTCGCCAGAGGCGCAGGATTCCCTGCCACAGCGCCAGTATGCCTGCCGCCGCCAAAAAGACCTTCAGCCATCCGCGCAGTCCGGCACGGGGCGCTGCCTCCGCGTCGTTGCCGGAGACTTCGTGCTGCGGATCGGTCCCCTCCGGCAGATCGGGACGGTCGGACGCGGGATCCGTGCGATCATCCTCCAGCAGATCGTCCACTATAAACTCCCGGTTGGGCCGGTCCAGCCGGATGCGGGGATGAGACAGCGCGGCGCGGGTGGCGGCGCCCGGTGTGGTTTCCAACGGAATCCAGCCCTCGCCGTCGATATAATACTCCGCCCAAGCGTGGGCGTCGCTCTGCGTCACTGTGGTCCAGCGTCCGGCGGTGGTGTTAACCAGATAGCCCGTCACAAAGCGGGCCGGCACGTTGAGCGCCCGCAGCAGCGCCGCCGCCGCCGAGGCGTAATGGACGCAGTAGCCCGTTTCGCCCTCGGTCATGAACCAGAGGGCAAAATCGCCGGCTTTTCTTGGCATGGAGGGCGCAGCAAGGTCATATTTTCCCTGCTTCCGCACCAGCGCCGCCACCGCCTCGGCCATGGCCCGGCGGTATTCGCTGCGGTCCTGATTGGTCTCTTCCCACTCCTCCCGCGTCATATTGGAAGGATTGTTCAGGGTGATCTGATGGACCTGGCCGTCGGCGCCGGTGACATGGATTTTTACCGGCCCATCCGGCAACTGTGTTATCTGACTGAAATAATCGCCAAACTCGATTTGATAGGGAGCTTCCAAAAGGAATCGCTCGTCTGGCACGACCCCCCGCTCCCGCAGCAGCGCCAGCAGCCGGTCACGCGTGCCCTCCGGCAGCGCGGTGTCGGCGCGCATCACCATGCTCTGATAGGTAAACCATGACATTTCTGCCACAGCCCCCCTCCATACCTGTTCAGCCTCCGTATCATCCAGTGGGATAAAGTAGCTGCCGGCAGGGTCATCCTGGAATACCGTTTTACCGTCCGGCACCGCGCCCGCCTGCACGGAAAAGCCCCCGTAAGGGATCTCATACTGCATCAGGTCGCCTGCGTTGAACACATAAGCATCCTCCACCGGGCGGGCGCCCTCGGGCAGCTCCGCCGAGCCATAGGGGAGATACAGCACCTCCATCGGCGCTTCCGATTCGATCCGCAATCGCTTTTCCTGCAAGGCAGAAATCCAGAAGCGGGCGTTGATGCGATAAGCGGCGCCCTCCCCCTCGTCGCTGCCCCCGAGCTTTTTCCACTTGTCCCCTGTATAGGTGCTGTAGGCGCTGCCGCGGAGATAGAGATCCTCGGCAGTGTCGGTCATGACGGTGAAGACCTCATCCTTTGTGTTGCTTCGGGCAGTCAGGACGCGAAGGTCAGTCTCCTGCGCCGCCCGCGCCGTGGCGGGGGCTATCAGCGTCCAACCCTCCCGGCTGCCGTAGTGGATGCCCATGCGGGCCAGCATCTCGTCCCACAGGATCGAGAGCTTGTCGCCCCACTCCCACAGCTTCTCTTCCGCCCGGTCGGGCCAGGCGGGATAAACGTAATCCGACGGGCGGACAAACAGCAGCAACATGATCAGCAGCACTGTCACAACGGCCCCCAGCGCCAGCGGCTCGAAGGGGCGGTCGGTATCGCGCCGGCGCCGGGCCTGGGTCAGCGCAAGGGAACCGTAAGCGCCGGCCAGCAGCGCGACCGCCCACGCCGCGGGCGCGGGATCCAGATTGAACATACAGGCCGAAAACAGGGCCCCGCTGAACGCGCCCAACGGGATCAGCATCCACCTGCGGCAGACGGTAGCTGCCGTCAGGATCGCCAGCAGCGCCCCCAGCGCCGCCAGAAAGACCGTTGGCGACGGATCGCCCGTTATCATGATGCGCCTGCCGATGACGGCCATATGCGCATCGTTTTTTCCGCAGATGAGAAACGCCTGTTTCGCGGCGCGAAGGGTGCTCGCGATAAGGATCTTCCGTTTCCAGAGTCCCAGCAAGACCGCCGCGCCGCAGATCCCGGCCAGCCAGCGGCTGCCCTTCGGCAGCGTCAGCAAAATGGCGGCACACGCCGCTGCGAGGACGCAGGCCAAAAAGATGGGCCTCTCCTCCCCTGTGAGGCAAAAGGCGGTCTTCAGACAAAAGACGTTGCCCAGCGAAAGCGCCGCCGCGCAAAGCGCGGCAAAAACCGATCTGCCGATGCGCTTTTCATCTGTCACGCGGGCACCTCCTCTCCCCCGCCGCCGACGTGATAGACCCAGTCGGCTGGCGGCCGCTCCCATTCGCTGCGCGCGGGGATCTTCTTCCCCACGGGGCAGCGCAGGATCAGATGGACGGCGTTCCACAGTTCTTCTTCGCAGGTGACGGGAAGCATCCGGACGCATGTCCCGTCGTGCCAGCAAACAGAGTGTCCCGCGCCGGCCTCCAGCAGGCTGCGGGACATCCACAAAAGCTCGCCCAGGCGCACGTCAGCCTCGTCCCGTGCTTCGGGCAAAGCAAAGGTCAGCATGGCGGACTTCCAAATCGGCTCCTGCGGTTCTCGCACCACCAGCTCGCCGGTCTTGGCCGAGAGCTTCCAATGGACGCTTTTCAGCGAATCGCCGGGGCGGTATTCCCGGATCTCATGCACCTCGGAAAAGCCTCCGCCCGGCACGGGGCGGAAACGCATAGTGCGGAACCGGCTCAGATCAGGCGTCGGCTGGGGCGCGCACGCCTTTGGCTCCACAATGACGGTACAGGCCGCCGGGGATTGCACGGGAAGGCAGAACAGCCCCAACAGATCCCGAGTCCAGACGTGCCTGGCCCGGCAGGTATAAACGCCGCAATGCTCGGTGGGCAGGATGACTCCCTCGCCGGATCTGCGGGAAAACCGCAGCTTTTCCAGATACACGGCGTCGCCCATCTCATCGCGGACGCAGGTGGTCAGACCGCAGAGCAGCGGCGGCTTCTGTCCGGTAGCCAGCGTCAGCGAAAGCTCGTTGACGTCGCCCGGCAGACACCGGGGGCGCGCCGGGATCATGCGGAAGCGGATCCACCCCGCACGAAACAGGCTCCACACCAGCGAAAGCAGCGGCAGCGCCAGCATGACCAGCAGCCCATACCAGGAGATCCAACCCCGGTATTCCCGGAAAAAGGCGGTCATCCCCGCCAGCAGGATCAGATAGATTAGTCGATTGCGCCACATATCATATTTTCGGCACGATGGCCCGCTTGAGGATTTCCTGCAGAACGGTATCCGCCGTGTTTCCCCGCAGTTCGGCCTCCTGGGTCAACTGGATCCGGTGGGCCACTGTCCGGACAAAGACCCGCTCCACATCCTTGGGAATGATGAAATCCCTCCCCTGCATATAAGCCACGGCCTTGGCCATGGAGGTGACCGCCAGCGTGGCGCGGGGACTGGCGCCCCGGCGGAGCTTGTCGTTTTTGCGGGTGGCGGCGATCAGCCGCACGATGTATTCCAGCACCTCGTCCTTGCAGTATACGGCGGCGCAGGCCTTCTGCATCTGCACAAGCTCGTCCCGCGACACCACCTGCCGGACGGTGTCCAGCGGGTTGCCGCTCTGCCGCTGCCGCACCATTTCACGCTCGGCTTCGGCGTCGGGATAGCCCACCGTCAGACAGACGATGAAGCGGTCTATCTGGGAGTCGGGCAGAAGCTGCGTCCCCGCGGCGCCGGTGGGATTTTGCGTGGCAAAGAGGAAAAAGGGCTTCGGGATGGGATGGGAAATACCGTCCACCGTCACCTGTCCCTCTTCCATGGCCTCCAAAAGGGCGCTCTGGGTGCGGGAGGTGGCGCGGTTGAGCTCGTCCGCCAAGAACAGGTTGCACAGCACGGCGCCCTTTCGGTATTCCATCTGCCCCGTTTCCCTGTCGTAAACGGAATAACCCGTCACGTCGGAGGGCAGCACGTCGGGAGTGAACTGCATCCGTCCGTAATCCAGATCCAGTGCCTTGGCAAAGGCCAGCGCGATGGTGGTCTTTCCCACACCGGGAATATCCTCCAGCATGACGTGTCCGTCGGCCAAAAGTGCCGTAAGGATCCACAACAGAACGGTATCCTTGCCCGATACCGCCTTTTTCACTTCGTTCATAATCCGTTCCAGTTGTTCCACGATAGATGCCCTCACAATCCCACGGGATGCCCGCCGTGTATTCGTTTCTTTTATTTTACAGCACCTCAGTGAAAAAGGCAACAAAAAGCATCCCGGCGCAGGCACGCCGGGATGTGAAAAAATATAAATTTTTTCTTAAGAGAGGGGAACGCTCTTTTACAGCTGGGCGCCGGATGTGTCGGCAACGCCGGAAAAACCGTTGACCCGGTCCGTTATCTCGAAGACTGTCGAGCCCTCGCCGTTCTGCTTCCCTCCGTCGGGCGAGATCATACCCTCGGGCGGTGCGGGAGGCGTGCCGCTGCCGTCGGGCGAGATCATACCCTCGGGCGGTGCGGGAGGCAGGCCGCTGCCGTCAGGCGGGGCCATACCCTCGGGCGGTGCGGGAGGCAGGCCGCTGCCGTCAGGCGGGGCCATACCCTCGGGCGGGGTGTTTCCGCCGCCGGGGAAGCCGCCCATGCCAGGGCCGCCGTGACCGCCGAAGCCGCCCAGATCGCCGGTGCCGGTATAGCTCTGCTGCTTGGCGTCGGCACTGAAGCCGGTGACGGTGGAGATGTCGTAAACGCCGCCCACCTCGTCGCCGGTGACGTCGCCGCCCACGTAGACGTAATAGCTGCCGCCCACCTTGATCTCCGCGGAGGAGAGGATGGCACCGCTGTACCAGCGGACGTTGTCGCCGGCCACCTCGTCCTTGTCGGGATCATAGGCGAAAACCACATTCCCCTCGGTGTCGGTGACGATGATGGCCTCGTTGGCGCTTTGGGCGGCGGCGAAGCGCAGATTCATCACGGCCTGCTCACCCTCGCTGCCGCTCTCGTCGGATTCGGCCCAATCCATGGTGGAGCCGAGTGCCACCACCGTGCCGCCGTAGACATAGGTGCCGCAGTCGGAGTCCATGCCGGAGTCGGAATTGGGATTGGCCACGGTGATGAGGGTACCACTGTTGACCGTCAGATAGCCGTTGGAGTCGATGCCGTCGCCCTCGCGGCCCAGCCCCGCCAGAATGTGAACGCTGCCGCCGTTCAAGGTGAAGACCGAAACGCCGTCTTCATTGACGTTGATTCCATCGTCCTGAGAGAAGATGTTTACGTTTCCGCCGTTCACCGTAAGATGCAGCTCGCTGTCCAGGCCCTCGTAGCCCGCGGTGATGTTGAGGACGCCGGTGCCCAGTGTGCCGCCATTGATGTTCATGGAGACGAAGGAATAGAAAGCGCCGTCCAGCTTGCGGGCTTTCTTCTGCAGGGCAACGCTGCCACCCATGCTGTTCTGGGAGTCCTCGTCCTTATATTTGGTCTTAAGCATCCGGTAGACGTTGGTGCCGGAAAAGCGGTTCACCGTGCCGTCAGCAACGATCACATTGGCTCCGGCCCCTGCGGTGTCCACGGCGCTGCCGTACTCGCTCCGCTCCTCCCAGGCGTTGTCGCACTCATAGACGCTGTAAAACACGATGGCCGGGGCCACGGTGCAGGCCACGTCCACGCCGTTTAAGATCACGGTGACCCTGGCGCTCTCGTCGGCAAAGGTGTCGTCGGTGTCGCCCAGATCGATCCAGATCTGGCCGTGCCATTCGCCCTCGATGAGATAGGTGCCCGCCTGCGTGATATGGAGCACGGCATTTTCATAGGCCTCTTCCTCGGAGTGCATCATGCCCTCGGGGACGCTGTTTCCTGTCACGGGCAGGGTGGCGAAAATGTATTCCTCATAGCCTTCGGCGGTGTAGTAATAAGCCCATTCCTGATCGTCGTCGTACCGTACCTTCACAAAGGCGTTTTCGTCCAGTTGGGGATAATAATAAATGTCGTGGGCGATATAGACCGCCGCCTCCGTATCGGGCTCGGTGCCGGTATAATATTCCGCGGGGCTGTTTTTCACCTCGTCGTGCGCCTCAGAGGGGTCGGCGTGCCAGGTGTAATCGTATTCCGCAACCGTTTCGCCGTCCAGCGTGGCGGCGTGGGTATAAGCGCCGTCGGCGCCCTGCGCCGAGCTGAGGACAATGACCCGGGCGTCTTCATAGGTGTCGGGAGAGCGTTCCGTCACGACGGACACGGTCTGTTCCACGGCCTGCCCGCCGGTTTTGGCGGCGTTGCCTTCTGTTTTGCTCCCAGCGCCCGCGGCGCCGCAGCCTGCGGCCAGTCCTAATATCAGGCTCAAGGCCAGTGCCAGCGCGGCCAGCGTTTTCACGGTCTTTTTCATAGGTACCATCCTTGTATTATAGAGTAGTAGTTTTTAGTGACCCTCTCCAAGGTCATGTGCTACACTGCAAGGGATGCTGTGGATTGGTGGTTCATCCTACCGCACGACGGTTCAAGAAAGGCTCCGACCACAGCCCTTTGCAGAAT
>JAFSZV010000070.1 GCA_017455565.1 Clostridia bacterium
ATGGTATCGGCGGCCACCCATGTAGGCAAAGCGCTCGTAAACGCCGCTGGTGACCAGGATGCGATCCTCCAGCATCAGCGTACCCATGGGCGCGCCCTCAGGCCGGAAGGGGTCTCGGATGCCCACCGGCAGCCGACAGCCCAGGATCGCCACCGTGCCGCCCAGGTCCAGCAGGGCCCGGCGGACGCCATTCTGCCGCAGTCGGCCTTTGAGGCCGTCGATGGCGTACCCCTTGGCGATGCCGCCCAGATCGATCCGCTGGCCCGGCCGCCGGAGCAGGACCGTTTGGGCCCCTTCGTCCAGGAGAACGTCCTGTCCGTCCACCAGCTTTAGGGCCCGCCAGATGGCATCGTTCCCGGGCAGCCGCTTCTTCCCCATGGCCTTTCGCCAAAGATCGGCCAAGGGCCCGATTGTCACGTCGAAGGCGCCGTCGGTCATGCCGGTGTATCGCTTGGCCTGTCGGAGCACTTCGAAGGTATCCTTGTCCACGGGCACAGGCGCTTGGCCGGCCATCCGGTTGATCCGGGAGATCAGGCTCCCTGCCTGGAAGCAGGACCAGGCCTGGTTGAGGCTCTGCAGGTACGCTCTTGCGTCGTTGGCCGCATGGGGACCTTCGGCGTCGAAGAGGGTGATGGTGTGCACAGTCCCCATGGCGGGGAAGGTTTTTTCTAAAATCATAGGCTTGCGCTCCCGTCCGTTTCGTTTCTATGGATGCAGGATACCCCGTCAAGCCTAAAACAATCTGAAATGATTTTCAGTTTTTTCTTTTCAATGAAAAGAAAAAGCCGCCTATAAAGAAAAGCTCATAGAGGATACCGCGGATAGATCCATAGCAGATCGACCCAGTGAAGTTCTTTTGGACAACTTTTCTTTTCGAAGAAAAGGTGCGATGCTTTCAATAAGTTCCTCTATTTTCTCCCCAAACAGCTCATGATCCTCAGCAACTGCTGCATATCGAGGCCGTTGTTCTCCGGCGGCTTTTTGTTGGGCGGCGGCCCGGGAGGCGGCGGTGGCGGCGGCAAAGGCACGCCGAGACGCCGGGACAACTCCTCACCGAGGGTCGGCGGGAGCAGCGGGCAGACGCAGCGCACGTACTGCTCCACGCCAAGGCGCCCCCGCTCCGCCCGGACCTGCTCCGCCAGCACCAGGGCGCAGGTCAGGGGATGAGGCGGCGGCATGGGCGGCCCGGAAGGACAGTCGGGTCTATTTTGGTTCAAAAATCCGTTCATACCTCCATTCTATGCGCCCCGCCCCCGCCTTGCCACAGGGCAAGTTTTAGAGTCCTGCCGCATAAGCTGATAGCAAAGGGGGTGATCCCAACGACGCCAGAGGAGATGGAACGGTTTTTGCTGGAACGCCAGAACAGCGGCGAGGATGCGCTCATGGACGAGCTTCGTCGCATGACGAAGGAACAGGAACAGGCGGGCGAAATGAGCCCCACCCGCATGGAGGAGATATACGCCACCCTCTCCCCCTTCCTCACCGAGAAGCAGCGGGAGAAGATGCGGGAGGTCATACGGAGGTTGAAGGAGTAAGTGGGCGATCATGGAGGCGCTTTAGCGCCGAGAAATCATGACCGTTAGGTCAAATCATGGCGCAGCCAAATCATGCGCCGTATGACGCAAATCATTCCAAAAACGGCTTATACTGATTTGCTGCTGGCGCAGTATGATTTCTCGCCGTGCTCGCTGACGCTTCGTCCGGCTCCATGATTTGCCTGCGGCATGATTTGCGCCTGTCGGCGCATTGACGCATAACAGTTTGACATCGGTGTGAATCTTTTATCAGCAGCTTTTTCCGCCCTTTACGGGGGCGGTTTTTTGTGGTACACTTGCATATTGAAAAAATATGCCAAGAGGTATTGCCAGGAAAGGTATAGAAACTGAATGGGATTTTTAGATAAGCTGCTGGGCAACACCAGCGAAGC
>JAFSZV010000071.1 GCA_017455565.1 Clostridia bacterium
CTCCCCTGGATGAACCTGTGTTCCAGTTCCTCGACCGCAAGCGGTCTGAGGGTAAGCCGTTCTATGTCTACATGACTGCTGCATCCAACAAGTTCCTACGCCGCTATTACGCGAAGGTGAGGGACTATCTTGCCACATTGGATAATCTGCCGCCGATAGATATGGATTCTACCGGATTACAAGAACGCAACTGACGTTATTCTCCGCTTGCATCTCAAGCCAGCGCTCTGCGGTGGCTTTTTTTGTGTTGTTCTTTTTTCCTACCTGCTGCCTACAAATTTTCTTCCGGTCATGTCCTGTTTGGGGCTTGACTTTTTATTTGCAGGCTTTCAGACAAATTCTTTCCCAACGGCCCTGTTTTATGCCGCGCGGGGATGAAAAAACGAATTTTACAAAATCTTAAGAAGGAATCTCGCGGGAAAGGATGGATTTTTTTCGGAACTTGTGGTAAAGTGATATCGTATATTGCTGTGCTTTGCGCGTCCTGCCGCTTTGCGGCGTTTCGAAACTTATCTTTGCAGAAAGGAGCGTTTTTATGGCTGAAGTGCAAAAAAAGAAGAAAAGACGGCCCCGTATCGGTCGCGCCATATTGTTGACGCTTTTGACTATCGTCCTCATCGGCATGACCACGGCCGCCATCGGCGTCGCCGTTTTCGCCGTTTATATCGACCGCTATGTCAGCGACGACGTGGAGATCTATCTGGACAGTTACCGCCTCAATCAGACCAGCTTTATCTATTATCAGGATCCAGAGACGGGCGAGCCCGTGGAGATGGAATCGCTCCACGGCTCGGAAGACCGGGTCTGGGTCGATCTGGAGAATATTCCGAAGCAGCTCCAGCTTGCCTTTATCTCGGTGGAGGACGACACCTTCTACACCCATCACGGTGTCAACTGGAAGCGCACCATCGGCGCCGCCATGAAATTTACCGGACTGGTTGACGACTTTACCGGAGGCGGCTCCACCATCACCCAGCAGCTTATTAAAAACCTTACTGACGACAAGGACACCTCCGTCAAGCGCAAGATCCGCGAGGTCATGCGTGCACTGGAGATGGAGAAGAAATACAAAAAAGACGATATTCTGGAAATGTACCTGAATACCATCTATTTCGGTCAGGGCGCTTACGGCGTCAAGCAGGCGGCCAAGACCTATTTCAACAAGGAGCTCGACGAGCTGACGCTGGCGGAATGCGCAGCCATCGCCGGCATCGTCCGCAATCCCTACGGCTACGATCTCAAGCGGTTTCCCGAGGCCAACGCAGAGCGCCGCGCCACCGTGCTCTATACCATGAAGAAAAACGGAAACATCAGCGAGGCGTCGTATAATCAGGCCAAGCACGAAAAGGTGCAGGCGTATAAAGACACCGGCGAAAACGGCGGCGAGGAAGACGGCGATTACCAGAGCTATTTTACCGATGAAGTAATCCGCGCGGTGCTCAGAGACCTTCAGAGCAAGCTGGGCTACAGCGAGAATATGGCAAAACAGCTGCTTTACAGCGGCGGACTGCATATTGTTACCACGATGGATCCCGAGATCCAGGCCAAGATGGACGCTGTTTTTCAGGATGAGGAAAACTTTCCCGGCGATCTGGGCGGCGACGGCACCTATCCGCAGGCATCCATGGTGCTGATGGATCCCTACACCGGCGAGGTCAAGGCGCTTTACGGCGGCCGCGGTAAAAAAGAGGGCGACATGGTGCTCAACCGCGCCACACAGACAACCCGCAGCCCCGGTTCGGCCATCAAGCCCATCACCGTGTATTCGCCCGCGCTGGAATACGGGCTGATTACGCCGATCTCGGTGGTGGACGACGCGCCCAAGGACTTTACCACACGGGGCGACGGTAAAGGTTGGCCCAAAAACGAAAACAGGACTTACAGCGGCCGCACCACCATCCTCACCGGTATTGCCAAGTCGCTGAACACCGTTGCGGTTGACGTGCTGCAGCAGGTGGGCCCCGAGCGGTCTTTTAACTGGGCTACGAAAAATCTCGGCCTTACTTCGCTGGTAGACTCCATGGAAAAGACCCTCAGCGACGGATCGGTCAAGATCTACAGCGATATCGACGTGGCGCCGCTTTCCATGGGCGCGCTGACCAACGGCGTTACCGTCATGGAGATGACGGCGGCTTATTGCGCTTTCGTCAACGACGGGAAATACACGACCCCCATCCTTTATACCAAGGTCCATGACGC
Organism: Clostridia bacterium; assembly: GCA_017455565.1. Classification (GTDB taxonomy): domain Bacteria; phylum Bacillota; class Clostridia; order Oscillospirales; family Butyricicoccaceae; genus UBA4644. Next base: position 2,200 of record JAFSZV010000071.1, read on the forward strand.
CGACGGCAATCTGCTGATGGAAAACGATCCGGTCACCACCGTTGCCATGGAGCAGAAAACCCGCGATTATATGATCCAGCTTTTGACCAACGTGGTTCGCAACGGAACCGGCCGAAAGGCCGCGTTGAGCGGCGGCATCGAGGTGGGCGGCAAGACCGGTACCACCAGCGCCGACTGCGACCGCTGGTTCGCCGGAATCACGCCCTATTATGTGGGCGTGGTATGGTTCGGCTTCGACGCGCAGGTCAGCCTTCAGAAATTCTCCACCAACCCAGCCCTTGAGCTGTGGTCCCGGGTGATGAGCAGCGTACATGAGGGCTTGGAGCCGGCCTCCTTTGAACTCAAGACCGAGATGACCAAGGTCAGCTATTGCCTTGACTGCGGCCTGCTGGCGGGCGATCTCTGCAGCCACGACGTGCGCGGCAGCCGCGTGGCCACCGCCTATATCGCCAAGGACGACGTGCCCAAGCGTACCTGCGCCTGCCATGTGGAGGTCAGGCTGGACGGCGTTACCGGAAAGATCGCCAACGAGTATTGCCCCGAGGAAGATATCAGGGTCGTTTCGCTGATGAATTACCGCAGAGCCTATCCGGCTTCGGTGTCCATCGGAGACCAGCAGTATTGCGCGCCCTATGAACTTACGGACGAGCAGCTGGCACAGGAGTTGATGAAACCTTCGCCCGATACTTACGCGGTTTGTGACGAGCACAATGAAGAGACTGCGGCGCCCGAGCCCTTCGATCCACTCGATCCTTCCACCTGGTGGCCGTTTAATCCTCCCGAGCCTGATGATCCCGATCAGCCCTCCAATCCTCGGCCCGGCGATCCGCCGCTGGTTCCGGTGGATCCCGGCGAAGGCGACGGGGGAGAAGAGGGCGGCACCGTCTGGGACAGCATTGTGGATTGGCTGACCTCCAGCCCGTAATAACAGAAACAGAAAAACGGTACGGATCGTTCCGTACCGTTTTTTACGATTTTACAAAAGCCGCTCCGCCGGATCGAGCCTGTTGCCTCAGCCCTGCGGGTTGAGGGAGTAGTTTGGCGCTTCTTTCGTGATATAAATGTCGTGGGGATGGCTCTCCTTCAGACCGGCACCGGTGATGGTGATGAACCGGCCCCGCTGCTGCAACTCAGGGATGGTGGGCGTTCCGCAATAGCCCATGCCGGAGCGCAAGCCGCCCATCAACTGGTAAACCGTGTCGCTCACCGGTCCCTTGTAGGGGACGCGGCCCTCCACGCCTTCGGGAACAAATTTCCGGGTGCCAGACTGGAAATAGCGGTCACCGGAGCCCTTGTTCATGGCAGCCATGCTGCCCATGCCGCGATAGACCTTAAACTGGCGGCCCTGGAAAATTTCGGTCTCGCCGGGGCTTTCTTCGCATCCGGCCAGCAGCGAGCCCATCATCACCACGTCGCCGCCCGCGGCCAACGCCTTAACGATGTCGCCGGAATACTTGATGCCGCCGTCCGCGATCACGGGGACGCCGTGCTTCTGCGCTTCGCAGGCCGCGTCGTAAATGGCCGTAATCTGTGGAACGCCGATGCCAGCCACCACGCGAGTGGTGCAGATCGAGCCCGGGCCAATGCCCACCTTCACACAGTCCGCACCCGCCTCGATCAGCGCCTTTGCGCCCTCGGCCGTGGCAATGTTTCCCGCGATGATCGGGATGCTGTAATGGCCTTTTACTTTACGGAGGCATTCGATGATGTTGTGGGAATGTCCGTGGGCCGAATCCAGCACCAGCACGTCGGCCCCGGCCGCCACCAGCGCCCCGGCGCGGTCCAGCACGTCGCTGGTGACTCCGATGGCCGCGGCGCAGAGCAGACGGCCTTGGGCATCGCGGGCGGTGTTGGGATACTTCACGGCTTTCTCAATGTCCTTGATGGTGATCAGGCCCTTGAGGGCGAAATGCTCGTCCACCAGGGGGAGCTTTTCGATCTTGTGGGCGCCCAGAATCTTTTTGGCCTCGGCAAGGGAAGTGTTGACGGGAGCAGTAATCAGATTTTCGCTGGTCATCACTTCGCCGCAGGTGCGGGAGAAGTCCTCCTCAAATTTCAGGTCCCTGTTGGTGAGGATGCCCACCAGTTTGCCGTCCTTACAGATGGGCACGCCGGAGATCCGGTATTTTGCCATCAGCGCGTCGGCGTCGGCCAGCGTGTTTTCGGGCGCCAGATAAAAGGGGCTGTTGATCACGCCGTTTTCCGAACGTTTTACCCGGTCCACCTGATCGGCCTGCATTTCGATGGGCATGCTTTTGTGGATGACGCCGATGCCGCCTTCACGGGCGATGGCGATCGCCATGGACGACTCGGTAACGGTGTCCATCGCCGCCGAGATCAGCGGTACATTGAGCTTGATGTTCCTGGTGAGATTGGTGGAAAGATCCACCTGATCGGGCGTGATGCTGCTCTCGGCAGGGATCAGCAGTACGTCGTCGAAGGTGATGCCTTTCTTGCCGAATTTGCTGTTGAAATCAGAATTGACCATTCCTGCACCTCCACAAGTCGTTTCTATTTTATATTCATATCACTAAAAAATATATTTGGTAAATCGTATCACGAATCCTATCCGCTGTCAATGTCAAAACCGCAAAAAATCCCGCCTTTTGCCCTGCCTTTTTCGGTTGACGGACAGCGCAAACTGTTTTATAATAGCATCGTTCCCGCGGGCATGGCGGAATTGGCAGACGCGCCGGATTTAGGTTCCGGTGGAGCATTCCATGCAGGTTCGACCCCTGTTGCCCGCACCAAATCTGGACCGGTAATTGATACAACGTGTCGATTACCGGTCCGTTTCATTTCCCCCCAAAAAGCCTTGTAAATAGACCGTTTCTGCAAATTAGCGGGTGCATTTGAGGTCTCGTCAGAGGGTGGAAATGAGCCGTTTTTCCCCTTTATGGACCTGCCTTTTCGGTATCTGCCGTAGGCCCGTATCCTATCGTTTCAAAAAATGATTACCGTTTCACACAAAGAATGCCCGTGATGAGGACCGGCTGATCCCCGACACGGGCTGTTTTGCTTTTCGGCATCAGAGAATTTCAGTGACCTCTGTGCCATTCTTAAAACGGAATACCATCCGGCCATCGTGGTAGACCGTCACCCGGTCGATCAGGTTATTCCAAAAGCGGTCCGTGAATTCCAGCGGCAGCGTAGTGTCAATGGCCTTTATCTCGAACATGAAGCATTCCAGCACATCGGCCTGAAAGCTCCGTGTGATTCTCAGATTTTGCAATTCATCCAGCCGATCCTGCGCCGCATGATAACGCTCGGCCAGCGCATCGTATTTCCTGTTGTACTCGTCCTGCGGAATGGCGGTGGTGGCGTTTTCGGCAATCAGCTTTTTCGTGAGGCCGGAAACGATCTCGATCTCATCGTTGAGCGTGGCGCACTCTGCGTCAATGGCGTCCGTGTTCAGGTATTCGTCATGGATCATCCGGCAGGTCTCCAACAGCACCTCCCGGTCCTCGGTTAGCTGGGCAACAGCCCGGAGGAACAGCCGTTTGATGTCCTCCTCATATAAATGCGGTGTGGCGCAGCGGTCTTTGCCCTTGAACTTCCCGTTGCACTGCCAGATCACCCGGCGGTATTTGTCCGTGCTGTGCCATACCTTGCTGCCGTAGAACTCGCCGCAATCGCCGCAGACGATCTTTGCGGAAAACGGGCTGAGGCTGTTGTAGTGCTTGCCTCTGGATTTGCGGACCGCCATCTCATCCTGCACCTTCTGCCATTGGGTCGGATCGATAATGGCCGGATGGCTCTCGTCCACGATGTACTGCGGCACCTCGCCCTCGTTGACCTTCATTTTCTTTGACAGGAAATCCACCGTGAACTTCTTCTGCAAAACAGCCGAGCCCTTGTATTTTTCGTTCGTCAGGATGCTCTCGATGGTGCTGGTCTGCCATTTTTCCTTGCCACGAGGCGTAGGGATGCCATTGGCGGTAAGGTGCGTGGCGATCCAGTTCACCGTTTTGCCCTGAATGAACAGCTTGTAGATCTCCCGGACGATCTCCGCCTCCTCCGGCACGATCTCCGGCAATCCGTCCGGCCCTTTGCGGTATCCGAGGAAGGATTTGTACGGCAGCGATACCTTTCCGTCCGCAAAGCGTTTGCGCTGGCTCCATGTGACGTTTTCGGAAATGGAGCGGCTCTCCTCTTGAGCAAGGCTCGACATGATGGTGATCAGCAGTTCGCCCTTGCTGTCAAAGGTGTAAATACCCTCCTTCTCGAAATAGACCTCGGTGCCGTGTTCCTTCAGCTTGCGGACGGCGGTGAGGCTGTCCACGGTATTTCGGGCAAAGCGGCTGACGGATTTTGTGACGATCAGGTCGATCCTCCCGGCCAGCGCATCCGCAATCATTCGGTTGAAGCCGTCCCTGTGACGGGTGTTCGTTGCGGATATGCCTTCGTCCGTGTACACGTCCACGAACTCCCAATCCGGATTCGAGCGGATGAATTTGGTGTAATAATCCACCTGCGCCTCGTAGGAGGTGAGCTGCTCTTCGCTGTCGGTGGAAACACGAGCATACCCGGCCACCTTGCGTCTGCTCCGGGCATTGACCGGCATTTTGGAATGGAGCGTTTTCGTTGCCGGAATAACAGTGATATTAGCCATTGTGCCTGTTCCTTTCTATCGCTTTTTGCCTTGCGGCCTCTTTCATCTCCGGTGTCCAGCTTTCGGCCCGTGACCGGTCCTGCCATCGTTTAACGGTTTTTCTGCCGTCTTTGAAGTGGAATACCAGCGTGTTCCCGTCCTCGGCTACGATTTCCGTTAAATCGCCAATATCCAGATCTGCGGTCAGGACCGTCAGCGTAAGGGTTTGGTATTATCCCAAAAAGAAAAAGCCCCACCGTTCCAAGAAGGGCCGAGAAAATTCGAGAGTGCCAGACTGAGTGCAGAAGCACCTATGGCTACAGAAGAGTTCACATATGGTTAGAGAGGCAAGGAATCCATCACAACCCCAAAACGGTTCTCCGCGTGATGAACAAATACAATCTGCTTTCAGTTGTTCGGAGAAAACGATATGTGAAGTACGGAGAAACTCTGCACCGTTATCCCAATCTGCTCAACAGAAATTTTGTGGCGGATCGGCCAAACCAAAAGTGGGTAACGGACATTTCTTACATCCGTACCGGTCAAGGTTTTCTCTATCTTTCTGTGATCAGAGATCTTTATGACAACAGCATTGTCGCTTACAAAACAGGAACGAAGCAGACGATCCATCTCGTCCTCAACACGATCCGGTCTGCCAAGAAAAACGAGAAGGTCACTGCAGAGCTGCAACTCCACAGTGACCAGGGCTTTCAGTATACCTCGCAAGCCTACTTCAAGCTGACTCAAGAATACGGTATTACGCCGTCGATGTCAAGACGCGGAAATCCTTATGATAACGCTTTGGCAGAAAACTTCTTTTCTATTCTCAAAACGGAATGCATCTGCCGCCAAAAGATTGCTACTTTTGAGGAAGCTCGCATCCTCATAGACGATTTCATGTACTTCTACAACAACCAGCGTATCCAACTCAAAACAAAACTGACGCCGATGGAAAAACGACGTCAGTCTGCTGCTTAATTCTTTTTCCTTACATCAGGAGTCTTTTTTGTGCTGTCCGCACAATCTGGTTCAGTTCA
>JAFSZV010000072.1 GCA_017455565.1 Clostridia bacterium
GAATGCCGCTTTTTCCCGAATATTCTACTTGCTTGATCTGACTTTCTGTTGTATAATCCATGACGAAACCTCGGGTTTGATTAAGTAAGTACATCCGGCTAGATGCTTCTTAATCTTACTTCGAGGTTTCGTTTTATTCAATTGTCAACTTTGCTCATCCCACAAAAAATGTGATTGAGCCAAGTTTTACATACTGCTCGTTAGATGAAGCCGCAATTTTCAAAAGTGAACGAAGCTTTACCGTTTTGATCATCCGGAGAACCATTCGAAACTTGATGCTTGTCGGCATCTTTTTCCTTTTATCCCAATAAGCAAGAAACCCCTCATAATTGTCACTTAGGGCGTAGAGCGTTCCCATTCGATAATATCCCTCAGTGATGGCAATAAAAGCATTAACAATGTCCTCTTTCGGGACCGTCTCGGCAATACCCGGTGAAGTAGCAAAGGCTTCTCCGATGAGTCTGCCATACTGTTCTATTTGATTTTGGGACCAATTATCTAAATGGATCATTTTGTTGCCTCCATAAATCTGCTTTTTGCTGCTCATCCGCTTACTCATCCTATGTGTCTTTTCTTTTTCCCTTTACTCTGCCGTAAGAACGCCGCGAAGAAAAGACTTCTTATTCCGCGGCCTTTAGCGCTTCGACCATATCGATCTTCTTATTTTTCCGTGCGACCATCCACCCCACGAGCAAAGAAACGCCGAAGGTAAGGAAAATGGAAACGGCATAAGTCATCGGACCGAGTATCAGTTTCAGCTCATATTCAGACGCCAGCGCGCTCAGAAGCCAGCGGAGAACAACTACGCCTGCGGGAATCCCGATGATAACGCCAATCACGGTCAGCCAAATGTTCTGTGAAATCAGAAGCCGCCCGATTTTTCTGCTGCGGAAGCCGAGCACCTTCAGTGTTGCAAGCTCACGGGAACGCTCGACGTAGCTCATAACGCCGAGATTATAAAGCACCACGATCCCGAGGATCACGGCGGCGACGACGAGTATCAGCACCATGGTATTCATAATCTGAACAAAGCTTGCGAAGCTGTCCATCAGCTGGCGTTTGTCCTGCTTTCCCGCAATGAGTTCCGATGAAGAAATCTCACCGGACTCCTTTTCCGTATAAACGGCGGAAACGTTGTAATTTATTCCGAGTTCATTCGCGAGCTTGTCGCTCATCGTGATACTCTCGGTCATGATAGAGCGGTTATAGCCGATCACCTTCACACGGTAGGTTTCCTCACCGCCGTAGGGTGAAAACGCAATATACTCTCCGATTTTTGCTTTATCGGCAAGCCGAAGGCATAGATAGACGCCGTCATTTCGGAGAGATATCGGCTTGTTGTCTTCATCTACAACTTCAAATCTGCCTTTGCTGTTGTGGACGATATCAAGGGTCGCAGTATAGCCGTCGATGCTGATGCCGGAATAGCTTTCCCAGTCGGCATCAAGCGCGGAAATCAAAGTGGCAGCCGCCTCCGGTGATGTGTTTTCAACGAGATTGACCTTGGTCGCATAGTGCGAAATGCCATTGTCGAGCAGGTCGAGGAAGCCTGACATCGTATCGCGCATACCGAGGCCGCCGACGAGCAGGATAACGCATCCGCTAATACCGACGAGCGTCATGGCAAAGCGGCTCTTGTGGCGCATCAGATCGCGGATGTTCCATTTGGTCGCAAAATTCAGTTTCCCGAAGAACGGAAGCTTTTCAAGAAATGATTTCTTCATTTTTTTCGGCGTATATGGGCGAAGCGCGTCGGCGGCGGTGCCTTTCAGCTGCGCCCGCACCGAAAGAAAACTGATAAGCGCCAGAAGAATGACCGTTCCTATGATCACAGGATAGCAGAACGCGGGCGTCGCCGCCGTCCAATCGGGCATATCAAAATAGGTCCCCATCATCCCGTTTTCGCTCATGACCAGCTTACAGACAAATAATCCGAGAACAGCGCCGAGAACGGAACCGACAATTCCGATAAACAGACCGTAGAAGGAGTAATGGAGCAGTATCGTCCGGTTTTTGAATCCGAGCGCCTTCAGAACGCCAATCTGCGTTTTCTCTTTTGTGGCGACACGGTGCATGGTCGTTACCATAGTGAGTATGGCGATTGCGAGAAACAGAACAGGAAGAATAGACCCCATTGTTTTTCCTTCCTCGGCTTCTCCCGTCGCCTGCTTGTAGACGACATGGTCATCCTTCGGCACGACCATGATCGTTCTGCCGAGCTTGTCCTTTACGGCGTCTTCCAGATCAGATTTTTCCATATCGGAGCGCAGATTGATCTGCGAAAAAACCTTATCTGCCGCCTCAGCAAGCATTTCATCGGTCAGCGCCATCTTCGCCTGCGATCTTGCCATATCAGCCGGTACTCCCGCCTTTTGCATTTCATCGGCAATGTTATTCTGTACCTTCTCGCGCAGAATGGCATTCAGCTTCGCAGGAGATATGTACGCATACCCGAATGTCGTAAAATCCGGCATAAGCTGATTGCTGTCGGCAACGCAGATCATGTGTTCTCCGGCTTTGATCAGCCCGATGACCTCGCTTTGCGTATCCAAACCCTGAAATTCAAGGGTCAGCGTGTCGCCTATCTCAATGTTATTCAGCTTTGCGAATTTATCGGACAGCCAGATCCCGTCGCTTTTCTCATCGTAGTCTTTGCCGCTCATACGCGCAAATGTCGAGACGGTGTAGTTTTCCGAAACGTCAAGCGCAAGGGATTTCTTGCTCTCGCCCTTGATTTCAAGATTGACGGAAAGATACCTCGTCGCCGCATTCACGCCGTCGATGGAAGCGATTTTTTCAAGATCGCCCTTTGTAAAACCGCTCTCGGAATACAGCCGATAATCGGCGTATTTCGTATCTTCCAAGAAGCGCGAGGTATCATATTCAATGGTCTTCCATTCCATGTTGAAGCCGAGGAAGATACCGATCCCCAGCGTCATCATAAGGATCATGGAAATGAACTGCGCCTTGTAGCTCCATGCGGTACGGAGCAGCTTTCTGAACAGCATCACCACTCCACCTCGTCAGCGGAAAGCGGATTTTCCTGCTCTTCCATAGAGCGGATCTTTCCGTTCTTGACGCGGATCACAACGTCCGCCATTTTTGCGATATTCTGGTTGTGCGTGACGATGACGATGGTTTTTCCGTAGTTTTTTGCCATGTCGAGCAAGAGTTTCAGTACCATCACGCCTGTCTCGGAATCCAGCGCGCCGGTCGGCTCGTCGCAGAGCAGGATTTTCGGATTTTTGCAAAGAGCTCGGGCGATGGAAATGCGCTGCTGCTCTCCGCCGGACAGTTCCGATGGAAAATTGTTCAAATGGTCAAGAAGTCCGACCCTTCCGATCATATCCTTTGCGTCAAGCGCGCCTTTTGAAATCTCTGAAACGAGCCGCACGTTTTCATAGACCGTCAGCGTGGGAATCAGATTATAGAACTGGAATACAAAACCGACTGTGGAAGCGCGGTAGTCGGCAAGCGCATTGTCGGAGAGCTTGGAAATATCCGCGCCCGAAACGGTGATCGTTCCCTCGCTTGGGCTGTCAAGCCCACCTAGCAGGTTCAGCAGTGTGCTTTTTCCCGCGCCGGAGGGTCCGAGAATGACGACAAATTTCCCTTCGTCCAGCGTAAAGCTCACCCCATCCAGCGCCCGCAGCTCATGATCGCCACTGGTATAGATTCTGGACACGTTTTCAAATTGTATGATTGACATATAAGACTCCTTTGATCGTTGTGTTTTTTAAGGGCTGATAAAGTTGGGGATATCAGCTGCGCGCCTGAAACCGATCGAGAGCATACTCGCGTTTACTGCCGATAGAGATTCTTTTCCGCCTCACGGCAAAAGACGAACCCTTTTCTCCTCCAATCGGGCGCTTTATCCGTGTGCCGGAAGGCCTTTTCCCATGACAAACAGCCGGAGTGCGAGGTAAGCACATATTTGGCGTGGAGCTTGCTGTCCCGGAGTTTTTGCACGCTTTCTCTGTTCAACGCCGGGTCCTGGTTCCAAAAATCATAAAAGAGCCATCCGCCCTCTTCATTTGCGATAATGCAGTCGCCGGAAAACAGATAGATCCCGTTGACCAGAAATGCCGTGTGCCCAAGGGTGTGTCCGGGAACGGCGACGGGAAGGATCGATATACCGTTCACCCGCAGCGCCTCCCCCGGTGCAAAAACCTTGTATCGCGGCAAGGCAATCGGCAGTTTGCACCGATGTCCGGCAATGGTCTTCCGGCTGTATGCGCCGGTCAAATAGTTTTCCTCCTGTGCGCTGATATGGATCTCGGCATTTGGATAAATCGGCTGGCTTTCGGCGCACACACCGCCCGCGTGATCGATGTCCAGATGGGTCAGAAATACATCCGTAACCTGCTCCGGGGCAATCCCCAGCATTTTCAGCCCCGCTGATGTGTTTTGGCTGTTTTGATAGCCGCTGTCAATGGCGAGGTATCCGTTTTGGCCTTGAATCAAAAAGCAGTTGACATCCTTGTCCCGCAGGCAGAAAACATCGCTGAAAATTTGCTTGGTGGGCAGGGGATTCATCATACCCTTCCCTTTTGTGATGATGGGCTTTACCACCAGCCCAAAGGTTTTGATCAGGTTCATTGCAGCGACCCTACCTTCCTCATATATCCAAGCTTTCCGTTTTCGATGCACAGCACATAATCGCAGCAAAGCTCAATCAGCTCCAGGTCGTGGGTGGCGACAAGAACAGTGTTCCCGGACGCCGCCAGATTTTTCAAAAGCGCCCCCACCTTTTCCATGTGGGCAAAGTCAAGGCCGGAGGTCGGCTCGTCGAACAGCATCAGCTTTGCGTTTGCCGCTATCGCAGATGCGATCGCCACCCTCTGCTTCTGCCCGCCGGAAAGGGCCATTGGGTGCATGCTCTTGTACGCAAGAATACTCAGGCTTTCCAAAATCGTATCGCAACGCTCCTTGCTCCCTTCCTTCATGGATAGAAGGATCTCAGCCTCCACGCTGTCCGTAAAAAGCTGATGGTTTACATCCTGCATCACCATATAGCAAAGCTTTCGCCTGTCTTTGCCCTTATAAGTTTTTCCGTCTATCTCAATGCTTCCCTTGCAATCCTTTTCCAGACCGCAAACGCACTTCAAAAAGGTAGATTTTCCCGTTCCGTTTTTCCCGATCACACCGATAACGGATCGTTTTGGCAAAACAAGATGCGGGATACACAGGCTGAGCATATCGTCCTGCCCGGTAAGTTTTTTCTTTCCGAACAAGTTCGGCTTTCTGTGATAGGAAAAATAGAAATCCTTGAGAAGAAAGCCGTCGTCAGATAGCGGCAACGGAGAGACCGTCTTGCAGTCGTCCGCACAGTCGCAGCCGCCTTCACATATGGGAGGAGATATGTCCGGTACCTCCAACGGGCGAAGTTGAAGCTGCCGTACCGTTTCGCTTCCCATGGAAGCAAATTCCGGACCGCTCCATTCCTGCCGAATGCTTCCTGCATCCATATAGATGACACGGTCCGCAAGATCCTTCAGATACCATAAGCGATGCTCGGAAATCACAAGTGTCTTTCCCTGTTCTTTCCACCGCTTGATCTCTTCCCGCAGATTTTCGATGGCCCCTTGGTCGAGATTGGAGGAGGGTTCATCCAGCAGGATAATGTCCGGTAACAAGGCAGATACCGAGGCGCAGGCGATGCGCTGCTTTTCTCCGCCGGAAAGCTCGAACAGACTTCTGCCCAGCAGCTTTTCGATCTGCATCTCGCGCACCACGGTTTGTTTGCGGTTTATGATCTCCGTCGGGTCAAGCCCTATATTTTCCGGACCGAATACGATCTCTCCATCCGTATCCACGGAAAAGAACTGACTTCTCGGATTTTGAAACACCGTGCCTACAAGCCCGGCAAGCTCATAAAGCTCCGTCTTGGCAATATCATGTCCGGCAACGCTGATGCTTCCCGCCAGTTCCCCCGGATAGTAATGCGGGATGAGGCCGTTGATCAGCCGGATGATCGTTGTCTTGCCGGAACCGGAGAGACCAGTAAGCAGGAGCGTTTCCCCTTTTTTGACGGACAAGGATATGTCCTTCAGAAACCCATTTGCAGAGCCTTTATACTGAAAGCTCACATGCGCAATCTCAATGATGCTCTCTTTCATAAAACGTACTTAAAAACCACAAAAACCACGGCCGCCGCTGTAAATACGGCAATCAACAGCCAGTCAAAGGCGCGCAGACGCAGCACCTCTACGCTGGTTCTTTTTCCCTTTCCTCCGAGGCCTCGCGTGATGGCGGCCGCGGATAGTTCATCTCCTATATTCACGCAGGAAAACAGAAGGGGGATCATGCGGTATTCGATCATCTTTGCCGCGTTGCCGCCTCCGAGAGCGATGCCGCGCATCCGCATGGCGTCGCTGATTGAGGCGTATTCCTCCTTGATTGTCGGGAAGAAGCGCATCACAACCGCCAGGGAGATCGCAATCCCGTCCGGCACGTGCATCCGCTGCATAGCAGACATAAATTCACCGATCTTTGTCGTTCGCACCACATACCAGGCCGTAATCAAAGCGGGCAGGAACTGAACAACAATACCGCTGTATCCTGTGAGCAAAGCTTTAAGTATTCCCGTGGATTCCTCCGACAGAAACCGAAAGGTCAGTACAAGTGCAACGGTGTATAAAGCGGCAAACCGAAACGCACTGGCGTATCGCTTCTCCGAGATCAAAAGCAGCAGCGGGATGACGGTAACAACGATCCTTATTGTCCACAAAAGCGGAGTGGTCGCGCTCATCATGACAATTGCCGAAACGATCAGGAGCATATAAAGCTTGGTCCTGGGGTCAAGCTTCAGACGCATCACACGATACCCGCCTTTTCAAAATGCTTTTTCACAACCGCCTTTCCAATCCATGCGCCGATGCAGCCAAACACAAAGCAGAGAATCAATAAAACCGCTATGGTCTTGCTGTTGATCGCCCGGAACAGGTAGTCGCAGTATTCCGCAGAATATCCCGCGTCCACAAGGCCCTGCCGGTAGGACTGCGCGGTTATCACTACCGGGAAATAATTCGCGCAGATCCATAAGCAGAACACCCCGTGACTCAGCACAGTTTTTTGAACGCTTTTGTATCCGCCCGATTTTGCGATCAGGTCTGCGATCACTCCGGCGAGTATGATGAGCGGCGCGCCCAAATAGCCCATACCGGTCACAAACATGATGATGGCCAATAGAACCGACATGATGCTGATCATCCCGAATTTCTTCACCTTTGTATAAAACAGCATCATCGGGATTGCGCCGACCAGCGGGATCATGACTACATAAGACGCCACAATGTAAGGATGTATGTATCCCAGCATTCCGCAGGCAAATTCAACAACGAAAAGAATCGCCGTGAAAATGCCGATGGTAATAAAGTCCTTTGCCGTTAATTTCTTTGTGTTCATTTTGTTTCTCCTTTCGTTTTATGCGATCTTCCAGCCCACAGCCTGTTTTCTGCCGGTAATGAAATTCCTGTAAATCCCGTCTTCTTTCATCAGCTCGTCGTGTTTGCCTCGCTGAACGATCTTTCCTTTGTCGATCACGACAATCTGATCGGCATTGCGGACGGTTTTCAGTCTGTGCGCGATCATGATGATGGTCTTTTGCCTCGTGAGGTTTTCAATCGCCTCGGTCAGTTCCTTTTCGTTCTCCGGATCGACGTTTGCCGTCGCTTCGTCTAAAATGATGATCGGCGCGTCCTTCATAATGGCGCGGGCGATTGCAATACGCTGCTTTTCACCGCCAGACAGCGTCGCTCCGCCTTCTCCAATGACCGTTTCATAGCCGTCGGGCAGCGCCGTGATGAAATCGTGGCAGGCGGCTTTCTTTGCCGCTTCGATGACCTCGTCCATAGAGGCCTCCGGTCTTCCGAAACGGATATTGTTCGCTATCGTATCTTCAAACAGATAGACCCGCTGAAACACGAAGCTGAAATTTTCCATCAGCGAATCGAAACTGTAATCCCTAACGTTTCTTCCGCCGAGCGTGACCTTTCCTTCCTGCACGTCCCAGAATCTTGCGATCAGAGAGGTTATGGTCGTCTTTCCGCCGCCGGAAGGACCGACGATTGCCGTGGTTGTGTTTTCCTTGATATCGAGCGTGATATCGTCGATGATCCTGCGATTCTCATACGCAAATCCGACGTGTTCCAGGTGTATGTCCCTGTTTTCGGGCGGGATTTTCTCACCGTCGATATCCATCTGCTCTATATCGAGGATCTCGTTTGCAAGATCGACGCCTTTGCCGATGATCTTTAAGAGCGCCGTGTAAGTTCCCGCGAGATCCAGCGATTCAAACACGATAAAGGAACACAGAAGCATGACGATCGCATATACAAGCTGCATGGAACCGTTCAGATAAAACAGGATCGACGCGCCTGCAATCACGACTCCGATAAACTTTACGATAAAGTTCTGCACGCCCACCGCAGGGATCGCCGCCAGTTCGGCGCGGATATCCGCTTTTTTCTTTCTTTCGATTGCTTTTTGCACTCTGGATTGATTTTGCGCGATGATATTGTAATTTCTGATTTCGGCGATCCCCTGGATATACTCCAGTATCACGCCGACCATATCCCTGTCGGATGACAGTTTTTCATCGGCAACCCTTGCAACGCTTCTGTTCGTCCATTGATTGACAAGCAGAAATACGCCGATACCTGCAAGGGAGAGAAGCCCGATACGCCAGTCGAAAATAAACATAAAAAGCGCGACGACGACCGTCGTGATGCCGCCCTGCAGCACCATCATAATGGCGCGGGTCGCTATATCCCCGGTCTGCTCCATCGTGTTGGTCGTGACGGACGTGATATGTCCGAGACTTGTATCGTTGAAATACCCCATTGGCAGATATCTCAGATGCTCGCCGATCTCTATCCGTTTCAGAGCGCAGGTATCGTAACCCGCCTCCGTCTGAAGCATCGAAGAAAAACGGCTGACGCACATTTTTCCAAGCGTGCTGACAAGCATCAGCGCGACAACCGTAAGGATCGACTTTACGCTGATATCGTTTTCAAGCGCCGCATTAATCGCAAAGAACGCGGCGGGTATCTTCATTGCCGTAAAAACTGCTTCTATTACGCCGAGCAGGGCGGATATATAAAACTTGTTTCTGTTTTTTTGACTGCAAAAATCAAAAAACTTCTTTACCAACTTAAGCATGTGCGGCCTCCTTTCCGGATAAAGCAGGGGCGTCCTCGTCTTCATCCCGCGCCATACTGTGGGCTTCCCACATCTTTCTGTAAAGCTCGCAGTTTTTAAGCAGCTCATCCTGTTTGCCGGACGCCTCCACGTTTCCGTCGTTTATTACGAAAATCTTGTCCGCGCCGGTGATCGTGGAAAGACGGTGAGCGATCACAATCAGCGTTCTGCCTTCCACGAGCTTCGCCACGCTCGACTGAACGAGCGCCTCGTTTTCGGGATCGGTGTAAGCCGTCGCTTCGTCAAGGATCACGACGGGCGCGTCCTTCAACATCGCTCTCGCAATACAAATCCTCTGCCGCTCGCCGCCGGAAAGATGACCGCCCGCGCCGCCCGCGACCGTATCGTATCCGTTTTCAAGCCCGAGGATGAATTCGTGGCAGCCGGTGGCTTTCGCGGCGTTGACCACATCCTCATCCGTCGCACCGGCTCTGCCGAGGCGGATGTTCTCTTTGACGGACAGGTCGAACAGGTAGTTGTCCTGCGCGACGTATGCGATCTGTCCCATATACCATGTAAGCGGCAGTTCTCGGATATCCACACCGCCGTAAGTGATCACACCGGAATCCACGTCCCAGAGCGAATCGATCAGCCGTGCGATCGTGCTTTTTCCCGAACCTGACGGGCCGACAATCGCGGCAAACTCACCCTGTTTGATCTCCATATTGACGCCATGCAGGACTTCCTTTTCCTTGTAGGAAAATCTGACGTTCTTCAGGGTGATATCGGAGCCTTGCGGCTTACGTGTAAGCTCGACGGGTCTTTCCATATCCCGGCGTTCCAGGATCTCCGTCACTTCGCCGAAGATCGTTCCGACCTTCAGAAGATCGTCCGTATAGGAGAACGCCACCACAAGCGGCGTAATAAGTCCGGCTGAAAGGATGATACAGGTTATGAAATCTCCGGGCGTGAGCGATCCGCCTTTTACCAGAAGCAGACCGACCGGCAAAACGCCAAGGAAGGTCGCGGGAAGAAACGTCATCGTCCCAGACTGCGGCCAGATACACCGTCTCATCCAGTCGATGAACACATCCGCGCCTTCTCTTGCCGCCGTCACGAATTTTTCATACGAGCTGCCGGTCTTGCCGAACGCCTTTATAACTTCGATGCCGTTGATATACTCAACAGCGGTATCGTTCAGCTTTTTCGTTTTCTGGACCGAAAGCTCGTATCCACCTTTTGACTTTGCCATCATAACCGCCATAAAGACAAGCCCGATCACGGCGCCGATCAGATTGGCAAGTCCAAGACGCCAGTCTATCGTCATAATGTAGATGAACATCACGGCAGGCAAAATGAGATTTGCTGTGAACTCCGGAACGATGTGAGCCAGCGTCGTTTCCATGGAATCCACGCGTTCCACGATGATGTTTTTATAGCTTCCGCTGTTATCGTCCAGTACCGAGCCGAGCGGTATTTTTGATAGCTTCTCACATAGCTGTTTTCTGATCCCTCCGAGCACGGTGAACGTCGCAACGTGCGACAAAGATGTTGAGCAGGAATGCATCGTCGTTCTGATCAGCCAGAAAAGCGCCATCAGAAGCACTTGTAATAAATAAAAGCTCCATTCTTTGTTGCCCGCTAAAAGCTGCCCAACGATATTTGCAATGATGATATAGGGGACAAAGGACGCGGCTACTCCGAGCATGGCAAGCAGCACGCTGCCGCCGAAGTACGCCCGCTTTCTACCCGCAAACTCAAGCATCCAGGACAACAGCCCTCTTTTCTTCATAGTCTCGTCGCTCCTTTGTTGAAATTGTTATTTCGTTTCATTGCTTGATGAACCTCCTTTTGCGTTCGTTAGCAATAGCTAACTGTGTGCTTTTTTTAATGCCCCGCATTATGCGGGGCAGGGCAGAATTGCAAGTATCTATAGTCCGAACAGCGATCTCCACGCCGGAAAATAAAACTTCTCCAGCGTTTGGGCATAATGCAGAGCCTCTTTCTTGGAAAAATCGTGAACCACCGCTTGAAACACAGCCTCGACATTTGCTGTAACAAGCAGGTGAAATTCCTTTTGATTCACCTTGTTCACGGATATACCCTTCTGCATAAGGGCCTTCATATACCGGAAGGTCACTTCCTCTTTCAGCTCTGCCATTTCGTGCGTGAAGCCTTCATATTTTGTCCCCTGAGACTTGCATACGATCAGCTTAAATTCATTAAAATGATAATAAATATATGTCATTTCTCTGACCGTTTCGCCCAGGTCCACCCATAAGCTGTCCGGATTCTTGGACGCAAGCTCTTGGAAGTAATCGTCCTCTATCTCATGATAGAGCGCCATAAGCCCATCAATTGCCGGTTCTACAAGAGCGGCAAACATAGCCTCCTTGCTGGGAAAATGCTTATATAAGCCGGATGCGCTCATACCGCAGGCAGAGGCGATTCTCCGCATAGAAGCCTCTTGGAATCCGTGATCCATGAATTCCCGAAATGCTGCGGCGACGATCTTTTCATGATTTTCCGTCTTATCTCTCGGCATAGCTTTCTCCCGTTTTGTCAAGACAAAAGTAAACACTGTACGCCAACATTTATAAGAATACACCGTTCACTTAAATTTGTCAAGGGGTTTTTGCTTTTTTTCTTTGAATGCAGTGTTTTTTTGCTGAGAGTGTGCGTTGTGTCTATCAAGTGATTAATCAGGCTACAGCGACATGAGATATTCCGTTTTTCCCTCCGCCGTTTCACGCGAAAGGGGTCGCGGCAGTCCGCCATAGGTAACGTAATCTCTCATGCTTCGTTCGCCCTGCTCTCGAAGACGGAATGGTCTTCCTGAATACCTTTATCCAGCAGATAATTGTGGAACAGGTTAATCAGTAAGTATAGCTTTCCAGCGCAAAAGTCATATGTCCTCTGTAAGTTCATAAAAAAGAAACGAGTCAACCCGTAGATTGGCTCGTTTCATTCGTATTCTGTTTGCTTTTCCGTACCGACCTGCCGACCTATCACATAGTTGCCCTATGGGACGGTGCACTTGGCGGGGGAGCGATTTTATATCAAACAATCACGCAGCGGGGGTTTCGGCGGGCGCTGCCAGCAGCTCCCGGGCCAGATCGATGGCAGTCTGGAGCGGGTCGTCCCGGAGATAGGAGCCCTGTCCCTGCAGCCGCAGCAGCAGATTGACAAGCTGGATGGTGGGGATCCCGGCGCCGGGAGCGGGATCGTCCAACTGATACAGCGCCCGAAGATCCCGCAAAGCGGCCATGGTTTCGTTGCCCACCTGATAGGGCTTTTCGGGCAGACGGGGCAGACATCCCAGCGCCACCAGCGCCCGATTGAGCGTCGCGCCGTTGTCCGAGCAACTGTAAGGCGCCAGCGCCACGCCTGCGGGCACGGTGATGGATTCCTCCGAGGGGATGTAGACCCGTTCCACGGGCACGTCGGGCGCAAGGCCCACGCCTTCATAGTCGCCCTGTTTGATGGAGAGCAGCTTGACGGTGGTCAGCACCACGGTGGAGTCGTCGTCCAGCGTGATATGATACTGCCCCCGGGCCTTGCCGTAGGTGTGGGAGCCAATGGAGGTGGCGTAGCCGGTGTCGCACAGCGAGGCGGTGATGATCTCGGCGGCCGAGGCGCTGCCGTCGTCGGTGAGGAGATAGATGTGCCGGAAGGCGTGGCCGGCGCCGTCGCTCACCTTATAGCGGACGTCCGGCTCGTCGGTTTGGGGATCCCGGGTAGCGGTGCTGAAAAAGACCACCCGCTCCGGCAAAAGATCGGTGATGATTGAGAGAGCCAGTTCCATGTCGCCGCCGGGGTTGCCCCGCAGGTCCAGGATCAGGCATTTCCGCGCCGTGTCGCCCATAGTGTTGAGATCCCGCAAAAAGAGCAGGTAGCTGCCGTCGTTCATGATGGCGCTCCAGTGCATGTAAAAGATGTCCTCTTCCAGCGGTGTGCCGTAATAGCACATCGTGGCGAGGATGACGCGGGTAAGGACGAGCGTCAGCTCCTCCGTTCCCCGCAGGAGGGTCACCGTCACCTGCGTGCCGGCGTCACCCTTCAGAAGCTGGGAAACGGCGGCAAGGGTATAGCCCTTCACCGAAAGGCCGTTTACGGCGATGACCACGTCGCCCCGCAGAACGCCCGCCTCGGCAGCGCCGCCCTTGGGGTGGAGCTCACTCACCAGCGCGCCCAGCGGGTGGGGCTGCAGCGTCATGCCGACGCCCACATAGGACGAGGTGGTGTAAAAGGTGGATTCATAGTCGCCCGCGGGGACATACATGGTGTGGGAATCGTAGGCCGAGAGCATCTCGGTCATCAGCCGGACGTAAAGATCGGGATCGGCCGCCAGCCGGGCGATTACCTCTTCTTTCGAGGGAGAGCCGGGCAGGATCCGTCCCAGCGGGTCGTCCTGCGACGAGCTTTCCAGCCCGTATTCCCGGATGAGCTCGGCGGTGGCGCAGAGCGTCTCGTATTGCTCCTCGGGGGTAAAGGTTTCGGCGTAGACGGGGAAGACCGCCGCCAGCAGGCAGACCGCCAGCAGCAGGACGAAAATACGCTTTTTCATGGGAAATTCCTTTCTTGACTTTTGTTAGCAGGTCTGTTATCAAACGACAGGCAGCGGGCGAAAAAAGCGCCGCGGACGCCTTGCCCGCGGCGCAATAGCCGTTACATATGGTCGGGTGCGGAAACGCCGAAGGTGGAAAGCCCGTTTTCAATGACGGCGGCGGTGCAGTTGCACAGCAGGATGCGGGCGTCCCGCAGGGCGGGCTCGGCTTCCTTGATGCGGCATTCGGTGTAGAACTTGTGAAAGGCGGTGGCCACCTGCGTGCAGTAGCGGTTGAGGCGGGAGGGATCCCGCTGGACGGCCGCCAGACGGATCTCTTCCGGCAGGCGGGAAAGCTCGCGGATCAGCTCCAGCTCGGCGGGCTGGGTGAGCAGAGACAGGTCGACGGCGGAAACGTGAGCGTCGATGCCGTTTTGCTCCAGCGCCTTCAGGATGCTCTTGATGCGGGCATGGGCATACTGGACGTAATACACGGGGTTGTCGCTGTCCTGACGGACGGCCAGGCCCAGATCAAACTCGATGGGCGAGGCCGCGGCGCGGGAATTGAAAAAGAAGCGGGCGGCGTCGATGCTCACTTCGTCCAGCAGATCCCGCAGGGCGATGGCGTTGCCGGTGCGCTTACTCATGCGGACGGGCTGCCCGTCCCGCACAAGCTGCACAAGCTGCATGAGCACGATCTCCAGTCGGCGGCTCCCGTCGAGCCCCAGCGCGTCCAGCGCGCATTTGAGCCGCGCCACATGGCCGTGATGGTCGGCGCCCCAGATGTTGATGACCCGGTCGAAGCCGCGAACCTCGAATTTGTTGCGGTGATAGGCGATGTCGGCGGCAAAATAGGTATAAAAGCCGTTGGCCCGGCGCAAAACGTCGTCCTTCAGGCCCAGGTTGTCGATCTCTTCGTCGGTCTTGCCCTCGGCGCGGTACATCTCCCGCAGCAGCGCGGAGGTGTTGAGCCACAGCGCGTCGTCTTTTTCATAAGTATGGCCCCGCTGGGTGAGCTTGTCCACCGTGTCGGCTACGAAGCCGCTGTCATGAAGGGTGCTTTCGTAAAACCAGGTGTCGTAATGGATGTTGTAACGCTCCAGATCGGCTTGCATGGCGGGAATGTTGCGGGACAGGCCGAACCGGGCCAGCTCAGCGTGAAGCTCCTCGGTGGGCTTGTCCAGCCAGCCGTCGCCCTTTTCCTCTCGGAAGAGGCGGGCCAGCTCCCGAATGTCGCTGCCGTGATAGCCGTCCTCGGGAAACTCCACCGCGTCCTCGCCCAGAATGAGCTGGCGATAACGGGCCTCAAGAGACTTGGCAAACTTCTCCACCTGGTTGCCGGCGTCGTTGACGTAAAACTCCCGGGAGACCTGATTGCCCGCCCGGGAAAGCACCTCGGCCAGACAGTCGCCCAGCACGCCGCCCCGGGCGTTGCCCATGTGCATGGGGCCGGTGGGGTTGGCGGAGACAAACTCCACCATGATCTTTTCGGGATACCCGGCGGCGGTGCGGCCGTAATCGCGGCCCTCGTTTACGATGTTTTCCAGCACCTGCTCAAACCACCTGTGGTTGAGCCGCAGGTTGAGGAAGCCGGGGCCGGCGATTTCGGCGGAAGAGAAGCAGGTGTCCTCCAGCTTCATGCAGGAGACCAGGATCTCGGCGGCCTTGCGGGGCGGCATGGCGAAGACTTTGGCGTTCTGCATGGCAAAGCCGCTGGCATAGTCGCCGTTGCGCAGATCCTTGGGAATTTCGATCTGAGGCTCGCGCACCTGGGCTGCGGGAAGGTGTCCGGCGGCCACGGCGCTGTCATAAGCGCCGCGGATCAGGTTCCGGGCCTGACCGATGGCAAACTGGATATGATTCATTGAGCGATCGCTCCTTTCTGTTCGGCGTCGTTGATCTTCAGGCAAAGGTGATTGACCCCAATGGGGTTGCTGCCGATCTCCACGGCGTATTTTACGTCGATCTCGCCCCCCTCGTCGGTGAGGGTGTTTTTGATCCGCTGGGTGGAGATCACCACCGAAAGGTCGCCGTAATCGGTATGATACAGCGAAAGGTGGCGTTTGCCCTGCTGAAAGACCAGCTCCGAGGGATAAAGCCCCGTGCGGATCACCCGCACGGTGTCACCGCCCACCTTCAGAGTGGTGCGGGTGCCCTCCAGACCGGTCAGGGCCGTTTCTTCATAGCTGATATAATAATCTCCGTTTTTCCGGTAATACCGGCCGGCCGTCACCAGTTCCACCGGCTCCTGCCGTTCCTCGGCATCCGGCGCTTCCTGCAGGCCGCGGATTGAGATAATTACGTCTTTTTTCATAAAAATGAAGGGTCTCCTTTGGTAAAAATCACGAAACGGACGAAACAGTCCATTTTTTCATATCTTATACTATACCACAGAATATTCAAAATGCAAAACAAAAAAGAAGGTTTTTGGAAAAACCTACGAAAAGGAGCGGAACGGGGGAAGCTTCGTTGCTTTTTTCACAGACTTTTGGTATAGTTAAGATAATTGGAGTAAATCGGCTTTTTGCGCCCGAGCGCGAAAGACCTTACAAGAAAAGGGAGTGGAAGCATCACATGAAGATTCGGATCACCGAAACGGTCCTGCGGGACGCACAGCAGTCGCTGATGGCCACCAGAATGCCGCTGGAGGATTTCCTGCCCATTCTGGAGACCATGGACAAGGCGGGCTATTATTCGATGGAATGCTGGGGCGGCGCCACCTTTGACAGCTGCCTCCGCTATCTCAACGAAGATCCCTGGGAGCGCCTGCGCACCATCCGCAAGCACGTGAAGAACACCAAGCTGCAGATGCTCCTGCGGGGGCAGAACCTCTTGGGCTATAAGCACTATCCTGACGACATCGTCCGCGCCTTTGTTCGCAAGAGCGTAGAATGCGGCATCGACATCATCCGCATTTTCGACGCGCTCAACGATCTGCGTAACATCGAGGTGGCGGTGGATGAGGCGCTGAAACGCGGTGCCCACGTTTCGGGCACGCTGTGCTATACCACCAGCCCCATCCACAATCTGGAGATGTTCGTGGATCTGGGCAAGCAACTGGAGAAAATGGGCTGCCATTCGGTCTGCGTCAAAGACATGGCCGGCATCATGAGCCCCCAAGCCTGCTACGACCTGGTAAAGGCCCTCAAGGCCAATATCTCGCTCCCCGTGGTGGTGCATACCCACTGTACCACCGGCATGGGGCCCATGACGGTGCTCAAGGCGGCCGAGGCGGGAGCCGACGTGATCGACTGCGCCATCGCCTGTTTCTCCGGCGGCACCAGCCAGCCCCCTACCGAGACCATGCACTATGTGCTGACTGAGATGGGCTATGACACCGGGCTGGACCCCAAAACGCTCAAGGCGGTCAACGATTATTTCAAGCCCGTCCGGGCAAAGGCCATCGGCAGCGGCCTGCTTAATCCCATCGTGCTGGGCACCGACCCAGACGCGCTGACTTATCAGGTCCCCGGCGGCATGCTGAGCAATCTGGTGGCCCAGCTCACCGCACAGAAAAAGCTGGACCGCTTCCAGGAGGTGCTGGAGGAGGTGCCCCGCGTCCGCGAGGATCTGGGCTATCCGCCGCTGGTGACGCCTTCTTCCCAGATGGTGGGCGTTCAGGCCACCAACAACGTGCTGGCGGGCGAGCGGTATAAGATGGTCTCGAAGGAGATCAAGGCCTATCTCCACGGCGAATACGGCCGCGCTCCCGGCCAGGTGAACGAGGCGCTGCGCAAGCAGGTGCTGGGCGATGAGGAGCCCGTGACCTGCCGCTATGCCGACCTGCTGGAGCCGGGCTATGAGAAGTTCAAAAACGAGATTGGTGATCTGGCCAGGACTGAGGAGGACGTGTTGAGCTATGCCGCCTTTCCACAGGTAGCCGAGGCCTTTCTTGCCAAGCGGAAGGAACAGGAAGAACGCCGGGTCAAATACACGATCGAAGAGCTGTAAGGAGGCATTCCATGAAGGATATTGAGATCGGAGGAGCCTCCGTTTACGCACTGCTGGGCTATGCCGCAGTCTTTTTCGGGCTGGTGATGCTGATGGTGGTGGTGATGCTGCTTGGCAGGATCATGGTGTCCGCAAAGCGCAGGGAAGCGGCAAAGGCCGCCGCACTGCCTGCCGAGCCCGCCGTTCCCGCGAAAGAAGCGCCCAGGGCGCTGCCCGCAAAGGGCACCGGCGGCGAGATCCTGCTCCACGACGTGCCCGAGCGCGAGGCGGCCATGGTGATGGCCGTGGTGGCGCACCGGCTGCAAAAGCCGCTGAACGAGCTGCGATTCAAATCCATTCGAGAGGTGAAGGACAAATGAGATATAAAGTGACGCTGAACGGCAAAACCTATGAGGTCGAGGTGGACGAGACTTCTGCCATGCTGGTGGACGAATACGAGGCGCTGGCTCCTGCCCCTGCTGCAGCCCCAGCTCTTGCAGGGGCGCCTGCCGCAGCCCCTGCGGCCGTGCCTGCTTCCGCCGCGGCTCCTTCGCACGCTCCGGCGCAGACGGCGGCCGGCGAGGCTGTCAAGGCCCCCATGCCCGGCACCGTTTTGCAGGTGAAGACCGCCCAGGGCGCCGCCGTCAAAAAGGGTGACGTGCTGGTGGTGCTGGAAGCCATGAAGATGGAAAACGAGATCCTTGCCCCTCGCGACGGCTCCGTGGCGCAGGTGGCGGTGAGCAAGGGCTCCGCCGTGGACACTGGCGCGGTGCTGGTCGTTTTGGCGTAAGGAGGAGGTCTCATGAACATTCTCGAGACCCTGGGCAGGCTGGCGCGGGAATCCGGCTTTGCGGCGTTTTTCGCCGCCGGCGGCTGGAAAAACCTGATTATGATCGCCGTGGCCTGTGTGCTGCTCTATCTGGGCATCAAAAAGAAATTTGAGCCGCTTTTGCTGGTGGGCATCGCCTTTGGCGTACTGCTGACAAACCTGCCGGGATCGGGGCTTTACCACATGGAGATGTGGGACGCCTTTTTGGATCCCGCCAGCGCCCATTATCACAGCTACAGCTATATCCTTACCGAGGGCGGCCTGCTGGATATCCTGTATATCGGCGTCAAGACCGGATTGTATCCTTCGCTGATCTTTCTCGGCGTGGGCGCCATGACCGATTTTGGTCCCCTGCTTTCCAACCCCCGGAGCCTGCTTTTGGGCGCGTCGGCGCAGCTCGGCGTGTTTCTGGCCTTTTTCGGGGCCGTCTGTCTGGGCTTTACCGGCCCGGAGGCCGCCTCCATCGGAATCATCGGCGGCGCCGACGGCCCCACGGCCCTGTTTTTGACCAATAAGCTGGCGCCCCATCTGCTGGGTCCCATCGCCATTGCCGCCTATTCTTACATGGCCCTAATCCCCATGATCCAGCCCCCGCTGATGCGGGCGCTGACCACCGAGAAAGAGCGCAGCGTCAAAATGGAACAGACGAGAGAGGTCTCGAAGACCGAGAAGATCCTCTTTCCCATCGTGGTGGCGACCTTCGTCATTCTGCTCATCCCCTCCACCGCGCCGCTGATCGGCTGCTTGATGTTCGGCAACTTGCTGCGGGAATGCGGCGTCACCGAGCGTCTCAACGACACGGCCCAGAACGCGCTGATGAACATCGTCACCCTGTTTCTGGGCATCAGCGTGGGCGCAACCACCGTGGCCGACCGCTTTTTGACGATCAAAACGCTGGGCATCGTGCTGCTGGGCCTCATCGCCTTCAGCTTTTCCACCGTGGGCGGCCTGCTGGTGGGCAAGCTGATGTATAAGCTCTCCGGCGGCAAGATCAACCCTCTCATCGGCTCGGCCGGCGTGTCCGCCGTTCCCATGGCGGCCCGGGTATCCCAGGTCGAGGGGCAGAGGGCCAATCCCTCCAACTTCCTGCTGATGCACGCCATGGGCCCCAACGTGGCTGGCGTCATCGGCTCGGCCATCGCCGCGGGCTTTTTGCTGGCGTTGTTCGGCTGATGTGACAAGAAAGCGTCCGGCCCAAAAGCCGGACGCTTTTCCTTTGCAAAAATCACCCAATGGGGTGATACATTGTTATTATATCGCAAAACGCGCCGAAAAAAAAGAGAAAAACCGCTAAAAAATTCACCAAACTTCCGGCGCTTTTTTTGGCGGAGAAAGCCGTCGGTTTCCCTTGTTTTTGCGGGAAAATGTGATAAAATGAGGAAGTTATTTTGATTATTCGGAACGCGAAGGGGGAAGCGGAAATGAAACAGGGCTTTGACAATCAGCTCTATATCCAGCGCCAGTCTGAGGAGATCCGGAAGCGCATCGCCAGACTGGGCGGCAAGCTTTATCTGGAGTTCGGCGGCAAACTGTTCGACGATTATCACGCCTCGCGGGTGCTGCCGGGCTTTGCGCCGGACAGCAAGATCCAGATGCTGAAATCCATAGCCGACAAGGCCGAGATCGTCATCGCCATTCATGCCGGCGACATCGTGAAGAACAAGATCCGCGGCGATCTGGGCATCACCTACGACCAGGACGTGCTGCGGCTCATCGACGCCTTCCGGGGCTTCGGCCTTTATGTCAGCAGCGTGGTCATCACCCGCTACGAGGGGCAGCCCTCGGCCGAGGCCTTCCGGCAGAAGCTGGAGAAGCTGGGCCTCCGGGTCTACCGGCATTATCCCATCGCGGGCTATCCCTATAACGTCAGCGACATCATCAGCGAAGAGGGCTTCGGCCGCAACGAATATGTGCAGACCGAGCGGCCGCTGGTGGTGGTGACCGCCCCCGGCCCGGGCAGCGGCAAGCTGGCCGTTTGCCTGAGCCAGCTTTATCACGAAAATCTCCACGGCGTCAATGCCGGCTACGCCAAGTTCGAGACCTTCCCCATCTGGAACCTGCCGCTGAAGCATCCGGTGAATCTGGCCTATGAGGCGGCTACCGCCGACCTCAACGACGTCAATATGATCGAT
Source organism: Clostridia bacterium (assembly GCA_017455565.1). Taxonomy (GTDB): domain Bacteria; phylum Bacillota; class Clostridia; order Oscillospirales; family Butyricicoccaceae; genus UBA4644. Next base: position 20,579 of record JAFSZV010000072.1, read on the forward strand.
CCCTATCATTTGGAGCATTACGGTGTTACCACTGTCAATTATAACCGTGACGTGGAAGCCTTCCCCGTGCTCAACGCCATGTTCGAGCGCATCAATGGCAGCAGCCCCTATCATTCTCCCACCGATATGGGCGTCAACATGGCGGGCTACGCTATCGTGGACGACGAAGTGTGCCGCAAGGCGTCCAAGGACGAGATCATCCGCCGCTATTATGCTGCAAAATGCGACCTGCGAAAAGGCAATGGCACCGAGCAGGCCATCGAAAAGATCGAGCTTTTGATGAAGCAGGCGGGCATTGACGCCAGCGACCGGCCCGTGGTGGCCGCCGCGCTGGCCCGTGAGGCCGAGACCGAGAGGCCCGCCGTTGCCATCCAGCTTCCCGACGGGCGCATCGTCACGGGACGCACCTCCGACCTGCTGGGCCCTTCGGCCGCGGCGCTGCTCAACGCGGCCAAGACCATGTGCAACGTCCCCAAGGAGGACAACCTGATTCCTCGCAGCGTCATCGAGCCGGTACAGAATCTCAAGACTGGGATTTTGGGCAACCGCAATCCCCGGCTCCATTCCGACGAGGTGCTGGTGGCGCTGGCCATCAGCGCGGCCATGAGCGGCGAGGCCGAGCGGGCCTGTGAAAAGCTCAAGGATCTGCGGGGCTGCGAGGCCCATTCCACCGTGATTTTGCCGCCGGTGGACGCCGACACCTATCGCAAGCTGGGGATCCACCTCACCTGCGAGCCCAACTACCAGACGAAGAAGCTGTTCCATAAATAAAACAGGAAAAGCGCCGCAAAGCGGCGCTTCAGTCTGTCAAAAAACTATACGAGCGCCCCCGTTTCTGGTACAATAGAAGCGGGGGCGATGTCATGGAAGAATGGAAAAAGGATTCACGGCGGGAACCGGTGATCACAGACCTGGACGCGCTGGTGCCGAAGGATC
>JAFSZV010000073.1 GCA_017455565.1 Clostridia bacterium
CATGTACTTCTACAACAACCAGCGTATCCAACTCAAAACAAAACTGACGCCGATGGAAAAACGACGTCAGTCTGCTGCTTAATTCTTTTTCCTTACATCAGGAGTCTTTTTTGTGCTGTCCGCACAATCTGGTTCAGTTCATTCAAGCGGGGGTCCTTTTTTGATCTTTTACTCTCCCGCAACGGAGAGTCCGTTGACCAGAACGGCAGGCGAGGCAAAACCTGTCATGCCGCCCATGCTGCGCAGCTCGGTATTGCTGGCCACCGCGACGATCTGCTTGAGCAGATCGTAGAAGTTGCCCGCCACGGTGAAGGAACGAACAGCGCGGGTCTTTTTCCCGTTCTCGATCATAAATCCAGCGCTCTGCAGCGAAAAATCACCGCTGATGGGGTTTGCTCCCGCGTGCAGCCCGCCCAGAAAATCAATGTAAACGCCGTTGCCCGCCTGCGCCAGAAGCTGTTCTTCAGTAAGCTCGCCCGAGGCAAGAAAAAGGGTAAAGGGATAAATTTCCACTGCGGCATTGTAGCCCGCTTTGGCTGCGTTTCCAGTGGTGGTCTTTCCCTGGGCGGCGGCGCTCTTCAGATTGTGGAGCAGGGTTTTGAGTACGCCGTTTTCCACGATGCTTTTGGTGAAGGTAGGACTGCCCTCGGCGTCAAAGGCCATGGGCATGGGTGCGTCGGGATAGAAAGGATCGTCGGTCAGAGTGACGCAGGGCGCGGCGATGACCTCGCCCTCCTTCCCCAGCAGGCGGGAAAAACCTTTTTGGGCATTTTCCGCGGAAAAAATACCGGCGAAGGTGGCGATCAGATCGGCCATGGCCTTGGGCGCAAAGATCACGGGATAGCTCCCCGTGGGCGCCACACCGGCGCCCAGCTTGCTTTTGGCGTCGGCAACAGCCTTGGCGGCGGTGGCGGGAATGTCCAGCTTATCAAAAGAGCCGATCTTGATCTCGTAACTGTTGTTCATCTCTTTGCCATCAGACACAACGGCCACGGTGTAGTAAAATGCGCCGGAAAGGTCGCTTTTTACATCAAGACCGCGGGAGTTGCAAATGGCCACGGAATGACGGAAGGTTTGCGTTCCGGTCTCGCCGCCGTCGATCACGGCGCTATCGGCGGCATAAGCCGCCTCCTGCCCCGCAAGAGCCGTTTCGATCAATTTCTCCGTGGTGGGCAGCGGGTAAACTTCCCGCTCGATCTTTTCGTAGGTCTTGCCTCCTTCGCCCAGAAAAACTTCTTCCTCGGTTTCCAGCACAGCGGCATTTTCCTTTGCCTGAAGCACAACAGAGCGCGCGGTTTCCTCGCTGAGCTGCTCGGTGGAGGCATACCCCATCTTTCCGTTTACAATGCAACGGAAGCAGGCGCCGCCAGAGGTCTCGCTGGTAAAGTTCTTGATCTCGTGAGCAAAGGCCTCCACAGAGGTGCCTTCGTCACAGACGTAATAGAGTTCATAATCGGTCAGGCCCTCGCTTTGAGCCGCGGCGATCACAGCCGCCTTAAACGCTTCAAATTTCATGCTCTTTCCTCCTTATCTTCCGCCCACGGTGATGGAAGAGACCCGGATCATAGGCTGGCCTACATTGGCGGGAATCGAACCGGAGGACGAACCGCACATGCCCTGACCCAGCTCCAGCCCGGCACTCACCATATCGATCTTCTGAATAACTTCGGAGCCCTTGCCCACCAGGCTTGCGCCGCGAACCGGCTCGCAGATCTTTCCGTTGCGAACCAGATAGCCCTCGTTGACGGCAAAGTTGAACTCGCCGGTGGCGGGGTTCACCGAGCCGCCGCCCATGTTTTTGGCGTAAAGGCCGTATTCCATAGAGGCGATGATGCTCTCTTCAGTGTCGTCGCCGGGGGCAATAAAGGTGTTGGTCATGCGGGAGGTGGTAACAAAGGAATAGTTCTGCCGCCGGGCCGAGCCGGTGGGCTCCATCTTCATGCGGCGGCCGCCCATTTTGTCGATCATATAGCTCTTGAGAATGCCCTTTTCAATAAGGACGTTTTTCCGGGAGGGCGTGCCCTCGTCGTCGATGTTGATCGAGCCCCAGGCGTTGGGGATGGTGCCGTCGTCAATGGCGGTGACCTTTTCGTTTGCGATCTTCTGCCCCAGTTTTCCGGCAAACTGGCTGACGCCATATGCCACGCTGGAGGCCTCCAGCGAATGTCCGCAGGCCTCGTGAAAAATGACGCCGCCGAAGCCGTTGCCGATGGCCACGGGCATGACGCCCGCCGGGCAGTAGCCCGCGCCCGCCATCACGGCCGCCTGCCGCGCCGCCTCGATGCCCACAGCGGTGGGATCCACCAGCCCCTCGAACATCTCCATGCCCATGCGATAGCCGGGCGAAACCGTTCCGGTCTGGCTCTCGCCGTTTTGCTCGGCCACCGCCGTCACGGCAAGCCGGGTACGGATCTGGCGATCCTGGGTGTAAAGGCCCTCGCTGGTAGCGATAAGGATGCTGTGATCCACGGAAATCAAATTGCAGCGGGTCTGTTTGATGCAGGCGTCGTAGCCTCTTGCAGCGGCGTCCGCCTCCCGCAAAACGGCTACCTTATCCCCGTTGGACACGGAAACCGGCGCCACGCGCACGGGATGGACGTCGCCGAACAGCCGCTCGCGCAGGCGGATGTCCATGACAGCGTCGCCCTGCCCCAGCGCCTCGGCCGCCTGCTCCGCGCAGCGCAGCAAGCCTGCCTCGCTGGTGTCCACCGTAGAGGCCATTACACTGCGAAGCCCCTTAAAAACGCGAATGCCCGCGCCGGCGATCACGCTGTCGTCCACGGCCTCGACCCTGCCGGTAATCATGCGGACGCCGTTGTTCACGGTGTATTCCGCAAAAATCTCGGCATAATCCGCACCGGTGGACGCCGCGCGCCGAAGCACGCGCTCGCATACATCTCTTGCGATCATTATCCTGCACTCCTTTGCGATCAATATGGTTGTGTTTGTGAAAATTAGTATATCATAACCCGAAGAAAAGATCAACGCATTATAAGTATGGTCATGAACAGCACCATCCGTGTGGCAGAAAGAAAACAGAAGGTTCCGATCAAGAGAAAAAACTTTGCCGCAAATTCGAAAAAACACTTGACTTTTTCAGTCCTTTTGCTTATACTATAAAAGCACTCGCAAGTGCGGACTTAGCTCATCTGGTAGAGCGCCACCTTGCCAAGGTGGAGGTAGCGAGTTCGAGCCTCGTAGTCCGCTCCACAAGATCCCTTTTGCCGAAGCAAAAGGGATCTTTTCTTTTGCAAGGCAAAGGCGGCAGGGTTTCCTGCCGCCTGTTTTCGTATGGTTTTGTCGCGATCCGGTCACTCCACCAGCGTGCAATCGCTGCACGCGGCGCGCAGATCGGCCTCCATCTCGGCGGCGTCCAACCAGCCGGAAAACGAGGACGCCGGCGTAAAGCCGTAAAAATATCCCATGTTATAGTTCAACAGGCTGCCGTACTGCACCGTCAGCGCGCCGTCGGCCCCCAACTGCATCTCGGAATACTTGCAGGTCTCATAAACCACCAGTTCATCCCCGCTCTCCTTCTGCACGGTGACCAGAAAGGCGTCGTACAGATGATTCCAGGGATAATCGTCGTGGTCGTTTTCCACGAAGAAATACATTTTGTAAGGCTCGACAGTGTAAGACAGGGCCTTTCCCGTGTCCACGATCTCATCCCACTCCTTTTCGATCAGACGCCGGGTGTTGGCATGGAGCTTTTCCATATCCGCTTCACTAACGGAGGAAAGGCTTTTCACCCGCTCGACGAGCCCCGAAACGGTGAAGGTCTTTTCGGCGGGAACGAAGCGATATCCGCCCATCGAGCCGGCCTTGACGGTGACGGTGTCGCCGTTATACAGGTTCCCGTCGGGCTCAACGGTAAAGCTGACGCTCCGCAGATCGCCCTGATTCCGGTTTTCCACCTCCACCTGCCCGGAGCCGCTTTTCCCGTAAAAGCGGATCGTGACGTTTTCAAAGGGATCGGCCTCTTTGGGATTCAACAGCTCGCGCAGTTCGCTGCCCTGTTGAAGTAAGGCGCTTCCCAGGCCGATCAGGGCGCAAAGGAACAGGATGCCGAGGGCGATGAGCTTCGGCTTGCGCTGGGCGCGCCCCCTCCGTTTTTCCGTTTCCTCCTCGACACGCGCCCGCGCCGAAAGTATTTCATACTCCAGCCTGGCATAATCTGTTTTCTGGAACATGACTTTGTTGCCGCAATAAGGACATACGATGCTTTCCTTGGCGGGATCCACCTCCATGGTGCCGCCGCAGGATTCGCAGGTGAGCGAGATCATTTTCATCGTTTTTGTTTCCTTTCTTCCTATATCAGGCTACGCTGCGGGCGCACATTAGAGCTTTTTCATGAACTGTCCGGCTGTTTTTGCCATCATCAGCTTGTCGCCCGCCCGCTCAAAGCGGATGTTGAGCAGCATGTCGCCGCCCATAGGCGTCACCTCCCGGATGATGCCGGGGCCGAAGGCCTTGTGCTCCACCTGCATCCCCGGGCGAAAATCCGGCACGGAGATATTGGACCTTTGCGCGCTCTGATAAACCGTCCTACGGGGCTGCGGTTCGCTGCGAGGCAGCGAACGGCGGGGCGAGGCAGCGCCGTCTGGAGCCATGGGTCGGTTTTCCTGCCGAATCAATTCGACGGGAATCTCCTCAATGAAGCGGGAGGGGCGGCCATAGGTAGTCTGGCCGTAAAGCATACGCCGCTGGGAGCAGGTGATGTAAAGCTCTTTTTTGGCGCGGGTCATGGCCACATAACAGAGGCGGCGCTCCTCCTCCATCTCTTCGTCGCTCTCCATGGAGCGGTAAGACGGAAAAAGTCCCTCCTCCGCGCCGCAGAGAAAGACCTTTGGAAACTCCAGCCCCTTGGCGCTGTGCATGGTCATCATGGTGACCACATCGGCATTCTCATCGTATTTATCCACGTCGGAAATCAGGCTCAGTTCCTCCAGAAATCCCTCCAGCGATGGATCGTCGCCCGCTGCCGCCGCCGTTTCGCAGTATTCCGCAATGTTGGATTTCAACTCCTGAATGCTCTCAATGCGGCCGCGGGCCTCATCGGTGCCCTGCGCCTCCAGCGCGGCCAGATAACCGCTCTCTTTCAGCATCTCGTCGTAAAGCTCGGCCAACGGGATCGTATCCCGCCTGTCCCGCAGCCCGTCGATCATAGCGGCGAAGCGCAAAAGCGGTGCCGACGCCCGGGAAAGTTGGGGATGACGATCGGCCTCGCGGATGATTTCAAACTCGCTCTTTCCTTCTTGCGCCGCCAGTTCGGCCACAATTTCCATGGTGCGGGCGCCGATCTTGCGGGCGGGGGCATTGATGATCCGATGCAGGCGCACGCTGTCGTGAGGGTTGTGGATCACCTCCAGATAAGCGCGCATATCCCGGATCTCCATGGAGTCCAAAAAGGATCGGCCCCGCACCACGGCAAAGGGGATCCCCGAGCGGATAAAGCAGGTTTGCAGGAAATTGGACAGGGCGTTGTTGCGGTAAAGAATAGTAAAGGTTTTCAACGGCTCGCCCCGGCTGTATTGCCGGTGAATGGTCTGCGCGATATAGCGGGCCTCTTCCTCCTGATTTTCGGCTTGATAGAAAAAGACCTTTTCCCCCGGCTCGTTTTCGGTCCAAAGGGTCTTCCCTTTTCGACCACGGTTACAAGCGATCACATGGTTGGCCGCCGCAAGAATGTTGCCGGTAGAGCGGTAATTCTGCTCCAGACGGATGGTCTGCGCGTCGGGATACTGATGCTCAAACTCCAAAATATTCTCGATGGTGGCGCCACGGAACTTATAAATGCTCTGGTCGTCGTCTCCCACCACACAGAAGTTGCGCCAGCCCCCCGCAAGCAGCGAGCAGAGCACATATTGGGCGTGGTTGGTGTCCTGATATTCGTCTACCAGCACATAGCGGAACCGCCGCTGATATTCCTCCCGCACATCATCGCAGGTCTGGAGAAGCTCAACCGTTTTGCAGATGATGTCGTCGAAATCCAGCGCCGAGGCAGCCCGGCAGCGCTTGTCGTATTCCGCGTAAACCCGGGCGACGGTCTTTTTGTAATAATCTTCGCCGGCGTCCATTCCATAGTCTTCCGGCGTCATCAAATTCTCTTTTGCCCGGGAGATCTGCCCCATCACGCCTTTGGGATCGAAGCGCCGCTCGTCAAAGCCAAAGTCCTTGAGAATGGCGGTAATCATCCGCTTTTTATCATCTTCGTCGTAGATGGTGAAGGCGCTCTGATACCCCAGACGGCCGATATGCCTGCGCAAAATGCGGGTGCATGCCGTGTGGAAGGTATGAGCCCAGATATCCCGTCCTTTTTCGCCGCAGGCCACCTCCAAGCGGGAGCGCAGTTCTCCCGCCGCCTTATTGGTAAAGGTGATGGCGATGATCTGCCACGGGCGGGGCGGATCCACAGCGCACAGCCGCGAAACCTCGGCGGCGGGAAGGGCTTCGGGATCAGCCACCAGCCTTGCCAAAAGTTCCAGTTCGTCGTCCCCCGCCCAATTAGGTGCAAGCTCGCTTTCATAGCCGCAGCCGAAGCGCAGTAGATTGATGATGCGGTTGATAAGCACGGTGGTCTTGCCGGAGCCTGCCCCCGCCAAAAGCAAAAGCGGCCCCTCGGTTTTGAGCACGGCCTTACGCTGCATTTCATTGAGCCGCGCAAATTCATTTTCGATCACGGCCCGGCGCAGGGCTGTGTAACGGATATCAAAATCGTCCATATCGTCCTCGATTTCTTTTATTTCAGCACAAGATTTTCGCTTCCCAAAAGCGGCGTCAGTTCTTCCAGCGCATTCTGGGCGGCGATCCCCTTCTGCAAAGCCAGCTTTTGTTTTTTGTCCAGCACATAAAGCACGGCCCGGTCGCGCCCCGGATGGGCGGCGAAAGCCGTGCGGACATACTCCATACGGGCGTCGTCCAGCGAGCTCATCTTTACCCAAAGCGTTTTTGCGTCCGGCGCAGGCTCCTCCGCCGCGGCAACCGACTCCGGTCTTCGCGCAGCAGGCTCTTTCCGCGGCGGACGGCCGCTGTTTCCGCTGAAGCAACGCACGCTCCCCCGCCGGATCTCACCGTATCGTTCCACATAGGCTTCGGTCAGCGGAAAAATCTCCTCCACCATCAGTTTGGGTTCCTCTTCTTCCCGGGCGGAGATCCGTCCGTAGACAATCACCGGCTGGTCGGGCTGAAGATAGGCCCCTCCGGCGGTGAGCGCTTTTTCAAAAACCAGCATCTCCATGCTTCCGGTTGTGTCCTCCAGCGTAACGTAAGCCATGTTGCTCTGTTTTTTGGTGAGCTTAAGCTTAAAGGAAGCAACGATGCCCGCCAGCGTGACATATTGTCCGTCATCCAAAGCGGGGTCGGCGCCGGTCTCGGCATTTTCCAGAAGCCGGCCGATGGGAACGGCCTCCACCTTTGCGGCCAGAGGCCGCAGTTCGTCCATGGGATGGCCGGAAAGATACAGGCCGCAGGTTTCCCGCTCCATGGTCAAAAGCTCGCGCTTGGAAAACTCCGGCACGTCGGGCAGAGCGGCCGCAGGCGCGGCGTTCTCCGCAAGACCGCCGAACAGATCCATCTGTCCCTCCAGATTACGGCGGCTGTCGTCCGCCGCCGAATCCAGCACGCCTTCATAAACCTTCAAAAGCGCGGCGCGGCGAGCGCCCATGCTGTCGAAAGCGCCGCAGCGGATCAGATTTTCCAGCACCCGCTTGTTCAAATCAAAGACGCTCATCCGCTGACAAAAATCGTAAAAATTTCGGAAGCGGCCGTTTTTCTGCCGCTCGGACACCAGCTTTTCGATGAGCCCCACGCCTACGTTTTTCACGGATCCCAGTCCAAAGCGGATGTTGTCTCCGGCCACGGTGAAATCGGTGTTGGATTCGTTGATGTCCGGTGGGAGGACGGTGACGCCCATCTCGCGGCACTGCTCGATGTACTCCGCCACCTTGCTGTTCTGCCCCAGAACCGAGGTCAGGAGCGCGGCCATGTATTCCTTTGGATAATGTACCTTCAGATAGGCCGTCTGATAGGCCACCACGGCGTAGCAGACGGCGTGGGCCTTGTTGAAGGCGTAATTGGCAAAATCCAAAAGCTGGTCGAAAATATCGTTGGCCACCTTCTCCGGCACGCCGTTTGCCACGCAGCCGCATATCCCCTCGGCGGGATTTCCGTGGATGAAGCTCTGGCGCTCGGCCTTCAGTACGTCCATTTTTTTCTTGGACATGGCGCGGCGCACCATATCCGCCTTGCCCAGGCTGTAACCCGCCAGCAGGCGGAAAATTTCCATCACCTGCTCCTGATAAACGATGCAGCCGTAGGTAACAGAAAGCACCTGTTCCAAAAGCGGATGGGCATAATGCACGGCGGAGGGATCATGCCTGCATCGGATGTATTCGTCAATATACTGCATGGGGCCGGGACGGAACAGCGCCACAATGGCGGTGATATCCTCCACGCTGGAGGGCTTGAGGCGGACGGCTACGTCAGTCATGCCGGAACTCTCCATCTGAAAGATGCCGGAGGTCTGCCCCCGTCCGATCATCTCAAAAACCGCCGGGTCGTCATAGTCCAAATGCTCCCAATCCAGCGTTTTGCCCTCGGCGGCGATCATTTTGCGGGTATCGTCCAGAATGGTAAGGTTCCGCAAGCCGAGAAAATCCATTTTCAAAAGGCCCAGTTCTTCCAGCGTGGTCATCTCGTATTGGCACACCACGCCCTGATCGCCCTTTGCCAACGGCACATATTCGTCCACCGATGCGGCGGCGATGATGACGCCCGCGGCGTGAGTGGAGGCGTTGCGGGGCATGCCCTCGATCTTGCGTGCCATATCCAGCAGGTTTTTCACCCGGGGGTCGTCTTCATAATAACGGCGCAGCTCGGGGGATACCTGCAGCGCCTTGTCCAGCGTGATCTTTAGCTCCTGCGGCACCAGCTTGGCCACCAGATCCACCTCGGCATAGGTCATATTCATCACACGGCCCACGTCGCGCACGGCGGCCCGGGCCGCCATGGTGCCGAAGGTGACGATCTGGGCCACATGGTCGGCGCCGTATTTCCCGGTGACGTAGTCGATGACCTCCTGCCGCCTGCGGGGGCAGAAGTCGATATCGAAATCGGGCATGCTCACCCGCTCGGGATTGATAAACCGCTCGAAATACAGATTGTAGCGCATGGGATCTACATCGGTGATGCGCATACAGTAGGCCGCCATGCTGCCCGCGCCCGAGCCGCGGCCCGGCCCAACGGGGATGCCTCGGGATTTGGCGTAATTGACAAAATCGCCCACGATCAAAAAATATTCCACAAAGCCCATGCGGGCGATCATATCCAGTTCATAACGCAGACGCTCCCGGTATTCCTCCGGCCCGCCGGGGTAGCGGGTGGCGAAGCCCTTCCAGCAGAGGTGCTCCATATAGGCCCGGGCGTCGGTTTCGCCCGCCGGAAGCTGAAACGCGGGAAGGTGATATTTCCCGAAGGTGAACTCCATGTTGCAGCGCTGGGCGATCTTGACGGTGTTCTCCAGCGCCTCGGGGACTTCCGGGAACAGCGCCGCCATTTCATCGCCGGATTTGACGTAAAATTCCGTTCCCTGAAAGCGCATCCGGTTTTCGTCCTCAAGCGTCTTGGCCGTCTGGATGCACAAAAGGACGTCGTGCATCTCGCTGTCCTCCCGGCGAAGATAATGGGCGTCATTAGTGCAGACCAGCGGGATGCCGGTTTCCCCGTGGAGGCGAATCAGGTCGGCGTTGACCTGCTTTTGCTCGGGAATGCCGTGATCCTGCAATTCCAGATAATAATTATCTTCTCCGAAAAGCGCCTGATAGCGCAGCGCGCAGGCCTTGGCTCCTTCATAATTTCCGGCGGACAAAAGCCGCTGCACCTCGCCCGCCAGGCAGGCCGAAAGGCAGATCAGCCCTTCGTGATGCTCCTGCAAAAGATCCCAATCGATGCGGGGCTTGTTGTAAAACCCATCCACAAAGCCAGCGGAGCACAGCTTGATGAGATGCTTATAGCCGGTCTCGTTTTTGCACAGGAGCACCAGATGATGGGGCTCGCCGTCCAGCTCATATACCCTGTCGAAGCGGGTGCGGGGCGCGACGTAAAGCTCGCATCCGATGATGGGCTTGATCCCCGCCTTCTTCGCCGCCTTATAAAGCTCCACGCAGCCGTACATCACGCCATGGTCGGTGATTGCCACGGCAGTCTGGCCAAGCTCCTTTAACCGCTCCATCAGCGGGCCGATGCGGCAGGCACCGTCCAGCAGGCTGTATTCGGTATGCAGATGAAGATGTACAAAGGGGGTCATACTTGTTCCTCCTCACTGAGCGCCACCAGGCGGCGCAAACGGTTGTTGAGCCCCGGGCGGGAGATGGGCGTGGAACTGACAGCGCACAACTCACTGAGCGAGAGCTCCGGATGCTCCAGCCGCAGCCGCGCCGTTTCCCGCAAAGACGCGGGAAGCTGCTCCAGCTTCCCCGATTTTTGCAGCAATTCAATGGCCGCGATCTGCCGGGCGGCGGCCCCCACCGTTTTGGTGAGGTTCGCCGTTTCGCAGTTGACCTTGCGGTTGATATCGTTGCGAAGCTCCCGCTCCACCTTTTTGAGCATCAGATCCATGGCGGCGGCGGTGGCCCCGGCTGCCGAGAGAAAATCCTCGATGGCGGCGCTGTCTTTATAATACAACACATAGATGCCTCGCCGCGTCACCAGCCCCGCGGGCAGTTCCATGTCCTGCAAAAGGGCGCTTACCTGCCGTGAAACGTGATAATGAGGTGTGACCAGCTCCAGATGATAGCCCTTATCCGGTGTGGAAACATACCCTCCCACCAAAAAGGCGCCCCGCAAAAAGGCGCTTTTGCAGGCGTCCTCTTCTACGATCACGCGGTTGAGGGGCAGCGTTGTTCCCGTTTCGTAGCCGAAAGCGGCGTAGATCCGTCCCAGCTCATCCCGGTCGGACACCAGAAGGATGCTGTCCTGCGTCTCCGGAATCACGTCCAGCGTCTGTCGGAGCAGCGTTTCGACCCGGCGGCGGACCGCGCCGTTTTCGATCTGGATGCGAAGCTGTTCCCGGGAAAGCTGCCCCGCGAACAGGAGCATGCCGAGGCATTCTGCCAGCGCGGTCTCGGCCGTGTTTGGCACACGGCAAAGCTCTTGCTTGATCTCCGTTGTGAAAGACATGGGCCTGCTCCTTTCGCAAATTATCAGAAAAGTTATTTCCCTTTACACCTGTCTCAGCAGAAGGCGATCATAATCGCCCAACGTGCCCTCGCGGTGGGCGAAGGTCTCGGCGGCCAGCATCACGTTATAGGCCAGCCGCAGCGGGTCGTGGCGGGCAAGCTGCCCGTTGCGCGACAGCATATCGCCGCCAAACAGACGAATCCCCATCCGGCGGAAATCCTCTGGAATAGGCCGCAGCGGCTCGCTGCCCTCGGGCATATAGCGGGCGGCCAGTCTGTCCGGGATCTCCTGAGTGTTATAAAGGCAAACGTCGATGTCCCCGCCGTGCTGCAAAATGGCGGCGGCATGGTCGGCGGCGGAATAGTGCTCGGTCTCGCCGTCCTGTGTCATCACGTTGAGGGCATAGATCTTAAGCGCGTCGGAGGCGTGCAGCGCTTCGGAAACGCCCTCCACCAGCAGGTTGGGGATGATGCTGGTATACAGGCTGCCGGGGCCCAGAACGATAAGCTCCGCCTCTTCGATGGCCCACAGTGCCTGCGGCAGCGCCGTGACGTGCCCAGGCAGCAGGCGCACCGATTGGATATCCAGATTCTTGTCTTTTTTCGCGGATGTGATGGCCGTTTCTCCCACCACGCGGCTGCCATCGGCAAACAAGGCCTCCAACGCCACATTCTGCGTACAGACGGGAAGCACCTGCCCCGTTACGGCAAGGATCCGGTTCATATTGCTGACGGCCTCTTCAAAGGAGCCGCAGATGTTGTTGAGCGCCAGAAGAAACAAATTTCCGAAGCTCTGTCCCTCCAGACTGCCGGAATCGAACCGGTAGTTGAGCAGCTCGCTCATGGTGGTGCTGGTATTGGCCAGGGCAAGAATGCAGTTGCGGATATCGCCGGGGGGCAGCATGCCAAACTCCCGCCGCAGCTTGCCGGAGGAGCCGCCGTCGTCGGTGACGGTGACAATGGCAGTGATATTCTCCGTGTATTCCTTCAGCCCCAAAAGCAGGGTGGAAAGCCCCGTTCCCCCGCCGATGACCACGACGCGGCGTCCCGCCGTGCGGGCCGAGCGCAAAATGCGCTCGGGGATGTTTTCATAGGGGACCTCCTGCCAGGAGCGGATCTCATTCTGTTCCATAGTCTCAGCCCTTGTCCGCGTCGCGGTGGCGGAGATTGACGTTGTGTCCCGCCGCCAGCAGCTCCTGATGGATCTTTCGGCCCACCGAGATCGACCGGTGCCGGCCGCCGGTACATCCCACGCCGATGACCAGAGAAGTCTTGCCCTCCCGCAGATAGAGTGGAATCAGAAACTCCAGCATGGCCATCACCTGACGGACAAAAACATCCGCGTTGGGATCGCGGAACACGTAATCGTAAACGTCGCTGTCCAGGCCTGTCTTCGGCCGAAGCTCGGTAACGTAATACGGATTATCCAGGAACCGCACGTCAAACACCAGATCCGCCTCATGGGGAATGCCGTATTTATAGCCGAAAGTGCAGACTGAGATCACCATCCGGCGCTTGCCTTCGCCGTCGCCAAACATGTTCTGCAGATGGGTCCGGAGGCCTGAAGCGCTGAGGGCGGTGGTGTCGATCACGTAATCTGCCTTCCGGCGCACCGCTTCCATCTGGGCCCGTTCGTCCCGCAGCGCCGCTTCAAGACCTCTGCCATCAACATCCAGCGGATGACGGCGGCGGCTGGCCTTCTGCCGGTTGATCAAAATCTCGTCGCTACAATCCAAAAACAGGATGCGGCAGGCGTTGCCCGCCCGCTGCAGCTCGTCGATCACCTGAAACAGGAGGGAATGATCCGCCCCGCCCCGCACATCCACCACAAAGGCGACCTTGTTCTTTTTTTCCGCGCTGGCGGAAAAGAGCTCGGCAAACTGCAAGATCAGCTTGACGGGCATATTGTCGATGCAGTAATAGCCGATATCCTCCAGAACGTCCACCGCGACGCTTTTCCCGGCGCCGCTCATGCCGGAGATGATCAGACAATCCATAAAGGCTCCCTCCTTAAAAAATTTCTCTGAGATACATCAGAATCAGGCTTCCCGCCTCCCGCAAATAGCAGGGCGGCACCAACCACGAATATGGAACGGGTGCGGCAAGCGTCTGAACGGCGAGCCCCTCGCGCCGGGCCAGATGGGCGGCTCGGAACAGATGATAGGAATTACTCACCACCAGGGCGGGTTCCGGCAAACCGTTTTCTTCCATCACTTCACGGGAAAAGCGGATGTTTTCCTGGGTGCTGCGGGCTCTTTCTTCGGTGAGCAGGCGGGCGGGATCCACGCCCCGCCGCATAAGATACGCTTTCATCACCGACGCTTCGGTGCGGCGCTCGTCGCCGCCTTGTCCGCCGGAAAGAATCGCCGCCGCATCGGGATGCTCCGCAAGATAATCATAAGCGGCGTCCAGCCGGGATCGTAGCGTCGCGGAAGGCTGATCACCCCGAATGCCCGCGCCGAGGACAATGAGCGTTCGCGCGTCGGGCAACGCCGTTCCTTTTGCGCCGGAGAGGATCAGACTCTCTGCTGCAACCAGGATAGAAAAGCATACTGCAACAACTGTAAAGGTGATCGACCTTCCAACTTTCCAGCGGCGTTTCTGCCGGTCGGAAAGATCGGTCTGCCGGCATTTCCGGCGCACAAACAGCACCCATGCCAGCAAAAGTGCGACAGCACCCAGCGCCTTCATCAAAAAGCCAAAACTGGTGCCCATCCCGCAGAATACCGCCAGCGCCCCGCCGGCTGACGCCAGCCAAAACAGCGGGTCGAAAAGAAGCGTGCTCTTCGCTTTCATCGCAGCAGCCTCACTTCTGGCTCCAGCATGACACCGAAACGCTCATAAACTGTATGTTGCACATGCTCCATCAGGGCCAGCACGTCGGCGCAGGTGGCGCCGCCGCGATTGATGACAAAGCCCGCGTGCTTTTCCGAAACCTGTGCGCCGCCCACGGCAAAGCCCTTGAGCCCCGCGTCTTCGATGAGCTTTCCCGCAAAATTGCCCGCAGGACGCTTAAATGCACTTCCGGCGGAAGGATATTCCAGCGGCTGTTTTTCCCGCCGGCGAAGGGCGAAATCGGCCATCTCCGCGGCGAGTTGCTCCCGATCCGCCAGAACAAGGCGGAACGCCGCTTCCAGAACGATCCACGCGGAATGGTCGGAATAGACGCTGTGACGGTAAGAAAAGCCGTGCTCTGCGGCGGACAGCCGCCGGATGCCCTGAGGGGTATAACAAACCGATCCCATCAGCGTGTCACGGATCTCGCCGCCGTAAGCCCCGGCGTTCATCACCACGGCGCCGCCCACCGTTCCCGGGATCCCCTGGGCAAAGGTCAACCCGCCCAGTCCCCGCTCGGCCGCCTGCGCCGAAAGGCGTGCCAGCGAAAAGCCCGCGCTGACGGTTACTTCATTCCCATCCCAGGCGGGTTCCCCTTCCGGCATTCGGATCACCAGCCCGGCGTAGCCCTCGTCGGGCACAAGAAGATTGCTCCCGTTGCCGATGACGGTATGGCACAGTCCCGCTTCACGGGCATAATCCAGCAGCGCCGCCGTCTGCGCCGCCGTTTGCGGCATGGCAAAAAAGCGGGCAGGTCCGCCGATATGAAAGGTCGTGTGGCGGGAAAGGATCTCGTTCTCCATCAGGGGGATGCCTTGCGCCGCAGCGAAGGCAATCAGACTCTGCTCCATAAGGCTCTCCTTTGCGCTCGTGATAAAATATCAGCTTATTTTACCATATTTTTATGCGAAAGAACAGGCCAAACGTAAATTTTTCAGAAAACAAAAAGCGGCAAAGCCGCTTCAGCTTGTCAAAGAACCCTCGTTTTTGTTAAGCAAAAGCGAGGGATTTGCTGTATTTGGGCAAAAGCAGCGAGAAAACAAGGCGAGAATAAGAACCTTTCCAGCTCCATTCTGCCAGCTTTTTCAGATTCATCG
>JAFSZV010000074.1 GCA_017455565.1 Clostridia bacterium
ATTCCTGACGGTATGCCTGTATGGACTTATCATATTCCATTGAAGGCCATATCAGTTTCATTTTCATACCTCACTGAAAAACATCTATCAAGGCAATTATACCGTACTACTCCATGAATGGCAACAAAGAAACCTCTCTTGCCTTTGGTAGACAAAAGAGGTTTCTATGATGGCGGAGGGTCAGGGATTTGAACCCTGGCGCCGGGATCGCCGGCCTACGAGATTTCGAGTCACGCCTCTTCGACCACTTGAGTAACCCTCCGTATTCGGCAAGAAAGGCCGGAGGCCCTCTTCGCGCCGCCGCAAAACGGCAGCGTAATTACTTTACAATAACTTTAGAGGGATGTCAAGCAAAAAACGGGTAAAATCTCCGCCTTCCGCGCAAAATCCGTGCCGATTACGGCTTCCTTTTTTCGGAAGGCTATGCTATACTTGTCCCAGAACGGTGGCGGAGGTAATGTCTATGCAAACGGTATACGAGCGAATCTGGAATGTTTTGGAGATCGACCCCGGCCATCGCGGGCTGACCCACGACTTGCCCCGGCCCGATCTGGCGGAGCTGGGCCGCAGCCTTCTGGGGGCGGGCGAGGTGTTTATCCTTTCCGGCTTTCCGGTGCAGCGGGCCGGCGGCACCGGCGAGACCGACGGCCCCGTCGGCGCGGTGAATATCGCCCGCGGACTGGCCGCCATCGGGAAAAAAGCGGCCATCGTCACCGACGAGGCCTCCTGCGCCGCGATTTTGGCGGCCTGTGAGATCGCCGCGCCCGACACCGACGTTTACTGCGTCCCCAAGCGGGGGGCGGCGGCCTATTGCTATCAGCTCTTCAAGCGGCACCGGCCCACCCACATCATCGCCATCGAGCGGCCCGGTAAGGCAGCCGACGGCCATTACCACAACGCCCGGGGCGAGATCATCGACGAGCTTTTGTCGGACACCGACCTGCTGCTCTATGCCCAGGGGGTGACCACCGTGGGCATCGGCGACGGCGGCAACGAGCTGGGCATGGGCGCGCTGCGGAGCATCGTGGAGAGCCGGGTGGACAACGGCAAGGAGATCTGCGCCGAGGCGGCGGCAGATTTTACGCTGACGGCCGGCGTTTCCAACTGGTGGGGCTGGGGGATCTGCGCCGTTTTGAGCGCCATCACCGGCAGGGATCTGCTTCCCACGGAAAAGCAGGAGGAGAAACTCCTGCGCACCATTGTGGCCCAGGGCTGCGTCGACGGCATCACGGGCGCGGCCGAGCTGACGGTGGATCATCTCAGCAAGGAAGAGAACTTCGCCGTCCTGCGGGCGCTGCGCCAGGCGCTGGCGCTGCCGGATTTTTCCATCATGGAGCCGCGGACCGCCCGCCGCATCTTTCGGCGGGACGCGCTGGTGCGCCCCACGGCGGGAATGTGCGCCGGATATGCCCAATGCAATCTCATCGTCCTTCCCTCGGCTCTGGCGGCCGATTTTCGGGAGTTTGCCCGGCGCAACCCCTTTTCCTGCCCCGTTCTGGAGGAGAGCGAAAAGGGGAGCCGCCGGCTGAAGGCCATTGCTTCCGACGTGGATCTGGCCCGGGATTTCCCCAAGTACCGGGTGTGGCGCGACGGCGTGATGGAAGACGAGCCGCTGGACGTGGAGGAATGGTGGAACGACGATCTGACGGCCTTTTTGATCGGCTGCAGCTTTTCCTTTGAAGACGCGCTTTTGCAGGCAGGGGTGCCGGTGCGCCACATCGAAGAGGGGAAAAACGTCCCCATGTACCGCACCAGCCTGGATTGCGTCCCTTACGGGGCCTTTTCGGGGAAAATGGTAGTGAGCATGCGGCCTATGACGCCGGAGCTGGCGAAAAAGGCCCGGGAGATCACCGCCCGGATGCCACGGGTCCACGGGGTCCCCGTGCATATGGGCGACCCCCGCGCCATCGGGGTCTACGATTTGCAGCACCCCGATTTCGGGGAGATGGTGACGGTGCGCGAGGGCGAGATCCCCGTGTTCTGGCCCTGCGGCGTCACGCCCCAGTCGGTGGTGATGAACGTGCGCCCGCCTTTTGCCATCACCCATGCGCCGGGACATATGCTGATCGCGGACGTGAAAAATATTGATTTGATGGATTGAAAAAAGCGGCGGATTCGTATATAATAGATTTATTGAGAACGTCAATGGAAAAGGCGGCCGATCCTACGGCGCGCAGACGTTTTTCTCTGTGATCAGCTCCATGGCATGTTTCGGGTCGGTCCCGCGCAGCGCGTGGCTGTGAACCATGTCAGGCGGGGAACCGAGCAGCATTAAGCGGCATGTCGCGTGTGCCGCGGCCAACCGGTCTGCGCTGCCGTGGGGCTGATCATGGGGGAAAGCAGAGGCGCGGCTGGGTCGCCGCCCGTTTCATATGAGAAGGGAGGAGCGCCTGTGGCAGAGCATCTGGCACTTTACCGCAAATGGCGTCCGCTGGTGTTCGACGACGTGTTCGGACAGGACCATATCGTCACCGCTCTGCGGACGCAGGTGCAAAGCGGCCGCACCAGCCATGCCTATCTGTTCACCGGGACGCGGGGCACCGGCAAGACCACCTGCGCCAAGATTTTGGCCCGGGCAGTGTGCTGCGAGCATCCGGAAAACGGAAATCCCTGCAATACCTGCGCGGCCTGCCGTTCGATTCTGGAGGACGCGGCGCTGGATGTGAGCGAGATCGACGCCGCCTCCAACAACGGCGTGGACAACATCCGCGAGATCCGCGACGAGGCGGCCTTTTCGCCCGCCGCGCTGAAAAAACGGGTCTATATCATCGACGAGGTGCATATGCTTTCGCCCGGCGCCTTCAACGCCCTGCTCAAAACGCTGGAGGAGCCGCCGGAGCATGTGCTGTTCATTTTGGCCACCACCGAGATCCACAAGGTGCCGGCCACCATTTTGTCCCGCTGCCAGCGGTACGATTTCCGCCGCATCCCGCCGGAGATTCTGGCGGCGCGCCTCTTTCAGATCGCCAGGGAAGAGGGCTTTGCGCTGACGAACGACGCGGCCTCGCTGCTGGCCCGTCTGGGCGACGGCAGTATGCGCGACGCGATTTCTCTGCTGGATCGCAGCGCCTCCGCCGACGGGAAGATTGATCTGGAACGGGTCACCGCGGCGCTGGGCGTCCCTACGGCGGAGACCGTGCTGGAGATCTATCGCGCCGTTTACGCGGGCGACGGCGCCCGGGTGCTGGAGCTGTTTACCGGCTGCTATCTGGAGGGGAGGGACATCGTTTCCCTCTTTGACCAGCTTTTGAGCCTTTTGCGGGATCTTTATCTGCTCAAGGCCACGGGGCGCGAGGAATATCTCATGTCGTCCTCGGCGGCAAACGGGCCGCTTTTGCGGCAGATGGCCCAGGAGGCCGACGCCGCCCTGCTGGAATACTTCACCGAATGCGTCAGCGAGCTTTTGACCCGCCTGACCCGGGTGGCCATCAAGCGCACCGACGGGGAAATGTGCCTGCTGAAGATGTGCCTGCGGCACCGATCCGGCCAGCCGCTTCCCGCGGGAAAGGACGTGAGCCGTCCCTCTTCCGTCCCGCAGCCCGTCCCAAAAGACGAACGCCCTGCGCCGGAGCAGAAGGCCTCCGCGCTCACTCCCGTTCCGGTTCCTGTATCCGCGGAGGGGAAGCCCCGCCGCACGGCAGCCCCCGTTTCCGGCGGCGACGCAAATCTCCGCTCGCAGGTGATGGCGGTGGTGTCGTCCAAGGTCAATTCCGGCGTCCGCATCTATCTCAACATGTCGGAGATGCGGAAGGACGGCGACGTGCTGGAGATTGCTTGCCAAAAGATCAGTCTGGTCTTTATTCAGAAGCCCGCTGTCGAGGCCGTTTTGCTGGAGGCGGCGCGGCAATGCGGCTGCGCTGACATCCGCCTGAAGGCGCTGGACGACGCCTCCGCGCCGCCCCGCACGATCTCGGCTTCGGAGACCCAAAACGAATCGCCCCGCACGATCGACGACCCCCTGCAAAAGATTCTGGAAAACGCCCGGAAGCTGGGCGTGGAAGTGAAAGAATAACCGTTTGATATTTGATTTTGTGTTTGATAAAGGAGAAATCGCTATGAAACCCGGAAAAATGATCCCCGGCGGCATGAATATGCAGGCCATGATGAAGCAGGCACAGAAGCTCCAAGCCGAGATGCTCAAAAAGCAGGAGGAGCTGGGAAAGTTGGAATACACCGCATCGGCAGGCGGCGGCGCGGTGACGGCCACCGTGGTGAACAAGCAGATCACCGCCCTTGTCATCAAGCCCGAGGCTGTGGATCCCGACGATGTAGAGATGCTCACCGATCTGGTGATGACCGCCGTCAACGACGCGCTGCGCCAGTGTGAGGAAGTCACCGGCCGGGAGATGCAGAAGCTCACCGGCGGCATGAATCTGGGCTTCTGAGTTTTGCCTGCCTGCGGGAAGGAGAGGACCCTATGCAGTATTACGCCGCGCCGCTGGAAAAGCTCATCGAGCAATTTCAGCGTCTGCCGGGCATCGGCCACAAGAGCGCCCAGCGGCTGGCTTTCCATGTGCTCAGTCTGCCGGAGGGAGGCGCGGAGGAGTTCGCCCGGGCGATTTTGGACGCCCGGGGCTCGATCCATACCTGCCGCGTCTGCCAGAATCTCACCGAAGGTGAGGTCTGCCCCATCTGCGCCGACTCCCGGCGGGACGCTTCCACCATCTGCGTGGTCACCGACCCCAAGGATCTCATCGCCATCGAGCGGACGCGGGAGTATCACGGGCTCTATCACGTGCTTCACGGGGTGATCTCGCCCCTGAACGACGTGGGGCCCGAACAGCTTCACATCAAGGAGCTGCTTCAGCGGGTCACAGACGACGACATCCGCGAGGTCATCATGGCCACCAACCCCGACACCGAAGGCGAGACCACGGCGCTCTATCTCACCCGGCTGCTCAAGCCCTTCGGCGTTAAGGTGACCCGGCTGGCCTACGGCGTGCCGGTGGGCGGACATCTGGAGTTTTCCGACGAGGTCACATTGACCCGCGCACTGGAAGGAAGAAGAGAAATTTGACAAACAGGCTCCCGCGGGAGCCTGTTTTCGCCGAAAGAAGGAGAATCTATGGACAACGCGATCACCCTGGCGGAGGCCACACTGCCCCGGCTTTTGGAGTATTTTCAGGCGTTTGAGGCCGACCCCGATCTGTTTGCCGATATGAGCCGCTTTTCCCCTTATCATTATGATCCCGCGGCAGTGGAGCGCACCTATCAGGCCCACAAAAGCGCCGGAGACCGGCGGGATTTTCTGATTTTTGAAGGAGAGAGCCCCGTGGGCGAGCTGATCCTCAAGCACATCGACGAAGGGAAAAAGACCTGTGAGCTTTCCATCCACCTGCAAAACGACCGGGCGAAAAACCGGGGGATCGGCACCCGGGCCGAGAAGCTGGCGCTGGCGCTGGCCTTCGGCCCGCTGGGGATGGAGACCGTGTATGCCGACGTGATCCACAAAAACGCCCGCAGCCGGCATGTGCTGGAAAAGGTGGGCTTTCGCTTTACAGGGGAGGACGATACTTTCCGCTATTACGAGATGACGCAAACCGAGTGGCGGGCAGCCGCCGGAAAGGAGGAGCGACCTGTGAGCGCGATTCGATTGATCTGGCACGGACATTCCTGTTTTACCGTGGAGGCAGAGGGCTTTCGCGTGGTGCTGGACCCCTATGAGGACGGCGCGGTGCCCGGCCTTCCGCCCCTGCGGCTTTCGGCCCACCGGGTGCTTTGCAGCCACGGGCATCACGACCACGGCTGGGCCGAGGGCGTGGACATCCTCCCGTGGGAGGGCGAGAGCCCCTTTGCCGTGGAAACGCTGGACGTCTTCCACGACGACCGGCAGGGTGCCCTGCGGGGCGAAAACCGCATTCATGTGCTGGAATACGGCGGCGTGCGCGTCGCCCATATGGGCGATCTGGGGCATTTGCTCTCGGAGGAGCAGGCCGCGGCGCTGGGCCGCGTGGACGTGCTTCTGATCCCCGTGGGGGGCCATTACACCATCGACGCCCGGCAGGCCGATGAGATTGCCCGCCGGCTTGGAGCGCGCTGCGTCGTCCCCATGCACTACCGTGGGGAAGGGATGGGCTATCCCGTGCTGGCGCCGGTGGAGGATTTTCTCGCCCTCCGGCAGGAGATACGCTTTGCCGGGGAGGATACGGTGGAGCTGACGTCCGCGCTTCCGCCCCATACGCTGGTGATGCGGGTGGGGAAATGAACGCGTTTTTCCGCAAGCATACAAAAAACCGCGCCTTTGGCGCGGTTTTCGCTTTGCAGAGGTCAACTTTCCCGCTCTCTGCGCAAAAGGCGGCGCTTGGCAGCCCGGAGGCGGAGTCCCAGCGGACCGGTCATCAGAAACGCCGCAAACACGCAGCCGCAGGCTGCGCCTGAGGCGAAGTCGGCAACAGCATTCCAAGGGCTGCCGGCCAAAAGACCAAGATGCCCCATAAGCTTCAACATCGCATAGAGAAAGATCCCCGCGCCCAAAGTCTTGTGCGACCGCAGCAAAAGCCGTTCTTTTTCCTGTGCGGTATAGTCCGCGATCTGATAAAGGGTGTTTTCCGTTTTTTGATCCATGGTTTGTCCCGTCCTTTCTCCGGCGAGAATATCGCCGATCTCCACATCGTAATACCTTGCCAGCTCAATGAGCAGGTCGAAGTCTGGCAGGTTGGAGCCGGTCTCCCAGCGGGAAACGCTCCGGCTGCTCACCCCCAGAAGCTCGCCGAGCCGCTCCTGCGTAACGCCTTTTTCCTTGCGAAGGGTTTTGAGAAATGCGCCGATTTTTTTCTGATCCATGTTTCGCTCCTTTCGGTGCCAGAATAAGGCGTTTCGCGGAACAATACCACGACACATTGCGGGAAATGCGGAACCGGACGGGGAATGTCTATAAAAATGCGGACACGGCGCGCCGTGTCCGCTTCTTTTTTATTCTGTCAGGCAGATCATGCCGGCGTGGACGCCGCGGTTTTCGCCCAGACGGCGGTGGGACCACCAGAGGGTCTTGTCCCCGCAGCAGGGGCAGTAGTTGGAAATGTCGATGTTGATGGCGGGGATGTCGGCCCGCAGGAGCATGGCGTAGGTGATGTTTTTCAGATCGACGCACCACTTGTCGTCCTGCCGGTACATATATTCCTGCACCATGCCGCCGAAAGCATCCCGCATGGCGTCTGGCACGTCGTCGTCGGTGACGAAGCAGGAGCGGCAGATGGAGGGCCCCACCACGGCGATCATTTCCCGGGGGTCGCAGCCATAGGTGTCCCGCATTTTTTCGATGGTTTTGCGGACGATCTCCTGCGCGATGCCACGCCAGCCGGCGTGGACGACGCCGCAGGCCCGGTGCCGGTGGTCATAGAGCATCACAAGCTGGCAGTCGGCGTAAAAGCCCGTGAGCACCGCGCCGGGGACGTTGGTAATCAGCGCGTCCACACCCGCTTCGCCGTCGCCGGCGTTGGTAAAAGCGGTGACCGGCTGTGACACCGTGACGATGTTGTCGGTGTGCCTCTGGGTGGTGCGGATCACATGGTTGACGTCGCCGCCCACCAGACGGGCGGCAATGTCATAGTTTTGCAGAAGATTGTCCCGGCTGTCGGTGCCGGTAAAACGGAAGTTGAGGCTCTCGTAAATGCCGGAGGACACGCCGCCCTTGCGGGTGAAATAGGCGTGCTTCAGGCGGGGATAGACCGAAAGCTGCGGCGAGGTGAACCAGATCAGGTCGCCGTTTTGCTGCCTGCGCAGTTCAGACATATGGCAAGACTCCTTTTTCTTTTACAAACGGATGGATATTCAATCGGCGATCTCGGCCCGCGCCGCGCTGCGGCAGCGGCCGTCGCCGTCGATGTCAAACACGGCCCCCTGAATGCGTAAATCCCGGTCGGAGGGGCGGAAGCGGCCGGTGAGCTCGCCCCGGAACATGGCGAGGCTCTGCTCCCAAAACACGCCGATCACCGAATCGACGCCGCCGGTCATGCCCAGATCGGTGATGTACCCGGTGCCCCCCGAAAGGATCCGGGCGTCGGCGGTGGGGACGTGGGTATGGGTGCCCCAGACCGCGGCGCAGCGGCCGTTGAGATGATAGGCCATGGCCTGCTTTTCCGAGGTGGCCTCGGCGTGGATCTCGGCCAGATAGAGGTCGGCCCTGACCTCCGCCAGCAGGCGGTCGGCGGCGGCGAAGGGAGAAGACACGTTATAGTCCATCCCCACCCGTCCCTGCAGCAAAAAGACGCAGATCTGCTTTTCGCCGCACTCGATGAGGGTATAGCCCGCGCCGGGCTGCTGGGGCGGATAGTTGAGGGGGCGCAGGATATGCCGCCGCTCGTCCAGATAATCGCAGATCTGGCGGTTGGCAAAGGTGTGGTTGCCCAGGGTGATGACGTCGGCGCCGGCGTCAAAGAGCCCCTCGGCCAGCGCGGGGGTGATGCCTCGCCCGCCGGCGGCGTTTTCCCCGTTAACTACGGTGAGGTCGGCACCGGTGTTCTTTTTGAGCTGACGCAGGCGGCGGGAGAGGATCTCGACGCCGGGGTCACCCACCACGTCGCCGATGGCAAGAACGATCATAAAAGCTCCTTTTTCATGGACAGTATAACGGAACGCGGGAAAGAAAAGGGCAGAGATCGGTCGAAGCGCGGCCGTTCTTTTTACACCGGACATGGGCGCTTCGCCTCAAAATGAAGGACCGGATAACAAAATAATAGCCCAAGCGAACGGAAATTGCAAGCTTGAACAGAAGAAAAGACCCGGCTCACTCCCGTAAAAGGGCCTGCCTCTCCCTCCAATCGGGCAGGAAGCGTTCCACCTGCGCGTAAAAGGCGGGGGAGTGATTTTTCACCAAAATATGCGCCAGCTCATGGACCACCACATATTCCACGGCCTTTTGCGGATAGCGCATCAGACGGAAGGAGAAGCACAGGCGGTTTTTGGGGCTGCAGCTTCCAAAGCGGGTGCGGGCGCCGGTGATGGAGATCCCCGTGTAAGAAACGCCCATTTTCCCGGCCCAGCGAGCCGCCAGCGGCGGAAGCTCGGCCTTTGCCCGCGCCCGAAGGGCGGCCTCTTCCTCGGCCGTAGGCTCGGGACGGGCGGCCAGCGCCGCCTGCCTGCGCCTGAGATGGGTCAACACCCAATCCTGCCGCTCGCGCAGAAAACGCAGGATGGAGCCCTCGCTCTGCCGCAGCGGGGCCCGCACCAGAACGCGGGCGTCCCGGGTGATCTCGATGCACAGGGTTTTGCGGCGGGAACGCACCAGCTCCCACGCAAAGGGAATGGAACTGTTTCCCGCGCCGCTCATCGCGCCGCCTCCCGGTCATGCCACGCCAGAAGCAGATCCACCACCTTGCCGTAGCTGCGCACGCCCTCGGGCTGGCCGGTAGCCTTAATATAGGCGTCGTTCACCGCCGAGCCCAGATCGTTGAGCTTGCCCTCAAAACGGCGCAGGCTCTCATTGAGCACGGTAAGATCGTGCCGCGCCTCGGGGGGAAGGGAGGAATAGAGCGCCGAAGCCCGCTCCCGGTCCACGGCGAAAAGGGCGTTGTTGGCGTAAATATAGGCGTTGAGCCAGGCGGAATAGCGCAGGCGGACATCGCCGCTATCCTTCAGAACCAGCCAGGCGGCAAAGTTGCATTCGTCCTCGGGGCCGATGCCCCGGGCGTGGGCCCCTTCGTGGGCCACGTCAAAGGGGATGTGGCTGTCTACTACGTCGGTGGAGATGATCTGCTCGCCGGTATAGGGAAAATAATAGCCTGCCAGATCAATCCGCGACATGATCCGCCCGCCCAGCAGGCTGCGCTTGCCCGAGCTAGGCCGGGGAACGGCAAACACGGCGTTTTCAGATGCCAGTCGGTCATATTCTGCCTGTACCAGCCTGGAAAGCGATTTAAACGGGCCGAAGTCACAGTCACCCGCCGCGCTGCGGGGAACCTTGTCCGCCAGCGCGTTGGTCTGCTCCACGGTATAAGCCACGTATTCCGCCAGATGGTCGGCGGTGTGCTGTTCCACCGTGAGTCCCAGCCGTTGCGCCAGCGGCGGGGCGGAATGCTGCACCAGAAAGAGCGAAACGAACAAAAACAAAATCAGCGATCCCAGAAAAACCAGAAAGCAGAATCCCCGTCCGAATGCGGCCCACCTTCGCCGCAGCAGCGTGACGGTCAGCCAGATCAAAACGCCGAAGATCAGTCCGGCCAGCAGCCATTCGCTGAGGGGAATGGGGATCAGCCCGGTGAGGCGAGAGAGAAAGGCCGAAACGGCAAGCGCCCCACGCCGCAGCAGCGCGCCCAGCGGGGCAAAGCGGCGGCTTCCAAACCAGAAAAACGCCGAAAGTGCCGACAAAAGCGCGCTCAGCAGCAGCCAGCCATACCAGGGAAGGGGCTTTTTTGCGCCCCGGTAGCGGCGGTAACCCCGGGCGGCGCTGCCCTCGCTGCGGGCAAACAACGCGCGCGGCTTCATCGGCCCGTCCCACCCTTCAGTTCCATGGCCCGCTGTTGCTTGGAAAGAGAAAGCGGCGTAAGGGGCCAGCGGGCCATCAGCGCTTCCGCCGCGTGCGAGAGGGCTTCTTCGCTTCCGCGGATCAGCTCCAGCTCCAACTCAAGCAGGGGCGCCTTCGCATCGCCGCGGAACAAAATGCCCCGGTCGAGACACAGGTCGATCTCCGCGTCTTCAAAGCGGCAGCGGCGCGTGTCCCGGGAAAAGGCCGCGCCGCACACGGGGACAAAAACCCCGCGTGCAAGGCTTGCGCGGGCGCTTTCGGGGAGCGCGTCCATGGCGAGAAGCGCGGCGGCGCCCGCTTCGATGCTTTCGGCCTCTACCTCCAGCTCTAGACGGCGCAGGCCAGCGAGGGCGGTCTTGAAAGTGACCACGCCATGCCCGTTTTCCCGCCGGAGGCGCAGGGTCTGGCGGCGGGCGGTAAAGCTGCCCGCGGGGTCGTCGTAGTAGGTGGTGTTCATGATGATATGCCGCGCTTTATCCTGCGAGGGAAGGGTCTCTTCGTCAAAAAAGGCGGCTTCGGCGGCCAGACGGGTGTCGGCCCGCAGCTTGATCTCGATTTCCATGGAAACGTCCTTTCACACCGGTCGGTTTTCTGTATTTTATCACAGGGAAGGCGGATTTACAACCGCGCCGGGCCCGGCGGCGGGCGCGGAAGCAAAAATTAAGAAGATATTTCAAATTCTTTCCGAATTCTTCGGATTTTCCGCTTTTCTTTAACGGCTTCTGCGTGTATAATAAAATAAATAATTATATTTTTGTAAAGAGAAACGTGGGGAGGATCTATTATGCTGAACCGGGTAGTCGTCACCATCGACGGATTTGATTACACCGTGGTCTCGGAGGACAGCGAGGAGCATATCCGCAAGAGCGCCGCGTTGGTGGACCAGAGCATTCGGGAGGTCAAGGCCGCCACGCCCTTTTCCACGCTGACCTCTTCCGTGCTGGCCGCCATGAACATCGCCGACCGCTACTACAAGGCCGAGGCGTCTACCGACGGACTGCGGATGCAGATCAAGGACTATGCCGAGGAATGCTCCCGTCTGCGCGCCGAGGTGGCCCGCCTCAAGCGGGAGCTGGGCCGGAAATAAAAAGGCGCGATTATGCCGATGGAGCTGATGAGCCCCGCCGGTTCGCCGGAGGGGATAATCGCCGCCGTGCGGGGCGGCGCCGACGCCGTTTACTTCGGGACGGATGACTTCAACGCCCGCCGCAACGCCAAAAACCTCAGCGGCGATGATCTGAGCAGCGCCATGCGCTATTGCCGTCTGCGGGGCGTCAGGACCTATGTAACGGTCAACACCCTGGTCACCGACCGGGAGCTTTTGCGCGCCCGTGAGCTGATTTTGCGCTTAAACGAGTTGGGAGCCGATGCCCTCATCGTACAGGATCTGGGTATGGCTCGGATGATCCGTGCGCTGGCGCCCGACCTGCCCATCCACGCCTCCACCCAGATGACGGTGCACAGCATCGGCGGCGTGCTGGCGGCGCACAAACTGGGCTTTTCCCGGGTGGTGCTGTCCCGCGAGCTTCCCCTGAGGGAGATCGCCTTTATCTGCAAGCACAGTCCCATTGAGATCGAGGTCTTCGTTCACGGGGCGCTGTGCATGTGCTATTCGGGGCAATGCTACCTGTCGGCCGCCATCGGCGGGCGGTCGGGCAACCGAGGCCTGTGCGCCCAGCCCTGCCGCATGGCCTACAGCTTTTTCGGTGAGAGCCCCAGCCATCCTTTGAGCCTCAAGGACCTTTCGCTGGCACAGCATCTCAAAGAATTGGAGGAGGCCGGCGTCCATACGCTGAAGATCGAGGGCCGCATGAAACGGTCGGAATATACCGCGCTGGTGACCGACGTGTATAAGCGGGCGATCACCGGGGGATGCGCGCCGTCGGAGGAGGAAATGGCGCAGCTTCAGACCGTCTTTTCCCGGGACGGCTTTACCGACGGTTATTTTACCGGAAAAAAGGGCAGCACCATGTTCGGCACCCGCCCGGAGGACAACGGACGCGAAGCCCGCGCCCTTTACAAGCAGGCGCAGGCGATCTATCTTCCCGAGCCCGAACCGCCTACTGTCCCCGTGAAGATGCGCTTCACGGCGAAAACGGGGCAGGAGATGCGTCTGGTGTCCGAGGACCGGGACGGATTTTCCTATGAATGCTTCGGCACGCCTGCCGAGCCTGCGCTCCGCCGTGCCACTACGGAGGAGGAGATCCGCTCGGCGCTGGCCAAGACCGGGGGCACCGTGTTTTTGCCCGATAAAATTGAGGTCGCGCTGGACGATGGACTTCGTGCCTCGGCGGCGGCGGTCAACGCCATGCGCCGCCAATGCCTCGAGGGTTTGGCCGCCGTGCGGCGGCAGCCGCCCAAGCGCGCCGTGGGCGACTGGCAACCGGGCATGCTCCGGCCGCGCCGGAAGAATCCGCCGGGGTGGATCTTTTCCTTCCTTTCCACCGACCAGCTCACGGGGGCCATTTTGCGGGCGGGGGCCGAGATGATCTGGCTCCCCGTGCCCGAGATCGCGTCCCGTCTGCCGCTGATCGAAACGCTGACGCGGCAGGGCGTCCGCTTTGCCGCCGTGATGGACCGCATTATTTTTGACAGCGAATGGAGCCGGGTGCTCGGGCAGCTCAGGGAGATTCAGGAGATCGGCGTGGAGGATCTGGTTATCACCAATCTGGGGCAGATCCCCATTGTGCAGAAGCTGGGCTTTGCCCTGCACGGCGATTTCGGTCTCAACGTGATGAATTCCCAGTCGATCCGGGAACTGCGGCAGATGGGACTAAGCTCTTGCACCCTCTCTTTTGAAATGAATCTGGCCCAGATTCGCGATCTGAATCTGGGCATGGACGGCCAGATCATCGCTTACGGCCGCCTGCCGCTGATGATTACGGAAAACTGCGTCACCAAGCGTCACGGCGACGGCTGCGCCCGGGACGGGCGCTCCTGCGGTAAAAATAACGCCATTATCGACAAGACCGGCCGCTCCTTTCCCATCCGGCGGGAGACCGGCTGCCGTTCGACGGTTTACAACGCCGAAAAGCTCTGGCTGGCCGACAAGACCGCAGAGCTGCGAAATTTGGGACTGCGGTGGCTGCGCCTGAGCTTCACCACAGAAAACAGCAAGGAAATCGAGGCCGTGATCGAAGCCTATCGGAGAGGTGAGGGTGACATGCCCGAGCGCGCCACCCGGGGCCTGTATTATCGAGGTGTACAATGAACGAACTGGAACTGTTGATCTGCCCGCTGGAACGGGCGGGGCAGCGGCCCGTGCTTCCCGCCTATCAGACCGATGGCGCCGCCGCCCGGGATATCGCGGCCTTTTTGCCCGAGGGCGAGATAGTCATTCCCGCGGGCGGGCGGGCGCTTGTGCCCACGGGGCTGACCATGGCGGTACCAAAGGGCTGGGCGGCCCTGCTTTTGGCCCGCAGCGGCCTTGCCGCGAAAAAAGGCGTCGCGCTGGCAAACGGCGTGGGCCTGATCGATTCGGATTACCGGGGCGAGGTCAAAGCGGCGCTGGTCAACCTGTCGGACGAGGATTTCACCGTCCGCAGCGGCGACCGGATCGCCCAACTCATGCTGGTGCCCGCGGCGTTTTTTGACGTGCGGGAGACTGGTTCGCTGGATGAGACCGCCCGCGGCGCGGGCGGCTTCGGCAGCACGCGGGTATAAAAACCGCCGCAGCGAGGCATATTTTCCAGGAGAAGAACGATTATGCTGATTTTGGCGTCACAATCCCCCCGGCGGCGGGAGTTGCTGGGACATATCACCGACAATTTCACCGTCCGGCCCACGGGCTGCGACGAGGCGCTTTTCTGCCCCGACCCCGAGGAGCATGTGCGGCAGCTTGCTCTGCGCAAAGCCCGCGTCGCCCTCGAGCACGCGCCTCTGGACGAAGCCGATGCGCTGATTACCGCTGACACAGTGGTCTTTCTGGACGGGGACATCTTGGAAAAGCCCGGAACTCCCGAGGAGGCCTTTTCCATGCTGCGGCGGCTTTCGGGACGGGAAAACACCGTCTGCACCGGCGTGGCCGTGGCCTTTCGGGGCGAGATCCGGGCCTTTACCTGCCGGACGCGGGTGCTGTTTTACGACCTGACCGACGGGGAAATCGCGGATTATGTGGCCACCGGCGAGCCCATGGACAAAGCGGGCGCCTATGCCATCCAGGGCCGGGGCGCGTTTCTGGTGAAGGAGATCCACGGAGATTATTTCAATGTGGTGGGGCTTCCCATCGCACCGCTTGAGCGGTTTTTGCGTGAGATGGGCGTGCCGCTGAAGGGGGGAGACCGGACATGAAGATGTTTCGTTCCCGCCTGTTCTGGTTTGCCGCGGTCATCGTAACGATCTGTCTGAGCCTGATGATCTGGTCGGCGGCCACGGGGCGGAGCTCTTTCGTCACCGATCTGGTGGGCGCGGTGGTGACCCCGCTGCAGAACGGCGTGGCAAAAGTCACCGATAAAGCCTCGGGTCTGTTCGGCTATTTTTACCGGTACAACGCGCTGGAAAAGGAAAATGAAGAGCTGAAGGAACAACTCAGCGCCTATCAACGCATGGAAAATGAATACTATTCGGCCATCAGCCAGAACAGCGCCTTGCGGGAGGCGGCGGGCATCCGCGCAAAGCGGACCGATTTTGAACTGGAACTGTGTACAGTGGTGGCCTCGGCGGGCAGCGGCTTCCAGAGCGCGCTGACCCTCAGCAGGGGAAGTCTTTCGGGCATCGAGGAGGGCGACCCCGTTATCACCGGCGGCGGGCTGGTGGGCTTTGTTTCCGAGGTGGGACTGAGCTACTGCACGGTTACCACACTCATCAATACCAATTTCACCGCCTCGGCTCTGGTTTCCCGCACCCGCGAGGTGGTGGCGGTGCAGGGCAACTTTGAGCTGGCCGCCGGCGGTCTGCTCAAAATCCCGTATCTGGAAAACGACGCCGACCTGAAGAAAGGCGACATGATCTTTACCAACGGCGGGACCTATCCGCCCGATCTGCTCATCGGGCGGGTGACGGATTTCCGCCCGGAGAGCCACGGCATCAGCAGCTATGCCGTGGTGGAGCCCGCGGTAAAGGCCGACGAACTGAGCACCGTGTTCGTCATTAAGAATTTCAACGTGGAGGATTGAAATGTTCCGGTTCCGTTCCGAACGCTATGCGCTGGTGAAATACGGAAGCTATGCCCTGCTGATGCTGGGCCTTTTTCTGCTGCAGTCGTCCCGCGGAACCGATCTTCGCCTGTGGGGCGGAGCGTGGAACATGATGCCCTTTTTCGTGGCGTCGGTGGCCCTTTTGGACGGCCCCTATGCCGGAGGGAGCTTCGGCTTTGCCGCGGGGATGCTGCTGGCGGTGAACAGCACCATGACCGAGGGGCTTTCGGCACTGTTGCTTTCGCTGTTCGGTATTCTGTTCGGCCTGTTCGGGGCGGAATACCTGCGGCCGGTGATCCTTTCCGCCATGAGCGGAGGCTTGATCTGCATGACGGCGCAAGCGGCGCTGCGCTATCTGTTTTATTATCTGCTGGTTTACCGCGCCGGGCCGATGTGGGCGCTGCGGCAGTTTGCCGGAGAACTGATTCTGGCGGTGCCTGCGGGCGCGTTGGTCTGGCTGATCGTCCGCCGGCTCCACCGGCGCTTTACGGAGGATACGCTATGAAGACCCGCGTCACCCGCGTCATCGCGCTGTTTCTTGCCGCGATGCTGATCATGGGCGTGGCGGTCTACCGCCTGATCCAGCTCCAGCTCATCCGCGGCAGCGATTCCACTGTCCGCGTCGTTTCCAACGTGGTGCGGAAATATGAGGAACAGGCCTCTCGCGGCGAGATCATGGACCGCAACGGGACCGTTCTGGCCGGCAACGCCCTGAGCTATTCGGTTCAGGCGGATTATTATTTGTGGGACACGGAGGCGCAGAACGACGTGATCCTGCGGCTTTACGACATCCTCACCGAGGCCGGCGTGCCCTGGGAGGACGTGCTGCCCTTGACGATGGACTGGCCCACGAAATACACCTATACCACGCTGGAGAACGGCGCGGGCAAGCGGTTTGCCGATTTCACCGAGCAGCAGGGCTGGGGCTCGCCGACGGAGCTCGATCCGGGCAGGCTGTTCAACCTGATGTGCCAGCATTACGGGGTGGACGGAAACCTGACGCTGGCCCAGCGTCGGGCACTTTTGGGCATCCGGTATTTTCTGGACGACCGACAGTTTTCCGCCTATAACACTCCGCTGATTTTGGCCTCCGGCGTCACCACGGCCACCGTGGCCCGCATCGCGGAATACGGCAACGACATGCCCGGGGTCGAGATCCGCGTTTCGGACAGCCGGGAGTATTTTTCCGATTACGCCTCTCATATCCTGGGGAGGGTAGCCGCTATCTCGCCGGAGGAATACGCCGAGCGCAAGGACGACGGCTATCGGATGAACGATACCATCGGCAAGGACGGCATGGAGCGGGCGCTGGAAAACTGGCTGCGGGGCGCCAACGGAACCCGCGCCGTGGAGGTGGACCGCTATACCGGCCAAGTGGTGACGGAATATATGCTGGAAGAAACCAGCCCCGGCCGCGACTGCCTGTTGACCATCGATTTTGACCTGCAAAAACGCACGGAGGACGCCCTTGCCGAGGCGATCCGGGATATCCAGGCAAAGGGCCAGCGCTCGAAAACGGGCGACGGCGCCGACGTAGAGGGCGGCGCGGCGGTGGTCATCGACGTGAACACCGGCGAGATCCTGGCCATGGCAAGCTATCCGGCCTTTTCGCTGGAGCGATACAGTGCGGAGTTTGCCGAAAACCGCGACGATCCCTTAAAGCCCTTTTTGAACCGGGCCGTGCAGTCGGCCTATTCCCCGGGCTCCACCTATAAGATGTGCACCGCGCTGGCGGCGCTGGAGGAGGGGGTCATCACTCCCCGTACCAAGATCGTGGACAAGGGGATCTACGACCGCTATGCGGATTATCAGCCCCGTTGCTGGATCTACCGGCAGTACGGCGGCACCCACGGCAGCATCAACGTCAGCGATGCGCTGAAGTTTTCCTGTAACTATTTTTTTTACGAGATGGGCTATCTGCTGGGCATCGACAGGCTGGACGATTACGCCTGCCAGCTTGGGCTGGGACAGAAGACCGGCATCGAGTTGCCCGGAGAACGGGCGGGCATTTTGGCGGGACCTGAGGCCCGCGAGGCCAACGGCGGCGCAACATGGTGGCCGGCCGACACACTGATGGCCGCCATCGGGCAGGGCGACAACCAGTTTTCGCCGGTGCAGCTTGCCAATTACGTGGCCACCATCGTCAACGGAGGCACCCGCTACCGACCCCATCTGCTCAAGCGGGTGACGGAGCACAACGACGGGGCCGTGGTGCTGGAGCAGGAGCCGGAGGTCCTTAACACTGTTTCCATCTCCGATTCCACGCTGGAGGCCATTAAGAAGGGCATGCGCGGCGTGGTCACCGAAAACGGCACGGCCAGCAGCTACTTTGCGAATTTCCCCATTATGGTGGGCGGCAAGACCGGCTCGGCCCAGATGACCAATCACAGCGCCACCGGCGTGTTCGTCTCCTTCGCCCCCTATGACGAGCCGCAGATCGCCGTCTGCGTGGTGGGGGAATATGCCTCTACCGGCGGCAGCCTGGCCCCCGTTGCCATCGCCGTTTACGACGAATATTTCCATCTTGGCCTGCGGGAGGCAAAGCTGGCGACGGAAGCGGCGGCCCGTCAGGCGCAGGCAAATCCGGCGCGGTCGATCATCCCGGCTCCCGCGGAACAGCCCGCCGGGCCGTCTTCCGAGACGCCTGCCGAACCTTCTGCCGACACGCCGGAAGATCCGCAGGAGCAGCCTGGCGGCGACCAGCAGGCGCCGGAAGTCGGCGGAACGGAATAAACCGGCTGTAATATTACAGTTTCTTAACATTTTTTGATTTTGCTTGTGCAAACAGGGCAAATCCGTTATACTGATAAAATAAGCAGCGATTTAAAGTGATACTTTTGCGCTGCGGCTGCGGAAAGGATGGACAAGCCATGGGCAACGTGATCGCGGTGGCCTCCGGCAAGGGGGGAACGGGGAAGACCTCGTTCTGCGCCAACGTGGCAATATCGCTGTGCGCGCTGGGCGAAAAGGTTTTGGTCATCGACGCCGACAGCGGGCTCCGCAGCCTGGATCTGGTGCTGGGAATGACCGATCGGCTGCTCTTTTCCTATGGCGACGTGATCCGTGGCGCCGCCACGCTGAAGGAGGCCGCCGTGCCCCATCCCGTGGCGGGCAATTTGCGGGTGCTCACGGCCCCCGGTGAGCCGGGGATTGCCGAGAGCTTTCTCCCGGAGCAGATCGCGGCGCTGGTGGCGCGGGTGCGCGCCCATTTTACCTTTACGCTTATCGACTGCGCCGCCGGACTGGGCCGCGACGTGCTGTCCTTTGCCGCGGCGGCTGACCGGGCCGTGGTGGTGTCCACCTCGGACTATACCGCCCTGCGGGGCGCGCAGAGCACCGCGGGCGTGCTGGAGCGGGTGGGGCAGGAGAACTGCGCCATCGTGGTCAACCGGCTCCGTCCCGGGATGATCCGGGCGGGCAGCGCCGCCAACATCGACAGGGCCATGGATTCCGCGGGGCTTTCGCTTTTGGGGGCGGTGCCCGAGGACGAGGCCGTCATCGCCTGCGGCAACAGCGGCGCCATCCTGGCGCTGGAGCATTACGGCCCCGCGGCGCAGGCCTATATGAACATCGCAAAACGCCTGCGGGGACAGCGGGTGCGCCTGCTGGATCAGGTGCCCGGACATTGGGGAGAGAAGTGACCGGCTGCCTGCGGCGGCTGTAAGAGAGAGGAATGGGAGGGCCTGCTATGAATATCGCCATCATCGCGCAAAACCGGAAAAAGGAGCTTATGGTGCAGTTCTGCATCGCCTACTGCGGGCTTTTGGCCAAGCATGAGCTTTGCGCCACCGCCACCACGGGAAAAATGATTATGGACGCCACCGGACTGAAGATCGATTGCCTGCTGCCCGGCTCCACCGGGGGCGAGCAGCAGATCGCCGCCCGGGTGTCCTATAACGAGATCGACATGGTGCTGTTCTTCCGCGACCCGCTGGAAAAATATCAGAACGACGCACAGATCAACGATCTGCTCCGCTCCTGCGACCAGAACTGCATCCCTGTGGCCACCAACGTTGCCACGGCGGAAATGCTGATTCAGGGCCTGGCCCGGGGCGATCTGGCCTGGCGTGAGATCAATCCTGCGGCGACGTTTTGAGTGCGGGAAGGCCTTGACATTTTGGCCGCTTGATGCCATAATAACAATATTCTGCGAGGAAGAAGCAGGAGTACCCGGAAAACCGTGCCGACAGGGAAGGACGCCTTGACTGGAAGCGTCCGGCAGCAGGCCCCGGGGAAGACAGCTTCGGAGCAGGCGTATAAGGCGCAAGCCGAAATCGCGGCCCTGTCCCGCCGAAATGGGACGAAGCAAGGATGCTCCGGCATCGAATATGGGTGGCACCACGAAGCGTTTTTTGCTCTCGTCCCATTTTAGGGACGGGAGCGTTTTTTCTTATTATACCGGGCAAAATCGAAACGAATTGTATTATTTATTTCAGATATTACGGAAAGGAAACGAAATTATGGAAAAAATCAGACCGCGTACCCTCTCGGGCTTCATGGAGTTGCTGCCTGCGCGGCAGGTGCAGATGGAGCGATTCATGCAGGTTTTGCGGGAGACTTACGCCCTCTATGGCTTCACACCGCTGGACACGCCCATCATCGAGGCGGCGGAGGTGCTGCTGGCCAAGGGCGGCGGCGAGACCGAAAAACAGATTTACCGCTTTGAAAAGGGCGACAGCGATCTGGCCCTGCGCTTTGATCTGACGGTGCCGTTGGCCAAATATGTGGCGCTGCACGCGGGCGAGCTGTCCTTCCCCTTCCGCCGCTTCCAGATCGGCAAGGTCTATCGCGGCGAGCGAGCCCAGCGGGGCCGCTTCCGGGAATTTTATCAGGCGGATATCGACGTGATCGGCGACGGCGCGCTGGATGTGGTCAACGAGGCCGAGATTCCCGCCGTCATCTATCGCACCTTTACCGCGCTGGGGCTGAAAAAGTTCGTCATCCATGTGAACAACCGCAAGATCCTCAACGGCTTTTACGCCATGCAGGGCCTGACGGAAAAGGCCGGCGACGTGATGCGCACGGTGGACAAGCTGGAAAAGATCGGGCCGGAAAAAGTCCGCGAGATTTTGGTGGATGATTTCGCGGTGGCCCCCGCCCAGGCCGACGCCGTGCTGGAGTTCATCGGCATCCGGGGCAGCAACGCCCGTGTGCTGGAGGCACTGGCGCAGTACCGCGGACAAAACGAGCTGTTTGACAAGGGGCTGGAGGAGCTGCACACCGTCACCCGCTATCTGGGCGCCTTCGGCGTGCCGGAGGATCATTTTTCGGTGGATCTGACCATCGCCCGCGGGCTGGATTATTACACCGGGACGGTCTACGAGACCATCCTGCCCGACCACCCCGAGATCGGCTCGATCTGCTCCGGCGGCCGCTACGACAATCTGGCGGAATATTACACCGACCGGCAGCTGCCCGGCGTGGGCATCTCCATCGGCGTTTCCCGTCTGTTCTTTATTCTGGAGGAGCAGGGGATGCTGTCCGACGAGGGCGTCACCGCCCCCGCCGACGTGCTGGTGATCCCCATGACCGACCGGCTGGACGAGGCCGCCGCCACCGCCACCGCCCTGCGGGAGGCGGGCGTCCGCACCCAGCTCTATGCCGAGAAAAAGAAATTCAAGGCCAAGATCGGTTATGCCGACAAGCTGGGCATCCCCTATGTGATTTTTTTGGGTGAGGATGAGATCGCCGCGGGCACGGTGACCTGCAAGGATATGGCCGCCGGCGCCCAGCAGACCCTGCCGCTGGCCGAGCTCATCCCGCAGCTCAAGGCAGATATTGCGGCGAAAAACGCCGGAACGGTGATCTGCGAGAAATAGGAAAGGGCAGAAGGATAATTATGAAAAAAGCATTGACAGATCAACGATATGTTGGTATTTTTGCGGCCATTCTCTTTGCGGCAGCGTTTTTGGGAATATCTATATTTGTCCATGAGCATACAAGGATTATTAGCAATCCGACGTATTGGTATTTATTCAGCAGCATATTGCGGGCCGTGTTTGGCATGGCGATCCTGTTTTTTGTAAGAAAGATTTATGGAAAAACGCCGAAACAGGCGCTTGGGTTTCATAATACCAAGGTGGCTTTGGTTTCGGCGGCTGGCTTTTTAATCTTTTTTGTTTACTATTTATTTGATTACGCTGCGGGCTTCAACACAATTGTCGGCCTTTCTGCAGGATTGCTGGTCAGTAAGGTGCTGTTACAGCAGATAACAACCGGTTTTTATGAAGAGCTGAACTATCGATTGCTGATTCTGGAAGGATATTTTTATGGGAAACCGTCAGTGGGACGAAAGCTGGCCTATGCCTTGATCAGTTTTGTGGCTTTTGGCTTGATTCATGTGATTACGGGATGGAGCACCTATCGGTTTTTGCATACGGGTGCGGTAGGCTTTGCTTGGGCGGTGATCTACTTGAATTCCGGAAATATGATGCTCCCGATGCTGCTGCACTTTGTATATGACATATTTGCGAACTTGGCAGACTATGTAGAATGGAATCAGTCGCTGCTGTTTGTTGCCGTTAATTCTGTGTTTGAAATCATGTTCGCGATCATGTTTTTGGTATCCTTTTTGCTGCTCTTTCGGAAAGATCAAAAACCAAAGGCTGAAACTTCAAATTTGCTGGTATAGCCGAGCTGCTTGAGATGATACGCCCAGGCTGATTTCGGCTTGCCGAGCAGAGGAAAGAGTCTATTTGGACGCAATAATTTTTTAAGATAAAAGGAGTTCATCACTATGATGCAATCGAGAACCCATACCTGCGGCCAGCTTCGCATGGAGCACGTGGGTCAGACCGTCACCCTGGCGGGCTTTATGGAAAACGTCCGCGAGGTGGGCGGAAATCTGGCCTTTGTCGTTTTACGGGACTTTTACGGCACCACCCAGGTCGTGGCCGAGGATCCCGCCATTTTGAGCGTCATCAAGGGCCTCAACAAGGAGACCACCATCCAGGTCACCGGCGTGGTGCGGGAGCGCTCCAGCAAAAACCCCAAGCAGGCCACCGGCGATATCGAGGTGGTCCCCTCCGAGATCAAGGTCCTGGGCCGCTGCCGCTACAACGAGCTGCCCTTTGAGATCAACCGCAGCCGCGAGGCCGACGAGACCGCCCGGCTGAAATACCGTTATCTGGACTTGCGCAATCCCGCGGTGAAGAACAACATCATCCTGCGCTGCAACGTCATCGCCGCCATCCGAAAGGCTATGCTGGAGCATGATTTTCTGGAGATCACCACGCCGATTTTGACAGCCTCCTCTCCCGAGGGCGCCCGGGACTATCTGGTGCCCGCCCGCAAGCACCCGGGCAAATTTTACGCGCTGCCCCAGGCGCCCCAGCAGTTCAAGCAGCTTTTGATGACCTCGGGCTTCGACCGCTATTTCCAGATCGCGCCCTGCTTCCGCGACGAGGACGCCCGCGGCGACCGCTCGCCCGGCGAGTTTTATCAGTTGGATATGGAGATGGCCTTTGCCAGCCAGGAGGACGTGTTCGCCGTCATCGAGGACGTGCTGCCCCCGATCTTCGCCAAGTACGGCACGTATAACATCGCCTCCAAGCCTCCCTTCAAGCGCATCCCCTATCTGGAGGCCATGGAGGTCTACGGCACCGACAAGCCCGACCTGCGCATCGACCTGACGGCGAAGAACGTCACCGCCCTGTTTGAAGACACCGAGTTCGAGCCCTTCCGCGGCAAGACCGTCAAAGCGGTTGCCATCTCCGACTGCGCCCTCACCCGCAAGCAGATCGAAAAGCTGCTCACCGACTGCGAGGTCCAGAGCGGCGCCAAGGGCTACTGGTTCAAGTGCGACGAAACCGGCGCCCTTGCCGGCGGCGTGGCAAAGTTCGTGGACGCGGAGAAAGCTGCGGCGCTGCTGCCCCTGAAGCCCAACACGCTGGTGGTGCTGGCGGCGGGCGAGCTGGCCACCAAGATGTCCGGCGTGATGATCAAGACCTTCGGCGCCAACTGCCCGGGCCACATGGACAAGGAGCGGTATGAATTCTGCTGGATCGTGGACTTCCCCATGTACGAGATCGGGGAAGAGAGCGGACAGCTTGAGTTCTGCCACAATCCCTTCTCCATGCCCGCCGGCGGGATGGAGATCCTGCTCAAGGCCGAACAGGGCGAAGCAGACCCCCTGACCATCACCGCCGACCAGTACGATCTGGTGTGCAACGGCATCGAGCTCTCCTCCGGCGCCGTGCGGAATCACGACCCGGATATCATGATCAAGGCCTTTGAGATGGTGGGCCTGGGCGAAGAAGACGTAAAATCCAAGTTCCCCGCCATGTATAACGCCTTCTGCTACGGCGCGCCGCCCCACGCGGGCATCGCTCCGGGCATCGACCGCATCGTCATGCTGCTGGCGGGCGAGGATTTTATCCGCGAGGTCATCCCCTTCCCCATGAACAAGAACGCCCAGGACGTGATGATGGGCGCCCCCTCTCAGGTCACCCAGAAGCAGCTTGACGAGCTGCACATCAAGATCGATCTGGGCGAATAAGAAAAAAGGCAGCTCGTCCTTCGCCGGCGAGTGCCGGCGTGGGCGCAGGGAGGGCGGCGAAGCCCGACCGGAGCGTATCAAATCATAGGGGCCCCCGCAAAACCGGAGGATTTTGCGGGGAACGCTGCATAGCAAGATCGATCTGCGCGAATAAACAAAACGATTGAAAACGGCCCGCCGGACGCGGAAAACAGACCCGGCGGGCCGAGCTTTGGCCGGAAACGGCGGAAACGGAATGGAATTATGAAAAAGATCGGGGAATTTTTGAAAAAAGAGCTGATGCTCACGGCGGCGCTGCTGGCAGCGGCGGCGTCGTGCTTCATCACGCCCTTTCGCCTTGCGCGGCTGGCGGACATCGACTGGCGCACGCTGGCAACGCTGTTTATGATGCTCTGCGTGCTGGAGGGCTTCAAAAAGGAAAACATTTTTCGCCCGTTGATCCGCCTGAGCACCCGGCTGAAGCGGATGCCGGTTTTGTCGCTCTTTCTGGTGTTCGGCGTGTTTTTTACCTCGATGCTGGTAACCAACGACGTGTCGCTTATCATCTTCGTGCCGCTGACCATCTTGCTGTTCCGCGCGGGAGGAAAAGAGAAATACATCCTTCCGGTGATCGCCATGGAAAACATCGCCGCCATCCGGGGCTCGCTGCTCACCCCCTTCGGCAGCCCGCAGAATCTGTTTCTCTACGGCCGCGCCGGGGTGAGCGCGGGGCATTTCATGCTCCACATGCTGCCCCTGTGCGCTATGTCGGCGGTGCTTTTGGTGTGCTTCGTGCTGTTTTTGTACCGCAGGGATCCCCGTGAGGCCATCGACATCGACGCCGCCGCGGCGGCGGGCGGATGGGAAAAGGCGGGGCGCGTCCGCCGGATCGGCTATCTGGCGCTGTTCGTGCTGATCCTTGTCACCATCGTTTCCCGGACGGCGCTCTGGCCCGCGGCCTGCGCCGTGGTGGTGATCGGCGTCGCCCTGCTGGACGTAAAGCTGTTTTTCAAGGTGGACTATGTTCTGCTGGTGACCTTTTTCTGCTTTTTCCTCTTTTCCTCGTCGGTGGCGGCCAACGACGGCATCGCCGGGCTGCTGCGGCGGGCCGTGGCGGGGCGGGAATACTGGTGGGCCATCGGCCTGAGCCAGATTATCTCCAACGTGCCGGCCGCTATCGTGCTCTATCCCTTCTCCCAGAACTTTGCCGGGCTGATCTATGGCGCCGACACGGCGGGGCTCTGCTCGCTCATCGGGTCGCTGGCCTCGGTAATCAATTACCGCATCTATGTGCGGGAATACCCCGGGCAGGGCGGACGGTTCATCAAGGCCTTTACGCTGGTGAGCTGGGCCTTTTTCCTCCTTGTGGTGATCCCGGGATATCTTTTGAGCCGGTGGAAATTCTTTTGAGAAACAAAAACCAGCGAAGCCGGAGCTTCGCTGGTTTTTCAGCTTGTCAAAGAACCCTCGTTTTTGTTAAGCAAAAGCGAGGGATTTGCTGTATTTGGGCAAAAGCAGCGAGAAAACAAGGCGAGAATAAGAACCTTTCCAGCTCCATTCTGCCAGCTTTTTCAGATTCATCGCA
>JAFSZV010000075.1 GCA_017455565.1 Clostridia bacterium
GACTTTCTATTACATTGCGGACGGCAGTTACATACTGGTAAAAGACGGTATGGAGGAACTGCGGGGGGAAGCGTACATCGTACGCAACGGTACGATCAAACAGATCTCGGCTAACGGTGATACCGTTTTGCTGTAAAACAGTTCCTATTCGTCAAACTGTCCGCAGGAATGTGTTTTACGAGCTCTTTCTATGCCTTGGTGTCCTTTTACGCGGCCTTTTACATCAAAGAAACCTCTTTTGTCTGGCAACAGGCGGAAAAGGCTTCTTTGCTGCGTTTCTGGCGGTGCATGTTACAATTTCCTCGACCGATCGTTTGCCGCCATTCTGCGGATAACGGCGAAAGGCGTTTGTCATG
This sequence comes from Clostridia bacterium, assembly GCA_017455565.1. Classification (GTDB taxonomy): domain Bacteria; phylum Bacillota; class Clostridia; order Oscillospirales; family Butyricicoccaceae; genus UBA4644. The sequence continues at coordinate 357 of JAFSZV010000075.1, forward strand.
ATAACCGATTCGTTTGACGACAAATCCCCTGTCAAGACCATGGTATACCATCCCCTATGAGGGAATCAAGAGCTATTGATTTCATAAAGCAATTTATCATCAAAAAGGAGTTTATCACCATGAAAAAAAGGAACGACCGAATGAAAAACCCCAGAACGAAACAGAAAACGGCCTTTATCGCCGCGCTGTGCCTGGCGGCGGTGCTGGTCGCCGGGATCTGGGCGGCGGGCGTGATCGTGTATGAACAGGTTTGCAACGTGCGCTACACCACCTACGAGCCCACCATGCTGCGGCTGGAGGACTTTGACGGCCTGCAGCGCACCCGCTGGCAGTTTGCCTCCGACAAGGGGCAGATGCTCACGGGGTATTGGTACAGCCACAGCGCGGGAGAGCCCCAGCGGGGCATCGTGATCCTTGCCCACGGCTTCGGCGGCGGCGGACATACCTCTTATATGGACTGCGCCGACTGGTTTGCCCGGCACGGCTATTACGTCTTTGCCTACGACGCCACGGGCAACGACGAGAGCGAGGGCAAGGGCGTGGGCGGGCTGCCGCAGGGCGTGATCGACCTGGGATACGCCATCTCCTTTGTGGAGGAGAGCGGGAGCTTCCCCGCGCTGCCCATCGTGCTCTTTGGCCATAGCTGGGGCGGATACAGCGTCTGCGCCGTGCTGGCCGACCATCCCGAGGTCAAGGCGGTGATCGAATGTGCGGGCTTCAACCGCACGTCGGACATGATCGAGGCGGCGGGGCAGGAATACATCGGAAAGCTTGCCGCCGTGATGACGCCCTTTATCAAGCTGCACGAGCGCATCCGGTTCGGCGCCTATGCCTCGCGCACCGGGCTGGACGGCTTTGCCGCGTCGCAGGCGGCCGTTTTGGTGGCGCACAGCGCCGACGACGATACCGTCCCCATGGAATGCGGCTATGATGTCTTTTGGGAAGCGTATCACGATGACCCCCGGTTTCAGTTCCTCCGCCTGGAGGGGCGAGGGCACAATCTGCTCACCGATACGGACTATGCCGACGAGTTCAATGAGGGCTTCCGGGAATACCAGGAATCGCTGGATTACGATTATCAGGACAAGAAAAACGCCGACCGCTTCATCGCCGACAAGGCGGAATATATCCGGCAGAATCTGGACCGCGCCCGGTACAGCCACCGGCTGAACCAAGATCTTTTTGAACGGTTCCTGGCTTTTTACGACGGGCATCTGTCGTAAAATCGCCGCTTTTGCATAACAAAACCGCCTCCTGTTCATACTATCTGTGAAAACAGATGGAAAACAGGAGGTTTTTTGATATGAAAGCAACGGGTATCGTGCGGCGCATCGACGATCTGGGACGGGTGGTTATCCCCAAGGAGATCCGCCGCACCATGAAAATCCGGGAGGGTGAGCCGCTGGAGATTTTCACCGAGAGCGGCGGCAGCGTCATCTTCCGCAAATATTCTCCGGCGGGAGAGCAGAGCGTTATGGCGGGCAATCTGTGCGAGGCGCTCACCCGCACCTGCTCCCGTCCGGCGGTGATGTGCGACCGGGACAGCGTCATCGCCGCTTCCGGCGCGCTGCGCCGGGAGCTGGACGGCAGGCCCATCTCGCCGGAGATCGACGCCGCCATGCAGACCCGCCGCATCCAACAGAGCGACGAGGGCATTCCCGTTTGCCCGGGGGTGACGGGGGCGCAGGCAGGCGTGGTGGTGCCGGTGATCGCCGGAGGCGATCTGTGCGGCTGCGCGGCGCTTTTGGGAGGCGAGGAGCCGATTTCCGAGAGCGACGTGAAGCTGGCCCAGGCCGCGGCGCTGTTTTTTGCCCGCCAAATGGAGGGCTGACCGCTCCGGAGCAGGCAAAAACTGCTTCGCTCTTGCGCAAGACGGGAAACGGGTGTATACTGAACAAAAAGCCAACCAAAGGAGAGAGAACCATGGCATGGACCGCCCTGCGCTGGCGGGGTGCGGAATACACCGCCCCGCAGCTCATTGACGCGGCAAAGCGCTTTGCGAAAGAGAGCGGCTGCGCCTTTAAAAGCTATGAGGTTTACGACGACTGCGCCCTTCTGATGATCGCCGCCGCCGACGAAACCGGCGCGGAGATCGCGCTGGAGCTTCCTCTTGACGACCTTCCGGCGTATCTCAAACGGGAATAAAACGCGATTTCCCGCCAAAAACAGGGATTTTTGCCGGAAAATCACTTGCAATATGCGGAACAAGGTGCTATAATAGCCGCATAAGGTAGGATAGCAGGTTATGAGAGTGGACTTAGGTCCACTCTTCTTTGTTGAAAAGGAGGAGAGGCTATGACACACAAGGAAGTGGTGCGCCGCGTCACCGAGCTGGCGCAGCCGGTCTGTCAGCAGAATGGGCTGTCTTTGTGGGACGTCACCTTTGAAAAAGAGGGGCGGCAGCATGTGCTCACGGTGTATATCGACCGGGACGAGGGCGTGGATCTGGCCGCCTGCGAGGCGGTGTCCCGGGCGCTGGACCCGTTGCTGGACGCAAAGGAGTTCGACAGCCTCCCTTCCTATCTGCTGCAGGTGTCATCGGCCGGGCTGGAGCGGCCCCTCACTCGGCCCGAGCATTTTGCATGGGCAAAAGGGAAGGCCGTGACCCTGACCTTTTACCGTGCCGTAAACGGCGCGCAGGAGTGGACGGGGACGCTGCTTTCCCACGACGGCGTGATGATCGCCGTGGAGCGGGAGGGCGAAGCGCGCTCCTTTGCCGCGGCGGACGTGGCCCATGTGCGCTTGCATTTTGACTTTTGAAAAAGATTTTGAAAAATATGATGCCCCGCCGAGGGCAAGAGGAGAGAAACGACCATGGCAAGTGAGATGATCAAGGCTCTGGAAGATTTGGAAAAGGAGAAAGGCATCCCCAAGGATTACATGCTCGACCGGATCGGCCAGGCGCTGGTGGCGGCTTACAAGGCGCTGTATAAGCGCGACCCCCAGAGCGCCGCGCTGGACAATGTGTTCGTCCACATCGACGAGGAGACCGGCGAGATCTCCATGCACGCGGTAAAGACCGTGGTGGAAGAGGTGTTGAATCCCGCCACCGAGATTTCACCGGAGGACGCGCTGGCCTATTCCGCCGACCCGCAGATCGGCGACGAGGTGCGAATCAACGTGCAGACCCGGGATTTTGGCCGCATCGCCACCTCCACGGCGAAGCAGGTCATCATTCAGGGCATCCGCGAGGCCGAGCGGGGCATGATCGCAGACGAATACGCCTCCAAGGAGCATGAAATCCTCACGGCGATCGTCACCCGCGTCAACCCCATGAACGGCAGCGCCATTCTGGAGCTCAGCGGCAAGCGCGAGCGCACCGAGGCCGTGCTTTCGGCACAGGAGCAGATCGCCGGAGAGGAGATTCGCGAGGGCGACCGGGTGCGTGTGTATGTGGTGGAGGTCCGCCGGGGCGGCAAGGGCCCGCAGATCATGCTGTCCCGCACCCATCCCGGTCTGGTGAAGCGGCTGTTTGAGCTGGAGGTGCCAGAGATTGCCGACGGTACCGTGGTTATCCAGTCCATGGCCCGGGAGGCGGGCTCCAGAAGCAAGATCGCCGTCTGGTCCACCGACGAAAACGTGGATCCCATCGGCGCCTGCGTCGGTCCCAAGGGCGGAAGAGTGGCCGCCGTGGTGGAGGAACTCAAGGGTGAAAAGATCGACATTATCAAATACAGCGAGGATCCCGTCCAGTTCGTGGCCGAGGCTTTGTCGCCCGCCGACGTGGTCTCCGTCCAGATGAAGGAAGATGGAAAGTCCTGCACCGTGGTGGTGCCCGACGATCAGCTTTCGCTGGCCATCGGTAAAGAGGGCCAGAACGCGCGGCTTGCCGCGAAGCTGACGGGCTTCAAGATCGACATCAGGCCCGCTTCGCAGGCAAAGTAAGGCAGGCCCTCGCGGGAGCGAAGCGACTCCCGCCGGCTTGTCGGCGTCCGCGCAGGAAGCGGTAAGGGTGCCGGGACCGGAGCGTATGAAAGGAAGGGGACCCCGAAAAATCGGAGATTTTACGGGGCGAATGCCGCCGCCCAGACAAGGAGCTGATATTATGCCGAAAAAAGTACCGGTCCGCCAATGCGTGGCATGCCGGGAACATAAGGAAAAGCCCCTTCTGGCGCGCGTCGTCCGCACGCCGGAGGGCAAGGCGGTCTATGACGCCAGAGGAAAGCTACCCGGCAAGGGCGCCTACATCTGCCGCAGCACGGCCTGTCTGGAGCGAGCGGTCAAATCCCGCGCCCTGAACCGCGCGCTGGAGATCGAGATCACGCCCGACGTTTACGACGCCCTCCGGGCACAGATGGAGGAGAGTGACGCATGAACGACGCGATTTTGGGATTTTTGGGGCTCATCCGCCGGGCTGGGGCCATGGCGCTGGGCGCGGAGGACGCCTACGACGCCGCCCGCCTGGGAAAAGCCCGCCTGTTGGCTGTGGCGAAGGACGCCTCGGCCAATACCCTCCACGGGATGCAGAACGCCCGGGGCGAGCGGGAGATCCTGCTTGTGCCGCTGGACGAGAACAAAGGACGGCTGGGCGAGGCGCTGGGCGTAAAGGAATGCGCCGCCTTCGCCGTGCTGGACACGGGATTTGCCCTGTCCCTGTGCGAAAAGCTGGGGGAGAACGAAGCAGCCGAGGTCTTTCGGGCACGGCTGGAGCGGGAAAAGAAACGAAAAGACAAGAAATTACGAAAAAAAGAATCTCCGGCGCCGTCCAAGGGAGCCGGAAAGGGCGGCCCGAAAACGGCTGCCGTGCCTCGCGCCGGAAAGCGCCGCACCGCTCCTGCAAAACGCGGGAGCAAACCGACGCCGCGCGTCACGGGAAAAAGGGGGAACTGAGTTATGGCAATCAACAAAATCAAGATCGCGGAACTGGCAAAGGACTTTCAGCTTCAAAGCAAGGAAATCTGCACTGCGCTGGCGGCAGTGGGGCTGACCTATAAGCCCTCCCAGAGCATCCTGCCCGAAGAGGCCAGTTCGCTGTTTGAATATCTGACCCAGCAGCACCAGGTGGCGTCGCTGGAGGATATCCGCGCCACAGCGGCCCAAGCTGCCCAGCAGCGGAAGCAGGCCGCGGAAGATCGCATCAAAAAGCAGCAGGAGGAGGCGGCCGCCCGCATCCGAGAGGCTCAGAAGGCCGAGGAAGAGCGCATTCGCGCCAATGAAAAAGCGGCGGCCCAGGCCGCGGAGAAGGCTGAAAAAGCCAAGCAGCCCAAAAAGCCCGCCCAGGCGCGGCCTCAAGGTCAAACGTTGCAATATACGCCGCCGGAGAAAAAGGCCGAGCCCAAACCTGCCGCCGCTGCCGGCAGTGCCAAGCGCCACTATGTGGACACCCGTGGCAACAGCGTCAACATCGCCAAATACGACGAGCGGCTTGACACGCTGGTGCCTCAGCAGGCGGGCCGTTTCAACCAGAATCAGGGAAGCAAGCAGAAGCTGGTGAAAAAAGACACCCGCCGCCCCCAGTTTGGCAACAAGCGCCGGCAGGAAGAGCAGGAGAAGATGCGCCGCCTGGAGCAGCAGGCCCAGATTAAAAAGCAGCCCCTCAAGGTGCTCATCCCCGACGAGATTTCGGTGGGCGAACTGGCCTCCCGCCTGAAAAAAACGGCGGCCGAGGTCATCAAGCAGCTCATGAAGCTGGGCGTTTTGGCCAATGTGTCTCAGAACATTGATTACGATACCGCCTCGCTGGTGGCCATGGAGCTGGGCGCCGTGCCCGAAAAGGAAGTGGTGGTCACCATCGAAGAGCGTCTGTTTGACGAGCACGAGGATAAGGCGGAGGAGCTTCAGACCCGCGCCCCCGTGGTGGTGGTCATGGGCCACGTGGACCACGGCAAGACCTCGCTGCTGGACGCCATCCGCAAGACCAACGTCACCGCCGGCGAGGCCGGCGGCATCACCCAGCACATCGGCGCTTACCGCGTCAAGCTGGGCGAGCGGGACATCACCTTCCTGGATACGCCGGGCCACGCGGCCTTTACCTCCATGCGCGCCCGGGGCGCGCAGGTCACCGACGTGGCCATCTTGGTGGTGGCCGCCGACGACGGCATCATGCCCCAAACCATCGAGGCCATCAACCACGCCAAGGCTGCCGACGTGCCGCTGATCGTGGCCGTCAACAAGATCGACAAGCACAATGCCAATCCCGAGCGGGTGCTCCAGCAGCTCACCGAGCACGGGCTGGTGCCCGAGGAATGGGGCGGAACCACCATCGTCTGCCCCATCTCTGCGCTGAAGGGCGAGGGCATCGACAACCTGCTGGAAATGGTGCTGCTCACCGCCGATATGCTGGAGCTCAAGGCAAACCCCAACCGTCTGGCCAAGGGCACTGTTATTGAAGCAAAGCTGGATCGCGGCCGGGGTCCGGTGGCCACTGTTCTGATCCAAAACGGCACCCTCCACAGCGGCGACATCGTCATCGCGGGCACTGCCGTGGGCCGCGTCCGCGCTATGAGCGACGAAAGAGGCCGCAAGATGGAGACTGCGGGCCCCTCTGTCCCCGTGGAGATCGTGGGTCTGGGCGAAGTGCCCGGCGCCGGCGACGTATTTTACGCTGTGGAGGACGAGCGCATGGCCCGCACCCTGGCCGAAAAGCGCAGATTCGAGGAAAAGGAAAAGCAGGCTGCCGCCATGCAGAAGGTGACGCTGGAGAATCTCTTCTCCTCCATCGAGCAGGGCAGCGTCAAGGATCTTAACATCATCGTCAAGGCCGACGTGCAGGGCTCCGCCGAGGCGGTCAAGGCATCGCTGGAGAAGCTGAGCAACGACGAGGTGCGCGTCCGCGTGATCCACAACGGTGTGGGCGGCATCAATTCCAGCGACGTGATGCTGGCGGAGGCGTCCAACGCCATCATCGTGGGCTTTAACGTGCGCCCCGAGGCGGGCATCGCCGAGGCCGCGGCCCAGGCCCATGTGGATATGCGGCTCTACCGCATCATCTACGACTGTCTGGAAGAGATCGAGCAGGCCATGAAGGGCATGCTGGCGCCCACCTATAAAGAGGTGGTGCTGGGCCATGCCGAGGTGCGCCAGACCTTCAAGGTCAGCGGCGTGGGCACCATTGCCGGCTGCTATGTGCAGGACGGCAAGATGCAGCGCAACGAAAAGGTCCGTATTGTCCGCGACAGCATCGTCATCCACGAGGGCGACCTTTCCAGCCTCAAACGCTTTAAGGACGACGCCAAAGAGGTGGCCGCCGGCTTTGAGTGCGGCATGAGCTTCGAGAAGTTCAACGACGTGAAGGTGGGCGACATCGTGGAGGCCTTTGTCATGGAAGAGGTCAAACGGTAATTGCTGTGGTAAAAGCGGAAAAACGAAGGGTTTTCCGCTTTTGCTGATTTGCGCCGCGGGCGGAGGAGGATTTGTCATGACGAAACAGCGCCGCGCAGAAGGGCTTCTGGTGCTCACCACGGCGTTTTGGGGCGTTTCCTATTATTTCACACGGATCTGTCTGCGGCAGATGGATCCGCTGACCCTCAACGCTTTCCGCTTCCTCACCGCCTTTCTGGTGCTGGGGCTGATCTACCGGAAAAACCTGCGGGCCCTGAACCGGGAAACGGCCAAATGGGGCGCGCTGGTGGGGCTGGTGCTGGTGGTCGTTTACGTGGCCGCCACCTACGGCGTAATGAATACTTCGCTTTCCAACGCAGGCTTTATCAGCGGCCTTGCCGTTCTCATCACTCCACTCATCGAGCTGGCGGTTTTCCGGAAAAAGCCGGGGAAGCGGCTGGCGCTGGCGCTGGCCTTATGCACCGCCGGCCTGGCGCTGCTGACGCTGGGCGGGGGGGTGCGCTTTGCCGTGGGCGATTTGCTGTGCCTGATGTGCTCGGCGTTTTACGCTGCCGACATCGTCATTACCGACCGGGCCGTGTCCCGGCCCGCAGTGGATCCCATCGGTATGAGCGTGGTGGAGATCGGCGTGACGGGCGCGGTATTTCTGGCGCTGGCGCTGGTGCTCGAGCAGCCCCGGCTACCGCAGACGCCTGCGGTGTGGGGCGCGGCGCTGACGCTGGGCCTGTTTTGTTCGGGGATCGCCTTTGTGATCCAGACCACCCAGCAGCGGTATACCTCGCCTGCCCGGGTGGCGCTCATTTTTACATTGGAGCCGGTATTTTCCGCCGCGGTGGCCTATGTTCTGGCGGGTGAGCGGCTCCATTCGCGCGGATATCTCGGCGCGGCTTTGATGATTTTGAGCCTTCTGCTGACGCAGCTTCCCAACCGGGAGCCCCGACGGAAGGACGACACCCGGTAACGCGTCTGCGGTCGGGAGAATAAGGAGAAGGTTTATGCCATACAATTCCAATCGCGTTCAGCGGATCTCCGAAGAAGTGACCCGGGAGATCGCAACGCTTTTGCGGGACGTAAAGGACCCCCGCGTATCCCGGACCATGCTCTCGGTGGTGCGCTGCGAGGTCACCAACGACATGCGCTGGTGCAAGGTCTATCTCAGTGCGCTGGGCGAATACGACCCCAAGGAGCTCAGGCAGGGGTTGAAATCCTGCTCGGGCTATCTCCGGCGGGAGCTTGCCCGGCGGGTGCAGCTCCGCTATACGCCGGAGCTGGTGTTCGTCATGGACGAGTCCATCGCTCACGGCGCCCACATCGCCGCCGTGCTCAACACGCTGGATATCCCCGCGGACGAGCCGGAGGAGGAAGCGCATGAGCAGCAGGATTGACGCAAACGCCGCCGCCGCGCGGCTGCGGGGGGCCCAAAACATTCTGATTTTGACCCACCGTCGGCCCGACGGCGACACCATCGGCTCAGCCGCCGCTTTGTGCCGCGGTCTGCGGCAGATCGGCAAACGGGCCTTTGTGTTTCCCAACGAGGATCTGACGCCCCGCCTGGGCTTTTTGCTGGAGGGGCTTTTGGCCGCGTCCGGTTTTGTCCCCGGCCTGATCTGCGCCGTGGACATCGCGGATGTTTCTCTGCTCACCGACAGCGCGAAGGGCTTTGCCAGGCGGGTGGATCTGTGCCTTGACCATCATCCCTCCAATGTGGGCTATGCCCGCGAGCTGGCGCTGGAGGAACACGCCGCCGCCGCCGGCGAGGTGGTGTGGGCCGTTTTGCGGGCGCTGGGCGCGGCGCTGGATCTGCCCATGTGGGAGGCGCTGTATATCGCCGTGTCCACCGACACGGGATGCTTCAAGTTTTCCAATACCACCCCGCTGGCCCACCGCATCGCCGCCGGCGCCATCGAAGCGGGAGTAGATTTTCACCGGCACAATCACGCCTTTTTTGAGGCGAAGAGCAAAAACCGCTTTTTGATTGAAAAGACGATGTTCGATAAAATGATCTTTTCCGCCGACGGGCGGATCGCCTGCTCCTGGCTGGACAGGCCGTGGCTCGATTCCATCGGCGCCGACGACGACGATCTGGACAACCTCTCCACTCTCACCATGGCGCTGGAGGGGGTGGACTGCGGTATCATCCTGACCCAGAACAAAAAGGACCCCGCCTACAAGATTTCAATCCGCACTCACGAGCCCGCCGACGCCAGCCGCATCTGTCAAAGCTTCGGCGGCGGCGGACATCCCCGGGCGGCGGGCTGTACGCTTTCCGGCCCGCCCGAGGCGGCGGCGAAGCGGCTGATGGAGGCCGCGGCGGCGGAGCTTGCCCTATGCTGAACGGGATCCTCCTTGTGGACAAGCCCGCGGGCTTCACCTCCCACGACGCGGTGGCCAAGCTGCGGGGGATGCTCCGGCAGAAAAAGATCGGCCACGCGGGGACGCTGGATCCCATGGCTACCGGCCTTTTGGTAGTGCTTTTGGGCTGCGCCACCCGGGCGTCAAGCTATGCCGCGGGGCAGGAGAAGGAATATCACGCCGTTTTGCGGCTGGGCATTGCCACTGACACCCAGGACGTGACGGGCAAGGTGCTGACGCAGGCCGAGCCTCATGTGACCGCAGAGCAGCTTCAGGCGGTGCTGGCTGCTTTTACGGGAACGGTGGAGCAGCTCCCGCCCATGTATTCCGCCCTGTCCGTTGGCGGGAAGCGGCTGTATGAGCTGGCGCGCAAGGGCGTCGAGGTGGAGCGGCAGGCGCGGGAGATCGAAATCTCCGCGCTGGAGTTTTTGCCCCGCGCGGGGCTGCCCGAGGGAGATTTCGCCCTGCGAGTGGTGTGCTCCAAGGGCACCTATATCCGCGCCCTGTGCCACGACATCGGGCAGACGCTGGGCTGCGGCGGCTGCATGGCGGCCCTGCGGCGGGTGCGCAGCGGCGGGTTTTCCCTGGCCGACGCGCTGACCATAGAGGAGGTCGCCGCCCTGCGGGAGCGGGGCGGGCTGGAGCAAGCCGTTATCCCCGTGGAGCGGGTCTTTTCCGACCTGCCCGCCGTGCTCCTTAACGGGGAGGGGGATGTCCGCGCCGACCACGGGGCGTTTTTTACCGCGGAACATCTGGCCGGGGGTCAGTTTCCGCCGGAGGGCGGGCTCTGCCGGGTCTTTGACAGCAAAGGAAGTTTTTGTCAAATCGGGCGGAGCGGCACGCTGGACAAGGGCGGGCCGGCTATTTTCTGCCATGTGAATTTTGAATGTAAGGAATGAACGGTATGGAACAGCAGCGTGTCATCGCGCTGGGCTTTTTCGACGGGGTGCACCGGGGCCATCAGGCCATTCTGCGCGCCGCCGCGGACCTTGCCGCGGAAAAGGGGATGCAGAGCGCGGCCGTCACCTTCGAAAGCCACCCCCGGGCCTATGTCCGCGGACGGGCCCCCGATATGATCTCTACCTTTGAGCGCCGCTGCGCGCTTTTGCGGGAGGCAGGGGCGTCGCTGGTGATCGCCCTGCCCTTTGACCGGAGGATGGCCGAGACCTTGCCCGAGGAATTTGCCGCGCTTTTGAAAGAACGCTACCGCTGCGCGGCGGTGGTCTGCGGCGAAAACTTCCGCTTTGGGAAAAACGCCGCCGGCAAGCCGGAGGATCTCAGCCGCTTCGGGCTGGAGACATACACCGTCCCGCCGGTGACCTATGGCGGGCGGGTGATCTCATCCACCTATATCCGCGAATGCGTCCGGCAGGGCAAGGCAGGTCTGGCGCGGCGGCTTTTGGGCCGGCCCTTTACGCTGGAGGGCCCCATCGTGGGGGGCTTTCAGGTGGGGAGGACGCTTGGCTATCCCACGGTGAATCTCTGCCTCAGAGAAGGAATCCTCCTGCCCCGCAGGGGGGTCTATGTCACCGAAGCGGCGGTGGACGGAACGAGCTGGAAGGCCGTTACCAACGTGGGCACCCGGCCCACCTTTACCGATGCCGACATCGTCAGCGTCGAGAGCCACCTGCTGGACTTCTCCGGAGACCTGTACGGAGAGGCGCTTCAGGTGCGGTTTTTGAAATTCCTGCGGCCCGAGCGGAGCTTTGCCGACGGCGGCGCCCTGCGGGAGCAGATTGCGGAAGATATCCGTCAGGCGCTGCGATATCACGGCTGACGGCTGCATACGGAGGAAATAAGCATGGAAAAACTTCGGGAGCTGTGGGCATCCTGGCGGATCTTTCACAGCAATTTCAACGCCAAATACGGAACGGCGTTTAATCTGGTGATCCTGCTGCTGATCGCGGCGGCGGCCGCCGCCGTTCTTATCCGTGCGGCGCTGGCCGGCCGCAAAAGCCGCATCGCGCCCTCGCCGCTGGTTTCCCGCACCCCCGACCGGGAGAGGACGGATCACGCTGCCGAAAGCCTTGCCATGGCCATCCGCTGCCCCAGCATCACGGGGCGGGAGGAGGAAATGCTGGCCATCGGCCGCCTGCTGAAGGAGCGGTATCCCCTGGCGGCAAAAACGCTGGACTGGGTCACGCTGCCGGGCGGCAGCCTGCTGCTGCGCTGGCGGGCCGGGAACCCAGGCGAAAACGACCCCGTGCTGCTGTGCAGCCATCTGGACGTGGTGCCCGGCGGCGAAGGGTGGACGGTGTGCGACCCCTTTGACGGAATCCGGCAGGGTGGGCGCGTCTATGGCCGGGGCGCTGCCGACTGCAAGGCGGCCGTCATCGCCATGATGGAGGCCACCGAGACCCTGCTGTCTGAGGGAGTCACACCCCGGCGGCACATCTATTACGCCTTTGGCTGCGACGGTGAGGCCGGCGGCCGCAAGGGCGCCGCACGCATCGCGGAGATCATGGAAAAAGAGGGCCTGCAGTTTTCGCTGATCCTGGACGAGGGTGGCACTTTCCGGGAGACCATGCCCGACGGACGGCGCTATTATCCCGCCGCCTATATCGGCATGGGAGAAAAGCGCCTGTGCGAATATCGCCTGACGGCAACCTGCGAGGGCGGCCGTTCGGCGGTGCCCGGCCGCATAACGGCCCTGGGCGTGCTCAGCGAGGCGGTGTGCCGGGTCGAGAGCGCCCAGCCCCACCATCATCTTTTGCCCATTGTCCGGCGGCAGATCAACGTCACCATGTCCGGTTTTTCCTTTGGAAAGCGGCTGGTGCTCACCAGCCCTCTTTTCCGGGAAATGTTTGTGGGCAGACTGTTCCGCAGCGAGCCGGCGCTTTCGGCGCTGGTGCGCAGCACGGTGGTCCCTACCCGGATCGACGGCGGCTTTACCGCCGGGCATGTACTGCCTGCCACGGCGTCGGTGCTGCTCAACGCCCGCCTGCTGCCCGGGGAGGATCCCGAGCGGGAACTGGAAGAGCTTCGAGCGCTGACGGCTGATCTTCCCGTGGAGGCGGAAATGGTCTCCGCCGGGGATGAGACCTTCCTCACCTCGGAAAAGCAGCCCATGTATAAGCTGCTGAAAAGCACCATCGAGGGGCTGTATCCCACTTTGCCCTGCATCGCCACCTTGATTCCCACCGCCGAGGACGCCCGGCATTATTCCGGACTGAGCGACTGTATCCTCCGTTTTGCCCCGCTGACGCTGGGGCCCGAGGGCGGCGGAAAGACCCACGGCGCCGACGAGAATCTTTCGGAAAAGGCCCTGGGACTGGCGATCGAGGTCTACGAGGGCCTGCTGCGGAAGCTATGAGCCAAAAACGAAGCCTTTGGATCCCGCTGTTTGCTCTGCTGGCGGCGGCCTGCCTGTTGTGCTTTTGCCTGTTTGCACGGCAGCAGGGGATCGGATCGTGGGAGGCGTTTTCCGCACGCCTGTGGGGGCGCGGTCTTTCCGAACAAGAGGGTCTGCGCCTCCATATGATCGACGTGGGGCAGGGGCAAGCCCTTTTGCTTACCTGCAACGGCCATGCCGCCATGATCGACACGGGCCCCGCCGACTGTGCCGGGCGCACGGCGGATTATGTATGGGCCCGGGGCGTGCGGCGGCTGGACTGTCTGTTCCTCACCCATCCCCACAGCGACCACTGCGGCGGACTGGAGGAGATCTGGGACACGGTGGCGGTAGACGCCGTTTTGACGCCGGATTGCCCCGAGAGCCGCGCCCTGCTCACCGAGCCCGGAAGCTGGGGCGACAGGAAAGGGGCAAAAACGGAATATATCGCCGCGGGACGGCAGTTTTCACTGGGCGACGCCCGCATTACCGTGCTCCATCCCCGGGAGGGGGATACCTTTGACGACCTCAACGACCTTTCGCTGGTGCTGCTGGCGGAGTACGAGGGAGTGCGGATGCTGTTTACCGGCGACATTTCCGGCGACGTGGAAAAGCGGCTGATCCCGCTGGGCTATATCCATTTGCTGCAGGCGGCACACCACGGGAGCAATTCCTCCACCTGCGAGGCCCTTTTGGAGGATATGACCCCCGATATCGTATTTATCAGTTGCGGAAAAGACAACGATTACGGCCATCCCCACCAAAAGGTGCTGCAGCGCCTGCGGGCGGTCGACGCCGTCGTTTACCGCACCGATCTGCAGGGGACCCTGACCGCCGCCGTTCAGGAGGGGAAGCTGTCGGTCATCACCGGGCGGGATGATTGACTTGCCGCGACGGGGAGGAGAGAACTATGGCAAAAAAGCACACGGGCAGACAGCCCGCAGGCTGGCTCTATCTGCCCCTGCGGTGGCTCAGCCGTCTGGTGTGCCGGCTGCTGTTCGGCCTGCGGGTCACCGGCGGTGAGCAGATTCCCGGCAAGGGGCCGCTGCTGGTGCTGTCGGCCCATCAAGGGATGGTGGACTTTCTGCTGCTCATCGCCGCTTTGCGGCGCAGAAGGATCCGCTTCGTGGCCACCGAGCGGCAGTTCCGCGACCCAAAGCTTCATTGGTTCTATGTGCGCCTGGGCCTGATCCCAAAGGTGCAGTTCCACACCGACGCCCGCGCGGTGATGGGGGTCTTTCGCACCCTGCGCGACGGCGGCACGGTGGGGATCTTTCCTGCGGGGCAGACCTCCATGTGCGGCGTCCCCGCCGGGATCGCGCCCGCCATCGCCCACCTGGTAAAGCGGGCGGAGGTCAACGTCTGCACCGTTTCGCTGAACGGGGGATTTTTCACCTATCCTCGCTTTGCTCCGTGGTTCAACCGGGGACGCACCGAAGCGCGGCTGGAGCTGACCTTTACCCCTGCCATGCTGAAGACGCTGTCAGAAAAAGAGATCTTCGAGATCCTGCGGCGGCGTCTGGACTATGACGATTACCGCTGGCAGGAGCAGACCGGCGCCCGCTTTCACAGCCGAGGCCGCGCCCGGGGCTGCGACAAGATCCTGTTTCGCTGCCCCGACTGCGGCGGAGAGGGTACGATCCGCGCTGAGAAGCACCGGATCTTCTGCGCCGCCTGCGGCAGCGCGGGGACGGTGGGCGAGGATATGCACCTCGTTTCCCGGCGGGCGGGCAGCAGCTTTTTTTCTACCCTGCGGGATTGGTATGCCTGGCAGGAGCACGAGCTTGCCCGGGCTATGGAGGAGCCGGATTTCCGCCTGTCGCTCGCCGTGCGGTGCCAGCGCTTCGACGCCGTGCGGTTCGCTTATGTAGACGCGGGCACGGGAACGCTGGAGCTGGACCGGGAACGTATCGGTTATCGGGGCGCCCTTTCCGGCGAACAGGCAGAACATTTTCTCCGCCACGAAACGCTGCCCGGCTGCGCCGCCGGACCGGGGAAATATCTGGAGCTTTATCATCCCGATGCGGGACTGATCCGCTATGTGCCGCAAGACCCCGCCGAAGGATGGCGCGTCACCCAGATCAAGGCGGCACAGGAGCTGATCCACCGCCAGCTGGCACCGGAGGGGGAAAAGAAAGAAGAATAACGTCTTCCGCCCGAAAAACCGGGCGGATTTTTTCGTTCCCTGCGCTTGACGCGGCGGTCACGGCGGGGTAAAATAGAGAAGTACGCAAGCACGAAATTTCATTAAAAAAGGCAGGTGGAACACATGGACGCCGGAAGTACAGGCGGCACGCGGCCCAAAGGGCGGCGGCTGTGGACACACGGTTTTTTGGTGCCCGTGTTCACAGCCTGAGACCTTGCGCCGAGTCCGCGACTTCCATTCCCCGGGGAGGGCCCCGGAATATCAGCCGGAAGGAGCGACGCTATGACAGAGAAAGAACAGTTTTCGGAGAAAATCCTCTCCCTTTTGCAGGAAAAAAAGTACAGTGCCCTGCAAAAATACATGGACACCCTGAACCCCGCGGACATCGCGGAGTGCATGGAGGACCTGCTGGACGACGGCGACATTCAGGAAGAAGAGCTGCCCCGCATCTTCCGCCTGCTACCCAAGGAGCTGGCCTCCGACACCTTTACCGAGATGGACCCTGAGTTTCAGGAGAAGCTCATCGACGCTTTTTCCGACAAGGAATTGGCCGAATTGATGGGCGACATGTTTCTGGACGACACGGTGGACGTCATCGAAGAGATGCCCGCCAACGTGGTCAAGCGCATTTTGAAAAACGTGGACAGCGAGACCCGCAAGAGCATCAATCAGGTGCTCAACTATCCCGAGGACAGCGCCGGCAGCATCATGACCATCGAATATGTGGATCTGCGCCCCGGCATGACGGTGCGGGAGGCCTTCGCCCGTATCCGGCAGACCGGCGTGGACAAGGAGACCATTTACATCTGCTATATTATCGGGCCTACCCGCAAGCTTCTGGGCCTGGTGTCGGTGCGCGAGCTACTGCTTGCCGCCGACGACACCGTTCTGCGGGACATCATGGAGACCAACATCATTTCGGTCACCACGCTGGATGACCGGGAGGACGTGGCCAATCTCTTCGCCAAATACAGCTTCGGCGCCCTGCCCGTGGTGGACAAGGAAAACCGGCTGGTGGGCATCGTCACCGTGGACGACGCCATCGACGTTTTGCAGGAAGAGGCCACCGAGGACATTGAAAAGATGGCCGCTATCACGCCCTCGGAGCATCCATATCTCCGCGCCAAAACGTGGGAGATCTGGAAGCAGCGCATCCCGTGGCTGCTGCT
This sequence comes from Clostridia bacterium, assembly GCA_017455565.1. Lineage (GTDB taxonomy): Bacteria > Bacillota > Clostridia > Oscillospirales > Butyricicoccaceae > UBA4644. The sequence continues at coordinate 16,636 of JAFSZV010000075.1, forward strand.
TTTGATGGTGTCGGCCACCTTTACCGGCATGATTATCACCGGCTTTGAAAATGCGCTGGCAGCGCAGGCCGCGCTGATGGCCTTCATCCCCATGCTGATGGACACCGGCGGCAATTCCGGCTCCCAGGCGTCGGTCACCGTCATCCGTAACCTGAGCCTGGGCGAGGTGGAGTTTGCCGACATCGGAAAGGTGCTGTGGAAAGAACTCCGCGTGTCGCTGCTGTGCGGAGCCACGCTGGCCGCCGTGTCCTTCGGCAAGATCATGCTTATCGACGGACTTCTCATGAGAAACCCGGGCATCACCGTTACCGTGGCAGCAGTGGTTTGCCTGACCCTGCTGCTCACTGTGGTGGTGGCAAAGCTGGTGGGCTGCAGCCTGCCGCTGCTGGCCAAACGGGTGGGCTTTGATCCCGCCGTGATGGCTTCGCCCTTCATCACAACCATCGTGGACGCTCTGTCGCTGATTCTTTATTTTCGGATCGCAACGGACATCCTGCATCTGTAAGCCGAATAAAAAAGGAGAACCGCCATGCTTGAAATCGGAAACGCCAACACCGAGCTCCGCACCGTGCTGCCTCAGCATACTGCCGCCCACCTGAACAGCGGTACGCTGGAGGTGCTCGCCACCCCGATGATGATCGCCTGGATGGAGGAATGCTGCCTGCATTGTGTGCAGCCCTGCCTTGCCGAGGGACAGACCACCGTTGGAACGGCGGTCAGCGTCACCCACGAGGCCCCCACTCCTCTGAACGGTCAGGTAAAGATCGCCTGTGTTCTGCGAAGCGTCGACGGGCGGCGGCTGACCTTTGCGGTGGAGGCCAGCGACAGCAGCGGCATCATCGGCCGGGGCAGCCACGAGCGTTTTATCGTGGACGCCCGGCGGTTTCAGGAAAAATGCAACGCGAAGGCGGCGCAGCTCTGAAAAAAGGAGAGAATCATGCTGTATATCGGCAAGGAACATGTCACCGACAACCTCAGCCCGCATAATCCCCCCGCTGCCCGCTGCCGCAGCGGGGAAACCGCAGTTTTTCAGACCCGCGACTGCTATGACGACCGGCTTCACGCCGACGGGACGGTAGAGCATCCCGAGCTGGCGCTGGAGAATCCGGCCACCGGTCCGCTGTATGTGGAAGAGGCCGCGCCCGGCGATGTGCTCAAGGTCAAAATTGAGAAGATCGACGTGAACCCTACCGGCCTGATGCGGGCCAGCACCTCCGCCGGAGCCTTTTACGATCTGGTGGAATACCGAAAGGTGCGGCAGTTTGACCTCACCGGCGGTGAGGTGGCGTTTACCGACAAGCTCCGGTTTCCCATCGACACCATGATCGGCGTCATTGGCACCGCGCCCCGTACCGACACCGTGATGACCCACACGCCCGGTGCCCACGGCGGCAATATGGACTGCAACAAGATCGTAGCGGGCTCCACCCTCTATCTGCCCGTCAACGTGCCCGGCGCGCTGCTGTCCATGGGCGACCTGCACGCCCTGATGGGCGACGGCGAGGTGATGATCTGCGGACTGGAGACCGGCGGCGAGGTCACCGTCACCGTAGAGGTGATAAAAGACTTCCCCATGCCCACTCCCGCGCTGGCCTGCCGAGGCAGATTTTATTCCATTCAAAGCGCCAACACGCTGGAGCAGGCCTCCAGCCGCGCCTCCCGGGTCATGCTGCAATTTTTGCGGCAGGTGACCCCCATGGATGTTTACGACTGCGCCATGCTCCTGAGTCTCAAGGGCGACCTGAGCGTCTGTCAGATCGTGGACCCGCAGCTCACCGTCCGCATGGGCATCGAGCAGAGCATTTTGGATGCTTACGGCGTAACGCTTCCGTAAAACAGAAAACAAAACGCGGCGTGATCGAAATCACGCCGCGTTTTTCTCTGCCGCGGGGAGAAACGGACAAATTCTACCGCCGTTCGGTTGCGCTCCGGGAAAAAATCTGATACCATCAGGGCGAAAGGAAGGTGCGCGTATGCATACCATCGACAAACAGGCCTTCGGGGCCTTTGTGGCGAGCCGCCGCAAGGAGCTGGGCTATACGCAAAAGGAACTGGCGCAAAAACTGTTTTTATCGGATAAGGCTGTCAGCAAATGGGAGACCGGAGCCAGCATCCCCGATACCGCCATGCTCATTCCGTTGGCCGGGCTGCTGGGAGTTTCGGTGACCGAGCTGCTCTTGTGCCGGCGGATGGAGCCGGGAGTTCCCGTGGAAACGGGGCAGGTGGAAACCCTGCTGAAAACGGCCATCGGCTATTCCGACGAAGAAACCGCCGCCCGGCGGGCCGGACGGCGGAAGTGGGGACTGATTTATGGCGCGGCCCTTTTGCTGGGCGCGGGGGGATGGGCGAGCCTGCTTTTGTGCCGGCCGGATTTTCCCCGGGCGTTTGAAGCGCTTTTTGCCATGCTGCTGACCGGTTCGATCCTGGGCGCGGTGTTTGGCGCCTATTTCTGCGTGTTTGCCAAGACCCGTCTGCCCGCCTTTTACGACGAAAACAAGCTGGGCTTTTACAGCGACGGGATCTTCCGCCTCAACCTGCCCGGCGTGCGCTTCAACAACAGCAACTGGCCCCATGTTTTAACGGCGGGCCGCGTTTGGAGCGCCGCCGCGATAGCGATTCTGCCGCTGTCGGGACATCTGGCGGGCGCGTTGCCGCAGCTTTCGGAAAAGAACGTGACGGCAGCGGCGGGCGTCTTGTTCGTCGTAGGGCTGTTCCTTCCTCTGTGGGCGGTGGCAAAAAAGCATCAGTAACCCAGCAGGGCCAGCCGGATGAAATAAAGCGCCAGCAGGTGGGCGGGATAGAAAATGTAAAAGAACCACTTGTGGAAGGCGGCCTTGCTGCCGCTCTCGCCGTTGTAGCAGAAGTGCACCAGCAGGGGCACCAGGAAAATGCCAAGCTGGAAGAGCGATCCCCACCACGGCGTGCCCAGCATGAAGAAAAGGATGAGCAAGCCGACCAGGCAAAAGGCCGTCCACTTTTTCTTTTCGCTGTCCCGCCAGAGGAAAAAGAACAGCGGCCACAGCACGTCGAAAACGGGCCAGTCGCCCCAGTCGGACAGGACGCACAGGGCGATGACGGCGACCACCTTGAGCCAGACGGGGAGCTTTGCCTTGTCCCACAGCCAGATGGCCAAAAGGCCCAAAAAGAGGGTGTAGATCACGCCAAAACAGGGATAAAAAGGCCGCCCCGTTTCAAACAGGCTGAAAGGCACCCAGGAGATCAGGGCAAAGACCCCCATCCGCAGGACGTATTTTTTCACGTTCCGGGTGTGGGCGTAGCCCTCTGCCAGGAAAAAGGCCATCAGCGGGCCGGTGAGCCGGCCGAACAGGTGCATGAGCTGCCCCAAAAGCGAGGCCGTGGGGACGAAGGCCCACGCCACATGGTCCACCACCATGGCCACGATGGCGAGATATTTCAGCTGGTTGCGGTTCAAACGCTTCATAAGCGATCCACTCCTTTTACAAAACTATTCCAAGTATAACAACAATCTAAAAATTTCGCAATCAAAAAAAGCCCGCCTTTCGGCGGGCTTTTCCCTTTTGCGGCGGGGGCGGAACGGCTTCCGGGAACGCGCCGGAAGGCATCGCCGGCCATGGGAAAGAAAGACGGCGTTACGCTTTCTTTTTCAGGATCCAGATGAGGTTGCCGCTGTATTTGCCGGCGGAGGCGGGGTCGGACAGGTCCTCCTTGTCGCCCAGATAGCCGCGGTAGATATCCAAAACTTCAAAGCCGCAGAGCTCCGCCAACAGGAAGACCTCGGAGCGGTAGGTCTGGCGCATGAGCAGCGGCCTGACCCGCTCGCCGATCACCCGGCCCTCGTCGTCCAGGGTTTCGAACTTCCAGTTGCCTTGCATGAGCTGCGTATAGGGATCGTAGTGCAGGGCATTGTAAATATTTTCCCTGCGTCCCTCGCTGTTGACGTACGTAAGCCGGAACGCGTAGTCGTCCGGCGTTGTCGCCATCATCTCCGCCTGGAGCGTGGGGTCCGGATCGAAGGTGTTGAAGGTCAGGATGCCGCCGGGCAAGAGCTGCTCGCGGATGTTTTTCAGCGCGTCCCGCTGCCGCCGGGAATCCGGCAGGTGCATAAAGCCGCTTCGGGCAATGATCGCCAGCGAATATTTTCGCCCCGTGGAAAAGGTCGTCATGTTCGCCGGGACGATGTTCAGCTGCAAGCCGCGGGCTCCAGCCTTTTCCCGTGCCACGCGGCACATCTCTTCGGACAGGTCGGTCCCGTTCACGTCGATCCCGTGCTCGGCCAGATAGAGCAGCACGGCCCCCGTGCCGCAGGCGATATCCACCACGCCGCCCGCGCCGTATTGCCGGGCCAGCGCAAGATAGAAGTCCTGAAAGCCCTCGTGGTTGTCATGTCCCCCGTACATGACGGAGAGGTAGCGGTCGTAATTTTCCGCCACGTCCTTAAAATCATGCAGGTCTGGCATATTTCCTCCTTTTTAATCGTGCTTTTTCAGCAGCCGGATCCATTTTCTCGCCACGGATGAGTGACAGACGATCATATCGCCGCGGTTCCGTCGATGATCTGAAACGTGTATGGCTTTACCAGGCTCTTTCGGCCCAGTCAAGCAATTCCTTCCTTAATGCGATTCGATCCGTTTCATATTCCCTGGGGTGCTGCCGCTCAGTCTTGAACGCCATTTTATAAATCCAGGGAAGCTTTGTCAGCATGGCGTGGCTCATGTGTTCGAAGGCGACGTGCCTGTGCGGATACGGGAAGCCGGACTCCGTCAGTTTTTTCTCCATCAGGGCCGCACTTTCAAAGGACGGCCACACCTCGTCGTGCCTGGAGGACAGAAGCAGGATCGGCGCTTTGATCTTTTCGATCGGGATGACGGTTTCGGCGTCACGTCCTTATCCCGGTTAAAAGAGAGGATGTGAAGCTCCTTCTCCTTCAGGAGTACCTTCAGAAGGTTGAACGATCTGCTGCGATAAGGCGCAAAGGGCAGCTCCTTGCCCCGATAACTCCAGCAGGAGGCGCCGGACGGGCCCTTGCGCTTTCCGCTGCCGGATAAGCCCTCGCTGACAAAGTGTGACGGGACGCGCGCGATCACGCAGGAAAGTTCCGGGAACATGGACGCGGCGACGAGCGCCATCTCGCTGCCTTTTGACATGCCGTCGACGCCAATCCGCGCATAACCCTGTTTTTTCAGCCAGAAAACGGCATTCTCGACATACTCTGCCGGCACACGGGACAGAGCCTTCGGCGTCTGACGTGTCTTGAACAGGGCAAGAGCCAATGCAGGAAAGCCGTTCTCATGATAAAACCGTGCTGCCTGACAGGTCAGCTTCATGCCGCAGTTGGAGCCGGACATGACGATCAGAACCTTGTCCTTTCGCCCGCTTTCGGGATAAAGAACCCCTTCGAATCCATCTGCCCGCACATTCGCTTTTTTCATTCGCACATCCATTTTTCGACCTATGACAAAGCCCTTCTGCTGTCTTCTCTTTTTCAGTCGTGCTTTTTCGTGCGGATCTCCCGGAAAAGCAGATCCTCAAAGGCCGCGAGGGGCATGGAGCCCAGATCCACCCCCGCGCGGGAGCGGACGGCCACCTGGCCGGATTCGGCCTCCTTGTCGCCCAGCACCAGCATATAGGGGATCTTTTCCAACTGGGCGTCGCGGATCTTTTTGCCGATCTTTTCGCTGCGCTCGTCCAGCGTCACGCGGACGCCGGCGGCTTCCAGCGTGGCAAGGATCTCGCGGGCGTAGTCCATGGTGCGGTCGGTAATGGGGAGGATGCGCACCTGCTCGGGGGCCATCCAGACGGGCAGCGCTCCGGCGTAGGTTTCCAGCAGATAGGCCAGAGTCCGCTCGTAGCAGCCCAGACTGGTGCGATGGATGATATAGGGCAGAACCTTCTGGCCGTTTTCGTCGGTGTAGTACATCCCGTAGCGCTGGGCCAGCAGCATATCGATCTGGATGGTGACCAGCGTGTCTTCTTTGCCAAAGACGTTCTTGTACTGGATGTCCAGCTTGGGGCCGTAGAAGGCCGCCTCGTCGATGCCGATCTCGTATTTCACGCCCAGATCGTCCAAAATCTGGCCCATGACGCGCTGCGCCTCTTCCCACTGCTCCCGGGTACCCTCATACTTGTTGTTGGGGTTGGCAGGATCCCACTGAGAGAAGCGGAAGGTGCATTTGTCCAAAAGGCCAACGGTGTCCAGACAGTATTTCGCCAGATCGAGGCAGCCCTTGAACTCCTCTTCCAGCTGGTCGGGACGGAGGATCAGATGGCCCTCGGAGATGGTGAACTGCCGCACGCGGATCAGGCCGTGCATCTCGCCGCTGTCCTCATTGCGGAAGAGGGTGGAGGTCTCGCCCAGACGCATGGGCAGGTCGCGGTACGAGCGGCCCCGGTTCAAAAACACCTGATACTGGAAGGGGCAGGTCATGGGACGCAGGGCGAAGCATTCGTGCTCTTCGTCGCTGGGGTCGCCCAGGATGAACATGCCGTCCCGGTAGTGATCCCAGTGGCCCGAGATCTTATAGAGCTCCCGCTTGGCAAAATACGGCGTCTTGGTCAAGACATAGCCCCGCCGGGCTTCTTCGTCCTCCACCCAGCGCTGCAAAATTTGGATGACCTTGGCGCCCTTGGGCAGCAGGATGGGCAGACCCTGCCCGATATAGTCCACGGTGGTGAAGTATTCCAGTTCGCGGCCCAGCTTGTTGTGGTCGCGCTTTCTGGCCTCCTCCTGCTCCTGCAGATAGGCTTCCAGATCCTCTTTTTTGGCAAAGGCGGTGGCGTAGATGCGCTGGAGCATCTTGCGGTTGGAGTCGCCCCGCCAATAGGCGCCGGTGCAGCTTGTGATTTTAAAAGCCTTGACGCCCGAGGTAGAGGGCAGGTGAGGCCCGGCGCACAGATCGGTGAAATCGCCCTGTTTGTAGAAGGAGATGACGGCGTCCTCCGGCAGATCCTCGATCAGCTCCACCTTGTAGGGCTCGTCCTGCTCCCGCATAAAGGCGATGGCCTCTTCCCGGGGGAGCTCGAAACGCTCCAGTCGCAGGCCCTCCTTGACGATCTTCTTCATTTCGGCCTCGATCTTGTCCAGATCCTCCTGCAGGAAGGGCTTTTCCCGGTCGAAATCGTAGTAAAAGCCGTTTTCGATGGCGGGGCCGATGGCCAGCTTGGTTTCGGGATACAGACGCTTGACCGCCTGAGCCAGCACGTGGGAGGCGGTGTGCCGCATGGTCCAGCGGCCGTCGGGGTCGTCCCAGGTCAAAATTTCCACCCGGTCCCCGTCCTGCAAAACGGTGGGCAGGCTCATGCGCTCGCCGTTGATGCGGGCGCACAGGGCGGCCTTGTAAAGCTCGGGAGAATGGGCCTTGGCGGCCTCCAGCGCGCGGGAGCCCGCTTCCAGCTCCACGGCCTTGCCGTTGACGATGATGTTCATGATGCGTTCCTCTTTTCTTTCAGATTTGCCCTGTTTCGCCCTTCGGGAACGAAAAACGCCTCCGCACCCGATGGGTGCAGAGGCGGACAAGGCATCCGTGGTTCCACTCTGCTTGCAGGCCGCAGCCTGCCGCTCGTGCGCCTTAACGCGGCTCACGTCGCCCTCTCACGCAGGATGCTTCGAAGGCGCTCCTCCCGGGTGGTGGAGCCTGCGGCAAGGTCGCGGAGGGGACTTTCAGCCGACGATCCCCGTTCTCTTTCGCGCCGGGCGCCGCCGCCCGTCCCGTTCACAGGATTTGGATATCCGATTACAAATTAGTATATGCACATTCTCTGAAAATGTCAAGCGGTATTTTTTGTCTGAGGAGTGTGCGGACAGAGACGCTTATTTCGGTCTTGCAGGGTCGAGCACCTGGGCGGGATCAAAGAAGAAGCGGGTTACACGCTCGGGATAACGCTTCATGGTCAGGCCGTCCAGATTGATGCGGCCCTGAATGAAGAAGTCGTTTTTGCAATAGGAGGGCATATGGGAATCCACCGGACAATAGATCCAGAAGCCGTGATCCACCAGATAGCGGAAGCGGGCGTCGTCGGCGTCGAAGGAAACGCCGAAGGGCGAGATAAAGATGGGCGTGTCGCCCACATAGGGCGCGATCTCGCCCAGCCAGCGGCCGATGTCGTATTTCTCCTCCTCCATGGTGATGGTTTTTTTGTTCCAATACTGGTTGTGGGTGTAGCTGTGGCAGGCGATCTGCCAGCCCGAGGCCCGCAAAGCCTTTGCCACCGCTTCGGTCTTTTCCAGCATCCATTTCTGGGTCTGCTCGTCATAGTCGGGCAGGTCGGTGATCCGGTAGCCGAAAGCGCCGGCATAGCCGGTGATGGCCACGACGCCCTTGGCGCCCCGCCAGGAAAACTCGGGATGCTCTTTCACATAGGCGTCCAGGATGGGCATCACGTCGCCGTCGCAGGTCGCCTCGCCGTTGACGATGGTGACCACGTTGCCCTGATCGTCCACGTCCAGCCGCTCGGCAAAGCCGTCGCCCTTCATATATTCATAATAATTCACGTCGTCGATGGAGATGACCAGCGGCTTTTTGCCCTCGGGCAGCCAGACCTCCTTCATCTGGGCCTTGCCGTCCACCCGTTCGGTCAGTTCGGTGATGTCATAGAGGATATAGCCCTCTTCCTGCAGCAGAGGAAGCATGGCCTTGAATTCGGTTACCGTGGTCATATACTGGTCATAGCCCGCCTCCTTGTAGTCGCCGTCGAAGGCCAGCGCAGGATCGACGATCAGGCTGTGGAAAAAGATGTGATAATACTGGGCGTCCTCGTATTTCACCAGAGCGTCCCTGGACTGGCGCACGTCCTGCAAAAGCGCGCCCACATCGGTGTTCTTCAGCTCGCCGGCGCTCTCCAGCAGCGCGATGGCCTCGTCGTAAAAGTATCCTTTGTACAGGGTCTTCGCTTCCTCCAGCAGCGCGGCGCGGCGGGCTGCCGCGTCGTCGGTCTCGGCGGGGGGCTGCGAGGGGTCGATGGGGGCGGGATCCGACAAGGCGGGATCTGTGGGATCCACCGCGGGGCGGTTGTGATGCGCGTGGATCAGTGCCGTTCCGGCAAAGATCACCGCGATCAGCGCCACGGCGCACATCGCCAGGATCGCTGCCGGGGGGAGCCCCTTCCGACGCATGACGTATCTGCCCTTTGCCATAAAAAGAGCCTCCTTTTCCGAACTTTGAAAAGCCGATATTATCTTAGTGTGATTCTAACATAAATATACACATTTTAATAGAGGATTAAGAAAATTTCAGAAAACCGTCGAAACCCGCCGCGAAAGCGGCGGCCGCTTGACGAATAAAAGGGGAACGGCTATAATAAGAAAAGCGAAGATTCCGCAGGGTGCGCAGGCATTTTGCCTGCAGGGAACGGGGTGAAAAACCCCGGCAGCAGCCACTACTGTAAGGGCGGAGCGAAGCGCGGATGCCACGGGAGACCGGAAGGCGCGCCCAGCCGTGATGCCCAAGCCAGGAGACCGGCCCCGCGGACCAAGCCGGCGCCTTTGGCAGGGGAGGCGCGGGCTGCCTTCCTGTAAAAACAACCCTGTAAAGAAATAGGAGGGAAACACCATGAAAAAAGTCATCGCGCTGCTGCTGTCTCTGATGATGGCGGCATCTCTCTGCGTGTTCGCGGAGGGAGAAGTTCCCGCGGTTGCCGAGCCTGCCCAGGTCACACTTCGGGTCGAGGGCGTGGCGGCCAATCTGTATTACGGCCCCGTCGCGCTGGACGAGGGCGATAGTGTTCTTACCGTGCTGTGCCGCGGGCTGGACGAGAAAGAGGTCCCTTATGACGTGCAGGACGGCGACTACGGCAAGTATCTGGCCGCCGTTGGCGAGGACGCTGCGGCCAAGTTCGGCGGCTGGGACGGCTGGGTCTATTATGTCAACGGCGTCGAGGGCGCCGTGGGCATCGATGCCTATAACCCTGTAGCCGGTGACAGCATTTTGGTGTGCTACACCGACGCTTACGGCGACCCGCCCACGCTGATGCCCACCCTGACGGCCTCCCGCGCCAAGACCGGCATCGTCACCCTGACGGCCGCCGCGCAGGTGGCGGTGTATGCCGAAGACTGGTCGGTGAGCTACGTCACCACCCCCGCCGCCGGCGCCAAGCTTACCGTTGACGGGGCGGAATACATCACCGACGAGCAGGGCAGGGTCGTCCTGTCCGCCGAGGACAGCGCCAAGGAGCAGGTCGCCGTTCAGATCGAGCACTTTGCCGAAAACGGCAAGCCGCTGGTCATCCGCTTCGCTCCCGATTACATCTTTAAGCTGGACGTGAAAGCCGAGCCCTTCACCGACGTGGCCGAAGGCGTCTGGTACGCCCCCTTTGTGGAGAAGATGGCCGCGGCCGGGCTGGTGAACGGCTATGAGGACAACAGCTTCAAGCCCCAGAACACCATCACCCGCGCCGAGGTGGCCGCCATCCTTTACCGCATGGCCGGCGCCCCCGAAACCGAGGCCAAGGAGATCTTTTCCGACGTGCCCGCCACGCTGTGGTGCGCCAAGGCTGTGACCTGGTGCGCCGACAACGGCATCGTGCTGGGCGCCGACGGCAAGTTCATGCCCTCCGCCAACGTGACCCGCCAGGATCTGGCCGTCATGATCAACCGGATGAACGAAAAGGTTTTGAAGATCAAGCTGCCCGCCGACGGCGAGGCCCCCGCCTTTGCGGATAACGCCGACATCGCCGCCTATGCTTCCGAGGCAATCTATACGCTGCAGAAGGCCGGCATCGTCAACGGCGCCGACGGCAAGTTCAACCCCCTGGGCACGGCCACCCGCGCCGAGGCCTGCAAGATGCTCTCCGGCCTGATGGTCGCCTGAGCGCGTAAAAAGCAGCAAAAAAGAGAAGCCTTCGCAGCGCACTCCGCAAGGAAGCCGCTTTGGGGCGGTTGTTGCCGGCTGAAAAGAAAACATGAAACAGGCGTGACCGTTGCGGTCACGCCTGTTTTGTCTGCGCGCTGCGGAAGCAGAAGCGGATTATGCTTTTGCAAGCAGACGGGCCTTTTCCTTCTTTGCCCAAGTTACGCCCGAGTCCGTCTCTTCGGTCAGACCCCACTCGTTTTCCAGCAGGTCGATGATCCGGTCATAGGTCTTCGCGGCATTGGCCCAGTCGCCCATGACCTCATAGATGTCCGCAATTCCCATGAGGGGGTCCTGGAATCTGGGCCGTTTGGGATCCGCGGCAAAGGCGCGCTCGTAGATGTCGATGGCTTTTTTGTAGTCGGCCTTGGCGGCATAGTATTGCGCAGTCTCAAAGAGGACGGCGTCGTTGTCCGGCTGCTCTGCCAGAAGGTCTTCCATGATCTGATCTCCGGCCGGCTCGTCAAAGCGGGCAAGCGCGATGTAGGCGCGATAGACCCGTTTCATGACGGGGTGCGCTTGTTCCAGCGTGCAGTAGCGCTCCAGCCAGCGCTCCGCTTCGTCGGCTCTGTGGTCGGCGATCAGATTGTCCAGCAGGTACATATACGGCAGCGCGGCGTCCGGATTGGCCTCCACCAGCTCCCGATAGAAATTCACGCCCCTGGTGTGATTGGCCATATTCCAGTCCCAGACGGCATGGTTGTCCGTGTAATGCAGGATCCATTTGACGCCCTTTTCATTCGGTGCGCGGCGGACCGCTTCCTTCGCGTAACGGCTGGCCTTCTTCGCTTCCGCGTTCATGCGGTGCCAGTATAGATAGGCAATCAGCTCCGTTGCCCGCTTCTGATGGTTCGCGTCGTTCCGTTCGGCCTGCAGGAAGTTCTCAAACTCCCGAAAAATATCTGCCGGCAGTTCCTCTTCCGCGTCCATTCGGTTCTCGATCCGGTTGAGGCGCTGCTCCGTTGTCAAGTCGAACAGGTCGTCGATCGAGACGCCGAAAATCTCCGCCAAAAGCGGAAGCGTGGTGATGTCGGGCATGGCTGCTGCGTTTTCCCATTTCGATACCGACTGCGCCGCGATTCCCAGTTTTTCCGCCAACTGCTCCTGCGTCAGTCCCGCCTTAAAGCGAAGTTGCTTGATTTTCTTTCCAAGTTCCATCGTGCTTACCTCCCAAAAGTGCTTTTTTGTTTGCAGTTAAATAATACAGCGGCGATTCGTGAAATACAATAACGCAGAAGGCAAGTTCTCTTACCTGTTGGTGGAGTGAAAAAGCCGGAAGGGGACGCTTCCTTACGAAGTCTCTCCTTCCGGCTCCTCTTTTTCAGCTTTACCGCCCGACTGAAACGTATGGCGCATAAACCGACCGGTTTTTTGCCAGAGAATCGGCCACGTCGATCCAATAGACGTTGCTCAGTTCCCCGTCCCAGGGATCCACCCCTTGGCGCTCCAGCACGCCGCCCAGCGCCCGGATGGTGCGGTCCGACCCGAGATTGTCCGCCGCGCAGCCGATCATCACCCGGTCAAGGCCCGCTTTTTGCGCCTCTTTCAGCCCCAGATACAGGTTGATCTTGTTATAGCCCTTCCGCCGCTGGGTGGGGCGGATGCTGTAGCCGATGTGGCCGCCGAACTGCAGCATGGCTTCGTTCAGCTCCCAGCGCACATTGATCGAGCCCACGATCCGGCGGTCCTGCGCCCGCACCAGAAGAAAGGTCTTGCCGGGGCACCGGCCGACGCTTTTGGCATAGGCCGCGTCTTCCATGCTCAAGCACCGTTCCAGCGCCTGCTCAAAGGAATAGCCCTCGTAGATCTTGTCCAGGCTGCCGGCGCCGTGGATTTGGGAGCCGTATGCGACGAACTCGTCGAGAAAGTCCACGATGTCCGCCTTGCGCGCCAAAGAGGGCCGTTCCAGATAAAAGGTTTCCATTCTGTCAGTTCCTTTCGATTTCTTCCGCGAATTCGATGGCCAAAAGGCCGATCTTTTCCTTGTCGCTCAATGCTTCTGCATTCCCCAAAGACCGTTTCTCCCACTTGGCGGAATCCAGATTGTCGGCGGCGTAAAAGAATTGAAACACGTCTTTGTTTCGGAATTCCGCCAGCGCCGCGATGGCGGAGCATTCCATATCCACGCAGATGCAGCCCTCCGCCCTTCTGCGGGCCACCTTGTCCCGGGTTTCCCGATAGGGCGCGTCGGTGGTCCAGACCTTGCCCGTGACATAGGAATAGGCATGCTCCTCCAAAAGCCGCCGGAAGGCGGCCTGATGACGGGGGTTGACGGCGATCTCCCGGGAGGCTTTTTTATAATGATAGCTGGTCCCCTCGTCCCGAACGGCGCAATCGGGGATGATGATGGACAAATCGCCGATGCTTTTGTCCAGCACGCCGCAGGTGCCGAAGACCACCAGCTTATCCAGCCCCATGGCGAAGAGCTCCTCATACTGAATGATGCAGGCCGGCGCGCCCACCCGCGACAAACAGAGGGCCAGCTCCCGTCCGGCATAGCGGATTTTGTAAACGGGGAGCTTTCCGTTGCCGTTTGACGTCCGGGCGATCTCCTGGCCGTCAAACAGGGCGGCAAGCCGATCAAACAGCGTTCTGGAAAAACAGGTCACGCCGGTTTTGGGAAAGCCCTCTACCGGGGACACCACCTCGTCCGGCTCAAAGGTCGAGCGGAGGGCTTCGTCAAATTCGTGTAAAACCATGGGGGTGATCCTTTCTTTATCCCGGCCGCAGCCGCAGATTACCGCCCGCAGCAGTGCTTATATTTCTTGCCCGACCCGCAGGGGCAGGGATTGGGATCGCAGGCGTTTCTGCGAAAACGCCGGGCGGCGCCGCGCAGCGGGCCGCTTGCGATCTGACGGGCGGAACCATGTTCCTCCCGTAAACCCTCTTCTTTTCAGACGGGGGATTTTATCTCCCGCAGCAGTGCTTATACTTTTTGCCGCTGCCGCAGGGGCACGGATCGTTGCGGCCCACTTTGTTCTTTTTGACGACGGGCCTGCGCTGAAGGGTACCGTCGCCGGAGGTGCCGGTCTCCTTGGCCACCTGCTCCCGCTGCATGTTCACCCGCGCCAGAAAGATCAGTCGGGCCGTGGAGGTTTTTACATCGTCGATCATGGCCTCGAACATCTCGAAGCCCTGCTTTTTATATTCGTCCAGCGGGTTGACGTTGGCGTAGGCGTTGAGGCCGATGCCCTTGCGCATCTCGCTCATAGCGTCGATGTGATCCATCCAGTTGCGGTCCACGGTTCGCAGCAGCACCACCCGCTCCAGCTCCCGCATGAGCTCGGGGCCGATCTGCTGCTCCTTGGCGTCATAGACCTTTTTGGCTCGGGTCTGGAGCCATTCGGTGGCCTGCTCCACCGTCATGCCCTCCAGCCGGACGGCAAGGGAGGTGCGCTCCTCCGGCGCGATAAAGACGCCGGTATAGTGGGCGGCGAGCTGGCTGGCGGCCAGCTTTTCCAGATGGGTGTGGCCGTTGGAGGCCGAAAGCACCTCTTTTTCGATCTCGTAGCGGACGTAGTTCCGCACCTGCTCCTGCACGTCCATGCCCTCCAGCACCTGCATGCGCTGGCCGTAGATGATCTCGCGCTGGTGGTTCATCACGTCGTCGTATTCCAGAACCGATTTGCGGGACTGGTAATGGATGCCCTCCACCCGGGTCTGGGCGCTCTCGATGGCGTTGGAGAGCATGCGGGCGTTGATGGGCTCGTCTTCGGGCACCTTCAGGGTGCTGATCAGCGCCTGGATGCGCTCGCCGCCGAAGCGGTGCATCAGATCGTCCTCCAGCGAGAGATAGAAGGTGCTCTCGCCCGGGTCGCCCTGACGGCCGGCGCGGCCGCGGAGCTGATTGTCGATGCGGCGGCTCTCGTGCCGCTCGGTGCCGATGATGCAAAGGCCGCCGGCCTGCTTCACCAGCTCGGCCTCGCTCTTGATGGCCTCCTTGTACTCCGCCAGCTTCCGGCGGAACAGGGCCCGGGCCTCCAGGATCTCGGCGTTGGCGGTTTGGGCGTAGCCCGAAGCCTCGGCGATGATCTCGTCGGCATAGCCCGCCTTGGCAAGGTCGGCCTTCGCCATGTATTCGGCGTTGCCGCCCAGCATGATATCGGTGCCGCGGCCCGCCATATTGGTGGCGATGGTGATGGCGCCGGCGCGGCCCGCCTGGGCCACGATGCCGGCCTCTTTTTCATGGTGCTTGGCGTTGAGCACCTGATGCTTGATGCCCTCGCGCTTGAGCAGCGAGGACAAAAGCTCGCTCTTTTCAATGGACACCGTGCCCACCAGAACGGGCTGCTGCTTTTCGTGGCACTCCTTGATCTTGCGGATGATGGCCCGGAACTTGCCCATCTCGGTGGTAAAGACCTGATCCTCGTGGTCCACGCGGATCATGGGCATGTTGGTGGGGATCTCGATCACGTCCAGCGAATAGGTGCCGCGGAATTCCTCCTCTTCGGTGAGGGCGGTACCCGTCATGCCCGACAGCTTGGGATACATGCGGAAATAGTTCTGGAAGGTAATGGTGGCAAGAGTCTTGCTTTCCCGGTTGACCTCTACGCCTTCCTTGGCCTCGATGGCCTGATGCAGGCCCTCGGAATAGCGGCGGCCGAACATCAGGCGGCCGGTGAACTCGTCTACGATGACGATCTCCCCGTCCCGCACCACATAGTCCACGTCCAGCTTCATGCAGCCGTGGGCCTTGATGGCCTGGTTGATGTGGTGCATCAGAGTGGCGTTTTCGGGGTCGGTGAGATTGCCGCAGCCGAAATATTTCTCCGCCTTGGCCACGCCCCGGGGGGTGATGGTGGCGGTGTTGGCCTTTTCATCGATGAGATAGTCGGCGGCGATGTCGTCCTGGCTCTCTTTCTCGTTGACCTCCACCATCTTCAGCGGAGTCAGCGTGCGGGCAAAGCGGTCGGCCTGCTGATACAGGTCGGTGGACTTGTCGCCCTGGCCGGAGATGATCAGCGGCGTCCGGGCCTCGTCGATGAGGATGGAGTCCACCTCGTCCACCACGGCGAAGTTGAAGGGCCGCTGCACCATATCCTGCTTGAAGATGGCCATGTTGTCCCGCAGATAGTCGAAGCCCATCTCGTTGTTGGTGCCGTAGGTCACGTCGGCCGCATAGGCCGCCCGCCGCTGGTCGTGGGAGAGATCGTGGATGATGATGCCGCACTTCAGACCCATGAAGCGATAGACGTTGCCCATCATTTCGCCTTGATATTTGGCCAGATAGTCGTTGACCGTAACAATGTGGACGCCCCTTCCCGACAGGGCGTTGAGGTAGGCGGGCAGGGTGGAGGTGAGGGTCTTGCCCTCGCCGGTCTTCATTTCGGCGATGCGGCCCTGATGCAGCACGATGCCGCCGATGACCTGCACCCGGAAGGGGAATTGCCCCAGCACCCTGCGGTCGGCCTCGCGCATGGCGGCAAAGGCGTCGGGCAGGATATCGTCCAGCGTTTCCCCCGCCGCCAGGCGGGATTTAAGCCAGGGGGTCTTTGCCTGCAGCTCCTCGTCGGTGAGGGCGGCGTATTCGCCCTCCAGCGATTCGATCTTTTCCACCAGCGGCATCATCCGCTTGATCTCGCGGGACGAGGTGTCGCCGAATAATTTTTTCAAAAAGCCGTTTGCCATAAAACAGTTCCTTTCTGTGAAGGGAATATGTAGAACAGAGCTATTATAGCACGTTCCGGCGGGAAAAGAAAGGAAAAAGCGGTTGTTACGCGCCCTTTTTTATGCTATACTTTAAATAAAGTTTGAATTTTCGGCCTGTTTTAGAGGGGGGATAGGGATGAAACTGCTGTATATCGTCAACACAAAGCACGACGAGGCCGCTTACCGCGCCTATGCCAAGGTGCACATGGACGGCCGCGTCACCCCGCTGGGACGGGTGATCGCCGCGGCGGGCGGCCTGGTCATCGCCGCGGGCGGCGTGCTGGCCATCGTGAACAAGGGCTTCAATCTCCTGCATCCCGTCACCATCCTGCTGGGCGCGGTCTGTATGTTCGCCTATCCGCTGGGGCTGTGGCGGATGTGCCGCCGGCTGCTCAAGCACGCCCAGGACCTGTCCATGAACATCGATTACCGCTTCGGCGACGACGCCTTTTCGGTGGCGTGGCCGGGGCGGAGCGACACGCTGCGGTATGACGAGATCACCCGCATCGTGGAGACCGGCGAGTATTACTTCGTTTACACCGGGGTGCGCATGGCTCACATCCTGAAAAAGACCGACTTCACCCAGGGCGACGCCGGGAGCTTCGGCCGTTTTCTGGAGGAGAAGACCGGACTGACCGTGGTAAAGGGCAGGGCGTGAGAGGCGGCTCCGCCACCTGTCCGGCCAAAACAACAGGAAAATGAATACAAATCGTAATTTTTTTCGCTTTGATTCCGGAAAGGAGGCGCTTTTATGGAGTTTCACGGCAGTGTTCAGTCCATCACCGACGAAATGATCGCTATCCGGCGGGAGCTGCACCGCTGCCCCGAGCTGGGGACACAGGAGTACAGGACCCAGGCCCGCATCTGCGCCCTGCTGGAGAACTGGGGCATCGAGCACCGCCCGGTGGCCGACACAGGCGTTGTGGGCATCGTCCGCGGCGGGCGGCCGGGGAACGTGGTGGGGCTCCGGGCCGACATCGACGCTTTGCCGCTGCAGGAGGACAAAAACCGCCCTTGCTGCTCGCAGAACGACGGGGTGATGCACGCCTGCGGCCACGACGTGCACACCGCCATCCTGCTGGGGGTGGCGAAGCTATGCAAGGCGATGGAGGGGGAGCTTGCCGGAACGGTGAAGTTCTTTTTCCAGCCGGCGGAAGAAACCGTGGGCGGCGGCGAGCGCATGGTACAACAGGGAGTCTGCGAGGATCCCAAGGTGGATTATTCCCTCGGCCTGCACGTCCAGCCCTATCTGGACGCGGGCTTCGTGGAGCTGCGCTACGGCCAGCTCAACGCCGCCTGCGACACCGTTACCATTACCGTCAGGGGCAAGGCGGGCCACGGCGCCTATCCCGAGCGGGGAGCCGACGCCATCGTGGCGGCGGCGGGGGTGATTTCGGCGCTGCAGACCTTTGTCAGCCGCAGCATCAGCCCGCTGAACAGCGCCGTTTTGACCGTGGGCACCATCCACGGCGGCGTAAAGAGCAACATCGTGGCAGACGAGGTCGTGATGACGGCCACTTTGCGCACGCTGGACCCCGAGACGCGCTCCTTTGCCGCCCGCCGCATCACCGAGATCGCACAGGGTGTGGCGCAGGGCTACGGCTGCCAAGCCGAGGTCGAGGTGGAGCTGGGCTATTCCGCCCTCATCAACACCGACGCCGTGGTAGACGTGATCCGGGAAAACGCCTGCCGCCTTTTGGGCGGGGACCATGTGCTGATGAAGCAGTATCCCTCGCTGGGCGGCGAGGATTTTCAGTATTTTTCCGACGCTTCGGCCTGGGGCGGCGCATTTTACCATCTGGGCTGCGGCAACCGGGAAAAGGGGATCACCGCCGCGCTGCACAATCAGCAGTTCAACGTGGACGAGCGGTGCATCCCGGTGGGCATCGAGCTGCAGCTCAACATCCTCATGGAGCTTCTGACAAAGAAATAAGAGAAAGAAATAAGAGAAACGAGGCCCGCGCCCTGCGCGGCCCGAAGGGAACGACACAGAGATCCGGCGATCCGCCGGATCTCTTAATTTTTTCTTAATTTTTCCAAAAGAACGACCGGGCGGGAGCGTCGGTTTGTAAGCCGTTGGCAGCGGGAGGGTATAATAATACCATAATCTGCAAAGACCGCGCACGATTACGCTTACAAAAAAGGAGCTGGTTTTATGAGAAACAAAAATCGGAGGGTCCTTGGTTGGCTGCTTGCCGCTGCCATGCTGCTGACGGTAGCGCCCGGGCTGATTTCGCCGGTATTTGCTGACGATCAGCCGGCAGAAGCGGCGGCGGAGATTTCGAAGTCAAAAGAGGTAACGGCCTGGGACGGCACCACGGCGGAGATCACGCTGTCGCTTCCCGGCAAGGAGGAAACGCTGGCGTGCGATATCGTCTTTGTTTTGGACAAATCCACCCATGCCGACACAAAGACGACTGTGCTGGAGATGCTGTCGGAACTGAAAGAGGAGGCGGATGCCAACAACACAAAGGTGAAGGTGGGCGTCGTGCAGTTTAACCGGACGGCCCACGCTTCCGAATTCTACGATCTTGCGGAAGATTACGACAAGATCGAAGAGGCTTTCCTGGCGGAATTCAGCGGCGGAAGCAATCTTCATGCGGGTCTTCTTGCCGCGAAGGAGCTGCTGGAATCGGATCAGACGGTGGATAAAGACCGGAAGTACATGATCCTGATCTCCGACGGCTCGACGTATCTGTTCTGCAAAGACGGAGATTACAGCGTTCCCTATTCCCGCGGATATGCTCCTCTGGACGTTGCAGGCAGATTTAGCTACGGCGGATTCTGGGATGAGGGGTATTATTCTCCATCTTCGCTGCAGGGCAACGTCTCGCGGCCGGATAGCCCGGACAGCGCGCTTTGGAAGGAATACTTTGCGGATGTAGCGACCAGAAATGAAGAGAGCGAAGGAGATCAGTACGATTTCCCGTGGCTCTATTATGACGAGCTCTGGCAACTCGATGCGGATGCGGCTGCGGAAACCTATATTGAACAGCCGTGCGTTCCCAGAAGCGCATCCAACCGCGACATGGCGTTCTATTATGCCGATCAGGCATATCAGGAGCTGAAAGCCATCTGTAATACCTATGCGATCGGCGTGGATGATACGGGCGCCGGCCAAGGAAACTGGGATGATTCGAAAGCCTTTATGCGCTATTTGAACGGCGAAGAGTACGTCACCTTCGACGAGATCCAAAGCGACATCCTGTATCTGCTGGGCGCGGGCAGCACCGTGGACGATATGATGGGTGAACAGTTCGACTTTGTCAATGAACCGGAAAAGCTGAAAATGCGGGTCCTGGACGCGCAGGGAGCGGTTATTGAGACCTATGATGCTGAGATCATCGAGGAGAACCATTACGGCTTTGGAAAGACCGAAGGAAATACTGCTTCCGAATATCTGTATGAGTTAATCTATGACGAAGAAGAAGATCAGTTCACTTGGAAAATCAATGTTGATGTGACAAATTTCCAGCGGCTGCAACTGGTGTATTTCGCGGTATTTTCAGGTGAAAAAGAAACGCGTCCGGGAACTTACGGCATAATGGATCTGGATGGCGATGGAAAGGAAGACCGGACTGGCATTTCGTATTCCGTCGAACGGGCGATCTTCACCAACAGTAGCGCGATCCTTTATCCGGTGGACAGCATGGGCGAGCACGGCGATCCCGAAGAATTTCCCATGCCTTCTGTCAGCTACACGGTGCAAGGTGATGCGGGAATCATCGACCCCACCAATCCGGTATATTACACCCTGAGCTATGAATCCAACGGCGGCACAGAGTATGCCGACGAGCGTTACGCACCGGGCACCACGGTCACCATCGACAAGGTTCCCATGCGGCCCCACTACATTTTCAAGGGCTGGTATGCCGACGAGGCGCTGAGCCAGCCTGTCACTACCGTGGTGATGGATCGCAACCGCGTGGTATACGCCGCCTGGGAAAAGACGAATGTGCCAGAATGGCTCAACGGGATGGATCATGATGCATATATCATTGGCTATCCGGACGGAATGGTGCATCCGGAGGCAAATATTACCCGTGCTGAGGTGGCCACGATCTTCTTCCGTCTGCTGACCAACGAGATTCGGGATAAGAATCTGACTGAGATCAACGCTTTCAGCGATGTGAAAGACGGAATGTGGTTCAATGCCGCTGTTTCTACCATGGCGAAGCTTGACATCGTTACCGGCTATCCTGATGGGACCTTCCGCCCCAACGATACCATCACCCGTGCGGAGTTTGCCGCGATTGCGGCGCGGTTTGACCGTGAAACCTCTGCGGGGGAGACTGCTTTCAGTGACATTCTGGGTCACTGGGCTCGCACCGAGATCGAAAAGGCGGCATATAACGGCTGGATTACCGGTTATCCCGACGGCACCTTCCGTCCCGATCGGAAGATCACCCGCGCAGAATCCATGGCGCTGGTCAACCGTGTTCTGGCGAGAGACCCGGAGCGGCCGGAGGATCTGCTGCCGGACATGATCCGGTGGCCGGATAACATGAACACCGGAGCATGGTACTATCTCGACGTGCAGGAAGCCACGAACAGCCACGACTACGAGCGCGAGACCAAGCCCACCGAAACGTGGACGGTCCTGCGCCACCCGCGTGACTGGACTGTTTACGAAAAATAAAGAGCAGATTAAAGGCAGGCAGCGGCGAAAGCCGCTGCCCTCAGCTTGTCAAAAAAGTCAAAATCGCCGAAACGGCGATTTTGCTTACCCATCGTTTTTGGCCGGCTTCTGTGTGAAAATGGTCAAAAACACCACGACCCGCCGCGATTTTCCGCAAAAATGCGGCGAAATCCGGCCCGCAGGCCGGCGCCAAAATGTCGAAAAAGCCTAGCGCAGCGGGTTTTTCGACAGTCTAAAAGAGGCGGCCTGCCAAAACGAAAAGGCACTCCCCGTGGGAGTGCCTTTTCGCGGAAAAGAAAGATCGGACCGGAGGATCCGGGAAACAGATTACAGGAACAACGGGACAAAGACCAGCGCCACGATGCTCATCAGCTGGATGAGGATGTTCAGCGCGGGGCCGGAGGTGTCCTTGAAAGGATCGCCCACGGTGTCGCCGGTCACGGCCGCCGTATGGGCCTCGGAGCCTTTGCCGCCGGGTTTGCCGGTCTCAAGGTCCTTCTTGGCGTTGTCCCAGGCGCCGCCGGCGTTGCTCAGCATGATGGCCATGGGAACGCCGACCACCGTGCCGCCCACCAGCAGGCCCGCCAGTGCGTCGGGGCCCACAAACAAGCCGGTGGCCAGCGGCGCGGCAATGGCGATGATGCCGGGAAGAATCATTTCGCGCAGGGCCGCGCGGGTGGAAATATCCACGCAGCGGGCGTAATCGGGGGTGGAGGTGCCGGCCAGGATGCCGGGGTCGGCCTTAAACTGGCGGCGCACCTCGGCGATCATCTTCTGTGCTGCGCGGGAGACCGATTCGGTGGTCAACGCGCAGAAAAGGAAGGTGAGCATGCCGCCCACAAAGATCCCCGCAATCACGTGGGAATCCAGGATGTTGATGGTTTTGAGCTGGATCTTTTCGGCGTAGCTGTTAAAGAGGGCCAGCGCCGTCAGCGCGGCCGAGCCGATGGAAAAGCCCTTGCCGATGGCGGCGGTGGTGTTGCCTACGCTGTCCAGATTGTCGGTGATCGAGCGGATCTCCTCAGGCATGCCGCTCATCTGGGCGATGCCGCCGGCATTGTCAGCCACGGGGCCATAAGCGTCCACAGAAACGGTGATGCCAACGGTGGAAAGCATACCAACGGCGGCCAATGCCACGCCGAAGAGCCCTGCCAGTTTGGCACTGAGCACCACGGCGGCGGCGATCAGCAGGATGGGCAGCGCGGTGGAGCGCAGGCCCACGGCATAGCCGGAAAGGATATTGGTGGCGGTGCCGGTCTCACTCTGGGCGGCGATGTGTTTGACGAAATGATAGCGGTCGGAGGTATATATCTCGGTGATGACGCCGATGGCCACGCCCACCGCCACGCCGGAAAGAATGCAGCCAAACAGGTGCATCCCGCCTTCCGCCTGCCGGCAGAACACCAGTGCGCCGGCGATCAGCACAATGGCAGAGAGATAAGAGCCGGCGGTCAGGATCTTTTGGGGGTCGCGGCCTTTGACGGTCTTGACGATCAGAATGCCCAGAATCGCGGCCGCGATGCCCAGCGCCACCAGAGAAAAGGTCAGGTGGATGCGCTCGGCGTTGCCGGCAGCCAGCAGCAGGGCCGAAAGAATGGCGCCCACATAGGATTCAAACAGGTCGGCGCCCATGCCGGCCACATCGCCCACGTTGTCGCCCACGTTGTCACCGATAACGGCGGGATTGCGGGGGTCGTCTTCGGGAATGCCAGCCTCTACCTTGCCCACCAGATCGGCGCCAACATCGGCGGCCTTGGTGTAGATGCCGCCGCCCACGCGGGCAAACAGCGCGATGGACGAAGCGCCCAGCGAAAAGCCGGTGAGGATGTCGTTGTTGCCGTTAAAGACCAGATAGAGAACGGCCAGCCCCAGCGCACCCAAGCCTACCACGCAAAGCCCCAGCACGGCGCCGCCGGAAAAGGCCACGTTGAGAGCCGCTGGCATGCCCTTTTTGGCGCTTTGTGCGGTCCGAACGTTGGACAGCGTGGCGCTCATCATGCCGCAGAAGCCCGCCAGCATGGAGAACAGCGCGCCCACCAGGAAGCACAACGCCGTATTCAGCCCCAACAGCAGCAGCAGAACCACAAACATCACGGCGGCGAAGATCGCCATCACCAGGTATTGCCGCTTGAGATAAGCCATGGCGCCGGAGTGGATATACCCGGCGATCTCCTTCATGCGGGCATCCTCTACCCGGATGGCGGCGTTCTTGCAATAAAGCCCCAGCGCCATCAGCAGGCTCACCGCAGCGGCGGCGATCACGAAATAAGTACTCATGCGAAACAGATCCTTTCCCCTTAAGAATTGATGAAATTATAAAAAATAAAACACTTTTCGTTAAAATTGCCGAAAGCAACGGTTTTATTGTAATGCAAAAAGAAAAAAAAGCAACCCTATTTTTTGTGATTTATTTAATATATACAAATAATAAATACAAAAGTTAGCAACAATCACGAAAAGCCTGACAAAAAAGAGGAAAAGTCTGTCAAAAGACTGTCAAAGTCAAGAAAAAGCGCCGTCCTTAGGCGGCGTCTGAGTGTATTAAAAAGACCAGCATCGCCGGAAAAGGCGCTCCTTGCGCTATGAGCGGTCGCCGGCGGAGAAAAAGACCGCCGCCAGCAGGGAAAAGAGCACCGCGGCGGCCACGCCGCCCGCCGTGGCGGTGAGTCCGCCGGTAAAGGCGCCTAAAAGCCCGCTTTCGGCCACGGCGCTTTTGACACCCTGCGCCATGGCGTAGCCAAAGCCCATCAGGGGAACGGTGGCACCGCATCCTGCAAAGCGCACCACCGGCTCCCATACCCCCAACCCCGTCAACGCCACGCCCAGCACCACATAGGCGCTGAGAATGCGGGCGGGAGTCAGGCGGGTACGGTCGATGAGGATCTGGCTGAGGGCGCAGATCAGCCCGCCCGCGAGAAACGCTTTGAGATAGATCATTTTCCTCCCTCCAATCGCACCAGATGACAAATGCCCGGAATGCTCTCGCCCTGGTTGGCCGAGGTGGGGCTCATCAGCGCCCCTGTTCCGCAGAACAGCACGGTCTTGAGCCGCCCCGCCGCCAGATCTGGCAGCACGCTGCCGCACAAAACGGCGGCCGAGCAGCCGCAGCCCGAGGCCCCGGCGTGAACATCCTGTTCCGGGCCATAGAGCAACATCCCGCAGTCTTGATAGTTTTCTCCCAGCGGCGTCCCGTCGGCGGCAAAAAGCTGCCGCACTAGCCCGTGGCCCACCGAGGCCAGATCTCCCGTGAGGATCAGGTCATAGTCGGCGGGGGCGGTGCTGCTGTCGCGGAAATAGATTCGCAGGGTCTCATAGGCGCTTTGCGCCATGGCGGCTCCCATGTTGGCGCTGTCGGTGACGCCTGGGTCATAGATCCGTCCCGGCGTTGCGGCGGTGACGGCGACCTTTGCCTTTTCGCGCCGCAGAAGAACGGCGCCGCAGGCCGTGGCCGTCCATTGGGCGCAGGGCGGCCGCTGGCCGCCGTATTCCAGCGGATACCGGTATTGCCGCTCGGCGGAGCAAAAATGAGAAGATGCAAGACAGAGTGTCCGGTTCGCAAAGCCGCCGGCGATAAGGGCCGCGCCGAGAAGCAGTCCCTCGGCCATGGTGGAGCAGGCGCCGTAAAGCCCCAGATAGGGCACGCCCAGCCCCCGTATGGCAAAGGCGCTGGAAATACACTGATTGAGCAGGTCGCCGCCTAGCGCGCAGGAAACGGCCGTCGGCAAAACGTCGGCCTTGGACAGGGCGTGGGTGCAGGTCAGCTCGATCATGCGCTTTTCGGCTTTCTCCCAGGTTTTTTGCCCGAAGCGGTTGTCGGGGCCTGTCTCGTCAAAGCGTGCCCCCAGCGGGCCTTCGCCCTCTTTTTTGCCGCCCACGGCGGCGCAGCTCTCCACCCAGACGGGCTCGTCGAAAAACACCGTGTCACCCTTCCGCCTCATGCCGCGCCTCCCAGAAGCCAGAAAAGGACGCCGTAGATCACGCTGGCCGAAATGCCAAAGGTGAGCACCGGCCCCGCGATGGAAAACATCTTGACGCAGGTCCCCAAAACGAAGCCCTCGGTCTTGAACTCCATGGCGGGCGCGGCGATGGCGTTGGCAAAGCCGGTGATGGGCACCAGCGTTCCCGCACCGGCCCATTTTGCCAGCTTTTCAAACAGCCGCGCCGCCGTCAGCGCCACGCCCAGAAAAATCAGCGCGCAGGACACCGCCGTTCCGGCGGCCTGATCCTCCAGTCCCGCCGCGAGAAAGACCGTTTTGAGCGCCTGCCCCAGTGCGCATATCACACCGCCGGTCACAAAGGCGGCAGGCACGTTGCGCAGGCTGGGCGAAGAGGGCGACGCCTTTTGATACAGGGCCTGATATTCCTTTCGGTTAAACTTCATGTGATTTTCACCTCACAAAAAGTCTTCCGTAAAACAGGCAAAAAATACGCGCGTTTCGGCCGGAATTGCGCGGGGAACGATTGCGCGCGGCCGAAAAATCGATTATAATCACAAGTAAGAGCAGTGTTGTGATCACAGCGGACCGAAAAGGAGGAAAACCATGTACGACATCATCATTCGCGGCGCGCGGGTGCTGGATGGAACGGGGAACCCCGCCTTTCACGCCGACGTGGCTGTAAAAGACGGGAAGATCGCCCGCGTCGGGCCGCATTTTTCGGGGGCGGAGCGCATCATCGACGCTGCCGGACAGGTGCTTGCGCCCGGCTTTATCAACGTCCACAGCCATCAGGATATGGCACTGGAGCGGGATCCGTTGTGCGCCTGCGAGCTGGAGCAGGGAATCACCACCTTTGTGGGCGGCATGTGCGGTGAGAGCCCCGCGCCCATCTCTGAAAAATACGAGGAAGCGGGCCTGCGGGCCGCGGGCGGCGGTGCCATCAGCCACGAGAGCCTGGCCGCCCGCCGGGACATGGGCGCGTATTTTCGCTTTCTCAACCGACCCTGTGGGGTCAATACCGCCTTTTTGACGGGACACGGCAACCTGCGGGCCGCCGTGTCGGGCTATGCCGACAGGAAGCTCACCGCCGCCGAACTGGAGGAAATGAAAAGCCTGCTGCGCCGCTGCATGAAGGCCGGGGCGCTGGGCGTTTCCTTCGGCCTAATCTATCCGCCGGGAAGCTATGCCGACACCGACGAGCTCATCCAGGTTGCACGGGTGGCGGCCGAGCTGGGCGGGGTGTTCACCGTGCATATGCGCAGCGAAAACAGCGGTCTCATTGAGGCTACCGACGAGATGCTCCGGGTGGCGAAGGCCTCCGGGGCCCGGTGCGTCATCTCCCATCACAAGGCCACCGGTGGCAGGCTGAACTGGAACAAGACCGCCGCCACCCTCTCCATGATGCAGCGGGCGGCCGACGAGGGTCTTGATATTTTCTGCGACCAATATCCCTATACCGCATCGTCCACCGGGCTGGACACCAACATCCCCGGCCCCTTGCACGCGCTGGGGACAGACGAGCTGGTGCGCCGCCTCACCGACCCCGCCGGGCGGGCGGCGCTGCGGCCTGCCATCTGCGGGAACAAAAGCTCCCGCGAGCGGTTTTCTTTTACCATGATCGGCAATTGCCGTACCCATCCGGAGTACAACGGGCGGATGCTCAATGACATTGCCGACGAGCTGGGCGTGGACCCCTACGACCTGCACTGCGGCCTGCTGGCGGAAAACCGCCTGAACGTCACAGGCATCTTCCACAGCATGTGCGAGGAGGATGTGGAGCGGGTTATGCGATGGGACCGGGCCATGTTCGGTACCGACGGCGCCAGCCGGGCCGCCGGAAAGATCGGCCACCCCCGCATCTACGCCTCCTTCCCCCGCATTCTGGGACGCTATG
Organism: Clostridia bacterium; assembly: GCA_017455565.1. Classification (GTDB taxonomy): domain Bacteria; phylum Bacillota; class Clostridia; order Oscillospirales; family Butyricicoccaceae; genus UBA4644. Next base: position 43,579 of record JAFSZV010000075.1, read on the forward strand.
TGCGGGAGCGCCGGGTCATTACGCTGGAAAACGCTATCCGCAAGATGTGCTGTCTGCCCGCCATGGTCTACGGGTTCCACACCAAGGGCCTGATCCGCGAGGGGATGGACGCCGATCTGGTGATCTTTGATCCGGAAACGATCATCGATCGGGCCACTTATGCCCACCCCGAGCTGGACAACGAGGGCATCTCTTATGTGATGGTCAACGGTCGGATCGCCGTCGAGGACGGAAAGGCCACCGGCGTTCTGGCGGGCCGCCGCCTGCTGCGCCGACATGACTGACGGGGCAATGCAGGCGCCGCTTTCGGTGGAGTTCGCTCCGCTGGAGGGGATCACGAAAGCGGTCTTTCGCCGGGTACACCGCCGGATGTTTTCCGGCGTCGCCCGCTATTACGCCCCCTTTCTCTCGCCCACCGGCGACGGCTTCTTTTCCCAAAAGGAACTGCGGGAGGTTTTGCCCGAAAACAACGGGGACGTGCCGCTGGTGCCGCAGCTCCTCACCGCCCGGGCGGAGCATTTTCGCTGGGCGGCCGGAGAACTGCGGGCCATGGGCTACCAAACGGTCAACCTCAATCTGGGCTGCCCCTCGGGGACGGTGGTCTCCAAGCACAAGGGGGCGGGAGCGCTGGGAAATTCCGACGAACTGCGGGCGTTGCTGTGGGGCGTGTTCGACAGCGCGGAGCAGGCCGGCGTCCGAGTGTCGGTCAAGACCCGTCTCGGGCTGGAAAACGGGGAAATCTGGCCCCTTCTGGTGGAAATTTATAACGATTTCCCGTTGGAAGAGCTGATTATCCACCCCCGGACGGGCAGGCAGCTTTATCGCGGCGCGCCCGACCGGGCAGCCTTTGCCTGGGCGTTGGATCGCCTTGCCGCGCCGGTCTGCTACAACGGCGATCTGTTCACGCTGCCGCAGATCAACGCCTTTCGGGCGGCCTTTCCCACGGTGAAAACCGTCATGTTGGGGCGGGGACTGGCGGCCAATCCGGCGCTGGCCCGGCAGACGGCGGGCGGCGCGCCGCTGAAGCCCGAAGAGCTGCAATTCTTTCACGACGCGCTTTTGGCGGATTATGCCGCCCGGGTGCGGGGCGACGGCAACGTGCTGGCCCGGATGAAGGAGCTGTGGGAATATTTTTCCGCCATGCTGCCCGGTTGCGCTCGCCCGCTGAAGACGCTGCGCAAAACAAGAACGCTGGCGGAATACCGTGCGGCAGCGGCTGCGCTCTTCGCTCAATGCCCCGTTGACCCCGCAAGGGGCTTTTGTCCGGCGGCGAGCGGCGAGACCCATGCTTGAAAAAACGCGGATCGAAGAAAGGAGGCCGGGGATGGACGAACTGGAGCTGGCCCGGCAGGAGATCGACCGGGCGGACGCGGAGCTGGCGGCGGCGTTTGTCCGCCGGATGGAAGCCGCGTCCCGCATCGCGCGATATAAAATAGAACAGGGTCTTCCCGTCTTTGATCCGGCGCGGGAGGCTCGGGTGTTGGAACAAAACGCCGGGCGGGTGGCGTCTCCCCCCCTGCGGGAGGCGTATCTGCGGCTTCTGAAATGCGCCATGTCCCTTTCCCGGGCCTATCAGCGCCGGCTGGGGGCCGAAAACGACGGCGCCCTTTGGGTGGAGAGCGAAAGAGGCGGCTATGGTGTCACCGTCGCCCGGGGCGCGCTGGCGCGGGCAGGGGAGCTGTTTGATCTGGATCGCCGGGTGCTGGTGGTCACCGACCGGGGCGTCCCGCCGGCTTACGCCGCCGGACTGGCGGAACTGTGCAGAGAGCCCGTCATGGTGACGCTGGACGAGGGCGCCGCGGGAAAATCCCTTTGCGGCGCGGAGCGGCTGTGGAGCGTGATGCTGGAGCACGGCTTTACCCGGGCCGATTGCGTCTGCGCCGTGGGCGGCGGATCGGTGGGGGACGCGGCGGGCTTTGCCGCCGCCTGCTGGATGCGGGGCGTGGACTTTTACAATGTGCCAACCACGCTGCTGGCCCAGGCCGACGCCTCCATCGGCGGAAAAACCGGTCTGGATCAAAACGGCGTGAAAAACCTCGTGGGCGCGTTTTGGCCGCCCAAAGCCGTGCTCATCGACCCTGACCTGCTGAAGATTCTGCCGCCCCGGCTGCTGGCCGAGGGCATGGCCGAGATCGTCAAAATGGCCGTGGTGAGCGACGGGGCGCTGCTTGCGGAGATCGAGGCGGGCGACCCGTATGAGAAGATTGAAACGCTCCTTTTGCGGGCGCTGAAGATCAAGCGGGCGCTGGTGGAGGCGGACGAACGGGACGAGGGATCCCGCCGCCTGCTCAATTTCGGGCACACCGTGGGCCACGGCGTCGAGGCGCTGGCCGGCGGCGCGCTTTATCACGGGGAATGCGTGGCGCTGGGCATGCTGCCCATGTGCACCCCGGCGCTGCGGGCGCGGCTTATCCCGCTGCTTCAGCGGCTGGGCCTGCCCACCCGCTGTGCGCTGGAGCCGGAACGGATCCTTGCCGCCGCGCTCCATGATAAAAAGCGGACGGCACAGGGGATCATGGCCGTCTTTGCCGACGAAGAGGGCGCGGGATATTGCAGAGAGATCTCGCCGGACGAACTGAAAGCACGCATCGAAACGGGGTGGAACCGATGAAAAACACCGTGGGAACGGCCCTTTCCGTCACGATTTTTGGAGAGAGCCACGGGCCGGTGCTGGGCGCTATTTTGGACGGACTGCCTGCGGGCATTCCCGTGGACGAGGAGTATATTGCCGCGCAGCTTGCCCTGCGCCGTCCGGCAGACGCGCTTTCCACTTCCCGCCGGGAGGACGATCGGTTTGAGATCGTCAGCGGCGTTTACCGGGGATTTACCTGCGGCACGCCTTTGTGCGTCCTCATCCCCAACCGGGCGCAGGACAGCGGCGAATATGAAGCCATCCGGACGGTTGCCCGCCCGGGCCACGCGGATTACGCCGCCCAGATGAAATACGGCGGCTTTCAGGACGCCCGGGGCGGCGGACATTTTTCCGGCCGGGTCACGGCGGCGCTGGTGGCTGCCGGAGCGGTGGTTTTGCCCGCGCTCCGGCGGAAAAACATCGTGATCCGCAGCCATATCCTGCGCTGCGGCGGCGAGAGCGACCGGCGCTTTTCCCCGCGGGAAGAAGACCTCCGGGCAGAGATCGCGTCTTTGGAGAATCTGCCCTTCCCGGTTTTGTCCCGGGAGGTTGGCGAGAGGATGAAGCGGGCGATCCTTGCGGCAAAGGAGGCGGGAGACAGCGTGGGCGGCGTGCTGGAAACGGCGGTCTGCGGCGTCCCCGCCGGGGTGGGCGAGCCCTGGTTCGATGGGATGGAAAACGTCCTTGCCCGGGCGCTTTACGCCATTCCCGCCGTCAAGGGCGTGGCCTTCGGCGACGGCTTTTCGCTGGCGGAACTGCGAGGCGCTCAGGCCAACGATCCTTATTATATGGAGGACGGGCGGGCGCGCACCGCGTCAAATCACAACGGCGGGATCAACGGCGGCGTGACCAACGGGATGCCGCTTTTGATCCAAACGGCGGTCAAGCCCACGCCCTCCATCGGGCAAACGCAAAAAACCGTGGACTTTGTCCGCGGAGAAGATACCACCCTGACCCTGCGCGGGCGGCACGACCCCTGCATCGTCCACCGGGCGGCCGTTGCCGCCGACAGCGCTGTGGCGCTGGCCCTGTGCGACCTGCTGCTGGGGCGGTTCGGCGCAGGCTGGCTGACGGAATGAGAAACGGAGGCGGAAGATGCAATACGGATTGATCGGACAGAACCTTTCCCACAGCTTTTCCCCGGAGATCCACCGGCTGCTGGGGGACTATGATTATCAGTTAAAAGAGCTTTCGCCCGAAGACCTGCCCGTCTTTTTCGCGGCGCGGAAGTTTGCGGGGATCAATGTTACCATGCCCTATAAGCAGAAGGTGATCCCTTATCTGGACGAGCTGGACCGCCGGGCCGCCGTCATCGGCGCGGTGAACACCGTGATCAACCGGGACGGGCGGCTGGTGGGCTGCAACACCGATTTCGACGGCATGGCCGCCCTCATCCGCCGCACCGGGCTTGAGGTGCAGGGCAAGACCGTCTTGATCGCGGGTAACGGCGGCACTTCCCGCACGGCCATGGCTGTGGCAAAGGCGCTGGGCGCCGCCGCCGTGTACCGGGCGGGACGCAGCGGGGGCGAGGGCGTTCTCGCTTATCGGGACACCCGGGAGCTTCCCGTCCAGATCCTGATCAACGCAACTCCCTGCGGTATGGAGCCCGACCCCGAGGGACAGGCTATCGACCTGACCTCCTTCGGCTGGCTGGAGGGGGTCATTGACGTCGTTTATAACCCCATGCGCACACGCTTGGTGCTGCAGGCCAGGGAGCAGGGCGCGAGAGGCCAGGGCGGCCTATATATGCTGGTAGCCCAGGCCGCGGCGGCAGCCGAGCTGTTTTTGGGCGAGGCGCTGCCTGAGGGCACGCTGGAGCGGGCCTATCGCCGCATCCACGGCGAAAAGCAGAACATTGTTCTCATCGGGATGCCCGGCAGCGGCAAGACCACCGTGGGCCGCCTGCTGGCCCGGCGGATGGGGCGTCCGATGATCGACACCGACGAAGAGATCGCCCGGGCCGCGGGCATGCCTATCACCCGCATCTTCGACGAGCGGGGCGAAGCGGCCTTTCGGGAGATGGAAAGCCGCGCCGTGGCCGAGGTCGCACGGAAAACCGGCTGTGTCATCGCCACCGGCGGCGGCGTGATCCTCCGCTCGGAAAATCTGCGCCGTCTGCGGCAAAACGGGCGGCTGTATTTTATCGACCGCCCGCTGGAGCTGCTGCTCCCCACCGAGGACAGGCCCCTTGCCCGCACCGCCGACGCCATGCGCCAGCGATATGAAGAGCGGTATCTCCGCTATATCGCCTCCTGCGACGCCCGCGTTCACGGCGAGGGCACGGCGGAGGCCGCGGCGGCGGAAATCGGGGAGGATTTCCGCCTATGAAGATCTGGATCGTCAACGGCCCCAGTCTCAATCTGCTGGGACTGCGGGAGCCGGAGCATTACGGCCGCGAGACTTACGGGCAGCTTGAGGCCCGCATCCGCGCCTATTGCGAAGAAAAAGGGATCGGGGTTCATTTCATCCAGTCCAACCACGAGGGAGACCTGGTGGACGCCGTGCAGCAGGCCTATTTTCAAGGAGCTGACGGCATCGTGCTCAATCCCGCCGCCTATACCCATACCAGCGTCGCTCTGCTGGACGCCCTGCGGGCTGTGCCCGTCCCCGCTGTGGAGGTGCACCTCTCCAGACTGGAGGAGCGGGAGGACTTCCGCCAGGTGAGTTACGTCCGCGCCGCCTGCATCAAAACGATTACGGGGATGGGCGGCGACGGCTATCTGCGGGCCGTGGACGCATTGGAGGACTATCATGCGCGTCATTTTTGAAAAAAGTCTTGCCCGCGGCGCGGTCACCGCGCCTCCCAGCAAGAGCGAAGCCCACCGCCTGCTGATCTGCGCCGGACTGAGCGGCGGGCCCTGTACGATAAAGAATCTGGAACTGTCACAGGATCTTTCGACCACGCTGGACTGCCTGCGGGCACTGGGCGTGACGGCGGAAGCGCGGGAAAATGCGGCGTTTCTTTCGGGGGGAGATCCGTTTTCTTCGCCCCGGGAGCCGGTATTTTGCCGGGAGAGCGGCAGCACGCTGCGGTTTTTTCTCCCCATCTTTTTGCTGGGGCGGGAAAAGGTGACGCTGTGCGGTGCGCCCCGATTGATGGAGCGGCCGCTGGAACCTTACGCCGCTCTTTGCCGGGAACGGGCGCTGCTCTTTCGCCGGGAGCCTGCGGAAAGCGCCCTGTATCTGCGGGGCCCGCTGACGCCGGGGGTCTATTCTGTCCCGGGAAATATCAGCTCGCAGTTCATCAGCGGACTGTTGTTTGCCCTGCCTCTGCTGGAGGCGGGCAGCGTTGTGGAGCTGACGCCGCCGGTGGTCAGCCGCCCTTATATCGAGCTTACCCGCGCCGTTCAGCGGCGATTCGGCGTGCTGTCGGCGTGGACGGACGACAACACCCTGCGCATTTCCGGCGGACAGCGGTATCTCCCTGCCGACGCTGAGACGGAGGGAGACTGGAGCGCCGCCGCCGTTTTGGAGGGCCTGAACCTGCTGGGTGGGCAGGTACAGATTGAAGGATTGAATACGGAAAGTTATCAAGGCGATAAAATATACAGAGAGCATTTTGAATTTCTGCGCCAGGGCTGCCCCACGCTGGATGTGGCGCAATGTCCCGATCTTGCGCCGGTGCTTATGGCGCTGGGCGCGGCGCAAAACGGCGTAACCCTTACGGGCACCGGCCGCCTGCGCCTGAAGGAGAGCGACCGGGGCGAGGCCATGGCGCGGGAGCTGCGTAAGCTGGGCGCCGCCGTTACGGTGGAGCAAGACCGGATCACCGTTTTGGGCGGTCCGCTTCACGCGCCGGAAGAGCCGCTGTCCGGTCACAACGACCATCGGGTGGTGATGGCGCTGTCCATGCTGCTTACCCGCACCGGCGGCGTTATTGAGGGCGCCCAGGCGGCGGACAAGAGCTGGCCCTCTTTTTTCGACGTGCTGGAAGGGTTGGACATCCGTCTGCGCCGTCGGAACGACGCATCAAAAATAGCCGGGTCGCGCCCGGATGATTGAGGAACGCATCATGAACTTGGAATGGATCCGGGAGCTTCCCGCTCCCGAAACAGTCAAATTGGCCATGCCCGTGTCCCTGGCGCTGCGGGAGGTCAAGGCGCGGCGGGACGCGGCGATCCGCGCCCTGTTCACCGGGAAAGAAGGCCGCCTTCTGCTCATCGTGGGGCCCTGCTCCGCCGATCGGCAGGACGCGGTGCTGGACTATCTGACCCGCCTGCGGGCGCTGGAGGAGCGGGTGGCGGAAAAGATCTGCATCGTCCCCCGGGTGTATACCAACAAGCCCCGCACCACCGGCGAGGGCTATATGGGGATGCTTCATCAGCCCGACCCCGCCGCGGGCAGCGATCTTTACCGGGGCTTGCTGGCCAGCCGCGGAATGCATTTGCGGGCGCTGGAGCAGACCGGCTTTGTCTGCGCCGACGAGCTGCTTTATCCCGAGGATCACGCCTATCTGGACGATCTGCTGGGCTACGCGGCGGTGGGGGCCCGCAGTGTAGAGGATCAGCAGCACCGGCTGACGGCCGGCGGGCTGGACATCCCTGTGGGCATGAAGAATCCCACCTCCGGCGATCTGAGCGTGATGCTCAATGCCGTCGCAGCGGCGCAGCGCAGTCACACCTTTGTCTATCGGGGGTGGGCGGTGCGCTCGGCGGGCAATCCGCTGGCCCACGCCATCCTGCGGGGCTATACCGACCGGCAGGGAAGGATGCGCCCCAACTATTCGGCCGGGGAGTTGCTGCGCCTGCGGGAGCTGTATGCGAAAAAAGCGGCGCAAAACCGCGCCGTGATCGTGGACTGCAGCCACGCCAATTCCGGAAAGCAATATCTGGAGCAGATCGCCGTCGCAAAAGCGGTGCTGCAAAGCCGGAAAAACGACCCGCGCCTTGCCGTGCTGGTGAAGGGCCTGATGCTCGAAAGTTATCTGGAGGACGGCGCACAGCCCGTGGGCGGGGGCTGCTACGGCCAGTCCATCACCGACCCCTGCCTCGGGTGGGAAAAGACCCGGCGGCTGATTTTGGAGCTGGCGGAAATGCTGTAAAGCAAAAAGCGGCCGCGAGGCCGCTTTTTGCTGCTCAGTTTTGGTGCTTCGGGTCGCTGAAATCCGGCGCCGTCCTGCCGGTCCTGCCTGATCTGGTACCACATGATATGCTCCGTTTTCTGGTTTTTTCCAGCATACCACGGCGCGGGCAAACCCGCAATTCTTAGCACTCATGACAATAGAGTGCTAAGAATTCACAATCCATTTACAAATTTGAGTAGATTTTTTCATAAATCCGCCGTATATTAAAGGCGTAAGGAAACAAGATATCAGCAAACGGAAAAAGAAGCTGCCAAACACAGCCGCCGTTTCTGTGGAACGAACAAGGAGGTAACAAGTATGTTTGATCTGATGCCTTATGCCAAGAAGCGCTCTGACGCGCTGAGCCATGCTTTTTACGATCCCTTCCGGGAACTGGAAGAGATGGAGCGCAGCTTTTTCGCCAACCGCAAGCTGCCCGACTTCCGCACCGACATCCGGGAGCAGGACGGCGCCTATCTGCTGGAGGCCGAGCTGCCCGGCTTTCAGAAGGAAGACATCCACCTGGATCTGCAGGACGGATATCTGACCATCTCCGCCGAGCGCAGCAGCGAGAGCGAGGAGAAGGACGAAAACGGCCGCTATCTCAAGCGCGAGCGTTCTTACGGCTCCTTCCGCCGCAGCTTTGATATGAGCGGCATCGACGCGGACAACATCAAGGCCGCCTATCGGGACGGCATCCTGACGCTGACCCTTCCCAAACTGACCGAGCAGCCCAAAAACAGCCGCCGACTGGAGATCGAATAAGGCCTGGCAGAAAGCGCCCAAACGGAAAACCCGTTTGGGCGCTTTGTTTTGCGGAAGACGTTTGGTTATGCGGCCGTCGTTTCGCGTTGCGGCTGTCTGTATTCTTTTGTGAGCAGGAACGGGAGATAGACGGCCAGATATACAAGGCCGGCTGAAAGAAACCTCTCCAGCCGTATTCTTCCCCGAAAAATGCCAGATATGACAGCGGAAGACTGAGCAAAAGCGAGATAACGCCAAGAGGATAAAACGAGAAGGTCTGGCTGATCTCGCTCCAGCGCACGCCTTTGATCCACATGGTCAAAAGCACATTCAAAGCGAAACCCAGGGCATACAGAACAACGAACAGCAAGGCCCCCAGTCCCGTTTTCCCCGCGTTTTTCCCAAATGACAATCCGATTGCGGCCCGCTTCTCTTTTCCCATTGCAAGAATTTCTATCAGGATAACGATTCCGCCGGCGATCACCAGAGCGTTTGTCAGAATTCCCCATGCGCGGCTCGCAACAAAAGCGCTGGCGACGGACGAAAGGATCATGGCACCGGTGATTGCGAGATAGGTCCAATAGAAAGCTCTGGGAAAAGGCTGCTCCGGCGTTTCAAACCGTTTTTTTGCCGCCATGGCGGCAGCGGCGGGGAGAAACATCCATGCCAGAGGAAACGCTCCGGCATCCAGTCCGCGCCGGTGCGCGATCCACATAAAAATACTCAATAAGGCCGGAACGCCAAAGGCGATCAGCAGGAAAATCCGCATTTTTTTCTTTTCATTCATAGGTTGGTACCTCCTGTTATCATGATTACAGCAAACTATGTTTTTTCTGCAAACGATCATTCTGCGTCTTTGGGGTGTTCTTGCTCCAGTTCCTTTTGCAGGAACCGATCAAACGCGCGCATACGTTTTTGTTCCAGGGAAAACACATGGCCGAGCGCCATTCCCAGCAGCGAAGCCATGGCTCCGATAAAGACGAGCGTGAGCGTTTGCAAGGAAAACGAATCGAACGGGGAACTTGCGCGCAGGGCATAACCGGCATAGACGGAAAGCGCGAACATGAGGCCGAAGCAGATCGGGGCAAACCACTTGCGCCTTCCCCAATAATCGTGAAATCCGATAAAACAGGAAATTACGATCGTAACTACCGGAAGCACGAGAAATTGAAAGCCGCCCGCCAGCGCCTCGTGAATTCTCCCGGTAACAAACCACCACGATACCAGGATGTTGAACGCCCATATCACCAGATACGATAAAAGCACGATCAGTTTTGACAATCTGGTTTTGCTTTTTACGGTATTTGTGCTTTCTTCTATATAATTCAGATACCTTTTCGCAGACGCGCCCCCTTTTAAGAGATCGTCCAGACTGACGTTGTATAAATCGCTCATCCGGATTACGCTGGCGATATCCGGATAAAATTTCTCATTCTCCCAGTTGGATAGCGTCTGTCTGCTGATCCCCAGCGCTTCCGCCGCCTGTTCCTGTGTGATTTTTGCCTCTGCTCTAGCCTGTTTGATTTTGCTGCCAATGTCCACGTGTTTCGCCTCCTGACATAAAGTACGTCTGGATTATAGCTTACAGGGCCGGCGCTGTCTAGCAAAATATCGTTGCAAATCCCACAATCGCCGTCAAAAAGCTTTTACATCACCCAATTTTAAGGATAAAAAAACGGCGAGAGAATCCGCGCTCTCGCCGCCTGTGTTTTGTATCTTTATGCCGCCGGTGTGAAAGCGGGCGGTTTTTTGTCAAGGCCTTCGCTCCGGACGGACAAAGGGCGCTTCGATCCGGGTTTCCGTCAAAAGGCCGTATTGGTCGGGGCGGCGAAAGGCGTTGCCGTGGATCTCGCTTTGGCGAAAATCCCGCAGCAGATCCAGATCCAGCCGGGCAAGATAGACGCCCGCCTCGTCCGGCGCCTCCAGGAGACAGGTTTCCCGAGGATAGGGAAAGCCCTCGGCCCAGGTCACGCCGTCAAAAACGGAGGAGTGGCCGTTGCAGTCGGGATGACCGGCGGGATAGTTTGCGGTGGCCACAGCCAGCATATTTTCAAAGGCCCTGGCCCGAAGCTGAGACAGGCGGTTGATTTCCATGGGGCAGGCGTTGGGCACCAAAATCAGTTCGGCGCCCCGCAGCATCAGGATGCGGGCGCTTTCGGGAAATTCCCGGTCGTAGCAGATCATGGCCCCCACCTTCACGGGGCCGGCAGCGGTGTCCAGCACGGCCACGGGGAACGCTTCGCCCCGGGTGAGCAGGCGTTCCACGTCAAAATCGCAGGTGTGCACCTTGGCGTAAGTAAGCGCGCTCTGCCCGTGCCGGTCAAAGAGGCGCAGGCTGTTGCGGGGCAAACCGACCCACTGTTCCAAAAAAGTCACGCCGATGGCCATGTCCAGTTCCTTTGCCAGCATACCGAAGGCGCGGACAAACGGGCCGTCGGCGGAAACGGCCATGGCTGCATTTGCTTGGGGGTCGCCGGTAAGGCGATAGCCGCAGTTCCACATTTCGGGAAACAGGGCGAGATCGGCCCCCAATGATTTTGCCCGGCGGCAGGCGGCCAGCCCGAGGCGCAGGCTCTCGTCCTGGGTTTCTCCGGGCAGAAGCTGCAAAAGCGCAAGGGTGAGCTGGGACATATGCGGCCTCCTTCCGGTCAAAGCTGCGAAGCGGGCAGCGAGGCGCGGAGAAAGGCCTCCAGCTCGTCTGCTTCCCGCGGGCCGACCAGCCGCCCCACGGCGCGCCCGTTCACAAAGAGCATTACCGTGGGCAGGGTGACGATATGATATCGCAGGGTCAGGGCAAACTGCGCGTCGGTGTCCACACAGGCCCAAAGGATCCGGGGATGGTCCGCCGCCAGCGCCGCCAGCGCCTCGCTCTGCCGTTTGCAGGGGGCGCACCAGCCGGCCCGGAATTCCAGCAAAACGGGACGGGAAGAGGCGGCGACGGTCTTTTGAAAGGTTTTCAGCGTGACGTTCACGGGCTCCATAGCGGCCCTCCTTTTGAAACGGGGATTATTCGTATTATACGGAATTTTCTCCGTCCCGTCAATGAAAAAGGCCCTCGGAAAGCCATGCGTTCCGAAGGCTTTTGTGTAAATGAGAGGCGGTTACGCCTGATGCGCCTCGATTTTGGCCAGCTCCTCTGCCTCCAGCTCCCGATAGGCCACCTTGCCCACCAGGGTCTTGGGCAGGCTGTCCCGGAACTCGATGTCATAGGGCAGGGCGTATTTGGCGATGTTCTTCTTGCAGTATTCCATCAGGATCTGCTTGTTTTCCTCGCTGGGCGCTTCGCCGGGCTTCAGCATGACAAAGGCCTTGACCTTCTGCATCTTATAGGGGTCGGGCACGCCGATGACGCAGCTCATCTGCACCAGCGCGTGGGCGTCGAGGATGTTTTCAAGCTGCGAAGGATAGACGTTGTAGCCAGAGGTGACGATCATCCGCTTGATGCGCTGTTTGAAATAAACGAACCCCTCGCCGTCCATCATGCCCAGGTCGCCGGTGCGCAGCCAGGTCAGCCCGTCGGGATGCCGCTGCAGGGCCTGGGCGGTCTCCTCAGGATGGTTGATGTATTCCACCATCACGGTGGGGCCGGAGATGCAGATCTCGCCCTCTTCTCCGTAAGAGACTTCCTCCTGTGTGCCGGGGGCGACGATTTTATAATACGTGTCGGGGAAGGGCAGGCCGATGGAGCCCTCCTTATAAACGGTGGGCGGGGTCAGGCAGGAGGCGGTGACGCACTCGGTGGTGCCGTAGCCCTCCCGCACCTGAATGGTGGCATGGTGGTCGTAAAGGAACTTGTCGAACCGCTTTTTCAGCTCGACGGAGAGGCTGTCGCCCCCGGAGAACACGCCCTTGAGGAAGGACAGATCCCTGCCCTCCATGCTGGGCAGACGCAAAAGCGCCTCGTACAGCGTGGGGACGCCGGCGATAAAGTTGCAGCGGTGCTTTACAAGCAGCTTGGCATAGCTTTCGGCGGTAAAGCGGGGCACCAGAACGCAGCGGCCGCCGTTGCACAGCATCGAGTGGATGGAAACCCCCAGGCCGAAACCGTGGAACACGGGCATGACTGCCAGCATCCGGTCGCCGGTGCGGAACATGGGGTTGGTGGCCACGATCTGCGCCCCCAAGGCGTTGAAATTGAGGTTGGTGAGCAAAATGCCCTTGGTGGTGCCGGTGGTGCCGCCGGAATAGAGGATGACGGCGGGGTCGGGTCCCGCTTTTTCGGCCTTGTATTTCCAGTGGTACTTTTTGCCCATCTTCAGAAAATCCTTCCACCGGAGCACGGGGGCGTCGGCGGGAATCTTTTTGATCTTGCGGCCCTCGGTGAGCATATAGCCCGCGCGGATGGGGGCGGAAAGGGCGTCTTTGATGGAGGCGATGATGATGTTGCTCACGTCTACGTTGTGGCGGACGGCCTCGAACTTGTGATAGAACTGGTCCAGCGTGATGGCGGCCACCGACTGAGATTCCTTCAAGAAAAATTCGATTTCCCGCTCGGAGGACAGGGGATGCACCATGTTGCAGACGGCGCCCACCAGATTGACGGCGTAAAACATGATGACGGCCTGGGGGCAGTTGGGCAGGCAGATGGTGATCTTGTCGCCGGCGCGGACGCCGATGGACTTCAGCGAGCGGGCGCACAGCTCGATCTGATCCACAAATTCCCGGTAGCTGGTGCTTTTGCCCATGAAATCATAAGCCACGTAATCGGGATATTGCTGCGCGACGCGCTCGACGGCCTCGAACATGGTGCCCTGAAAATACTCCAGATGGGCTGGGATATCGCCCAGATGGGCGAGCCACGGGGCTTTTACTTCACTCATAATTCAATTTTCTCCTTTGCTGGCAGCTCCAGCAGCTCGGGATGTTCCAGAAGATGCTTTAAGAGCTTGATGGATTTGGAATAATAATAGCCGTCGGCCAGGCGCTCGTCGATGGTCAGACCAAGGTCCAGCGTCTCGCGCATGACGTAAGTGCCATCGGGCTGAAAGACCGGGGTCAGCTTTTTTTCACCCAGAATGCAGAACATGGAGCATGTGCCCCAGTTGGTGAGATGGTGATAGCCCGAGCGCAACTTGATGGAGCCCAGGTTGGACAGCACCACCGAGCAGTAATAGGGGTCGCTCTCGATGAGGAACCGGGGCACCCATCCGTGCACGTCCAGCCGGGTGATGATCCACACCAGAAATTTGCTCAAAAACCGGGGCATCCGGTTGAGAACGTCCATGCTGTCGGTAGAGCCGTCCACCTTGCCTCCCCGCAGGGATTTGATCTGGTCATAGAGATCCTGATGAATGGTGTCGAGGGTGCTGTCGTCGGTGGCCTTGACCACGGCCAGCGCCTCGCCGCCCTCGTCGGAAAAGATTTTTTTCACCACGAAAGCCGCCGAAACGTCGTTACGCTGATAAAAGTTTTTATTGGCGATAAAGCGGTTGAGCTTGGGGCGCAGGGTGATGGTCTTCAGGACGGCCGCCACCACCACGTGAAACATGGTGGTGGGGAAATCCGACGGCTCGGCGTTCTTTTTTGCCAGATAGTCGTTGATGGCCGTCAGATCCACCCGCTCGGCCACATAGGCCTCGTTGTCGCAGCGGTTGGGATAGATCAGCGGGGTGATAAAGTGCATCCCGTCCAGATCGCGGATCAGCTTGCCGTCCTTGCGGTCGCCAAGACGGCGTTTTTCTTTTTTCATAAGCGGTTCCTCGTTTCTTCTGTGGTGCGCTCAACGCAGCGATTCCACCAAAGCGCCCAGCACGCGGGCAAAGGTGTTGACCTCGTCGGGGCTGAATTGCTCCTTCAGCAGGCGGGCCTTTTCGGCCAGCGCGCCCTGTCCTTCTTCGCAATAGCGCATGAACTTTTCGGTCACGTGGAGGTGGGCCTCCCGCCGGTCTTCCTGCGACGGGATCTTTTCCACATAGCCCTTTTGGATCAGGTTGTTCACCTTATAGGTGGCGTTGGGCTGCGAAATGCCGATGCAGTCGGCAAATTCCCGCACCGTAGGGCCCCGCAACAGATAGATTACGTCCACCGCAAAGGCCTCTGTGGCGCTCAGGCTGCCGTCCCGCTCCCGCAACAGCCGGAACAGGCCGCGGTAGCTCATCAGCCGAAACCGCTCGTAGCAGCGGGTGATGCAGGAAAACATGCTCTGACCTCCCCACAAGCAAAAGTTCCAATTTTTGAATTATCTCCAGTGTACTATTTTTACGGGGAAAAGTCAATACAGCCAAAGGAACGCCGCCGGAGGACGGTTGTCGGTCGTTTGCCGCATTGTAATATATTAACAAAAGAAGGTGCAGATGTTATGCGAAGAGGCTCGCCCATCGGGCTGCGAAGGTGAAAAGCATGCGGAATCGCGTTGTTTTTGGCTGACGCGGCGATGTTGCTTTTAAAAATTCTTTCCCCGGAAGAAAGCGACGTGTAAAAAGTGATTCCCTGTGTGGAACAAACCACACAAGCGCCGGTGGAGGTAAGAATAACCGGAAAATATGACCGGTACTGGTGGCGGGACGACCGGTTCTCCGGAACCATAACGGTGCCGAGGCTGAGAGAACACACCCGGGAATATGTTTTCAAACGGGATATGGAGTCCTTTTTTGTGGACGAGTATGGTCAGCAGTCGAATTCATCCAGCAGAAGAACACTTTTGAGCAGATCTCAATCATAGAAGAGACGTATCATGTCGTATCGCAAAAAAGCCGGGATCGCCGTGAGGGATTCCAAGGTGATTCAATGGTTGCTATTACATATTATCAGACAGAGCAGTATCCAATCCGTATGAGGAGCGGTTGTTCTGTTTTTTATACCGGCGGCGCGCAGCCGCCTTTCTTCTTTTTTGGTGTTTTTTGCGCTTGCCGTTTGCCCGGCGCGGGAAAAGCCCGCCTGAAGCGGATTGACAAAAACAACGAAAAATGGTAAAAAGAAAAGAGAAATCATAAGACTTATTTCCGGCGGCGGGGCGGCCTTTTCTGCTCCGGCATCGAAAGAAGGAGAGCATATGTTTGAGCGGAATAAGATAGAAGCCCCCCGCGGGCTGCGGATCATCATCGTGGGCTGCGGCAAGGTGGGCGCCACACTGGTGGAGCAGCTTGTGAAAGAGGGGCACAGCGTGACCGTGATCGACCAGAGCGCCAAGCGGCTTCAGGCGCTGACGGCGCAATACGACATCATGGGGCTGGAGGGCAACGGCGCCAGCTACAGCATTTTGCAGGAGGCCGGCATCGAGAGCGCCGACCTGTTCATCGCTGTCACGGGCTCCGACGAGCTCAACCTTCTGTGCTGCACCGTGGCCAAGCGGACGGGCAACTGCGCCGCCATCGCCCGGGTCCGCACGCCGGATTACAGCCGCGAGGTGAGCTATCTGCGGGAGAAGCTGGGGCTGGCCATGATTATCAACCCCGAACTGGAGGCAGCCTCAGAGGCGGCCCGCATCCTGCTGGTGCCCACGGCGCTGGAGGTGGACTCCTTTGCCCACGGACAGGCTGAGATGATCAAGATCAAGGTCCCCGAGGGCAACGTGCTGGACGGCATGACGCTGGCCGACCTGGGCAAGACCATTTCCCAGGATATTCTGGTCTGCGGCGCCGAGCGCGAGGGTAAGGTCACCATCCCCGGCGGCTCGTTCCGCGTCAAGGGCGGCGACATTCTTTCGGTGGCGGGATCCCGACCCGTTATCAAGCGGTTTTTGGCCGGGATCGGCTTCAAAAACAACCAGATCCGCAGCACCATGATCATCGGCGGCGGGAAATCGGCCTATTATCTGGCCACCCAGCTTTTGAGCATGGGCATTGAGGTGAAGATCATCGAGATCAAAAAGGAGCGCTGCGAGGAACTTTCCGTCCTGCTGCCCCAGGCCGTTATCATCAACGGCGACGGCACCGACGAGAGCCTTTTGCAGGAAGAGGGCATTGAGACGGTGGACTCCGTGGTGGCGATGACGGGCATCGACGAGGAAAACATCCTCCTGACCCTTTACGCCAAGCGGGTCTCCAATGCCAAGATCATTACCAAGATCAACCGCATCACCTTCAAGGACGTGATCAACAGTCTGGATCTGGGCAGCGTGATCTATCCCAAATATATCACCGCCGAGGCCATCATCCGCTTTGTCCGGGCAAAAAAGGACTCCATGGACAACAACAACATCGAGAGCCTGTATCATATGTTTGACCGGCGGGCCGAGGCCATCGAGTTCCATCTGGACGGGCCCTCTGAAGTGACAGGGATCCCCCTGCGGGATCTTCGCAAGAAAGACGGCCTGCTGGTGACCTCGATCTACCGCAACGGCAAGGTGCGGATCCCCAGCGGCCAGGACAGCCTGCTTCCCGGCGACACGGTGATGATCGTCACCACCCACACCGGCTTCAACGACATCCGGGACATCCTGGCGTAAAGCGGAGGCGGGATATGAATCGTTCGATCATCCGTTATATTCTCGGCTATGTGCTGACGGTAGAGGGAATTTTGCTGCTGCCCATCTGTCTGGCGGCGCTGTATTTTCACGAGTCTGTGGGAATCTATTATTTCTGCGTGGCCTTGCCCACGATGGCGTCAGGGCTGCTGATCATCCGGAAAAAGCCCGAAAGTACGGTGTTTTATCTGAAAGAGGGCTGCGTTTCCACGGCGCTGAGCTGGATCGTCCTGAGCTTTGTGGGCTGTCTGCCCCTGTGGCTCAGCGGCGAGATCCCCTCCTTTACCAACGCCCTGTTCGAGACCATCTCGGGCTTTACCACCACCGGCGCCAGCATCGTTTCCAATGTTGAGGGACTGAGCCATTGCGCCCTGTTGTGGCGCAGCCTGACCCACTGGATCGGCGGTATGGGCGTGCTGGTGTTTTTGCTGGCGGTAGTGCCCATGAGCGGCGGCTCGCACATGAACCTGATGCGGGCCGAATCCCCCGGCCCCTCGGTGGGCAAGCTTGTGCCCCGGGTTCGCACCACGGCCCGCATTCTTTATCTGATCTATATGAGCCTGACGGCGTTGGAGCTTCTTTTCCTGCTGGCGGGACGGATGCCCACCTTCGACGCGGTGTGCACCAGCCTTGCCACTGCCGGTACAGGCGGCTTCGGCGTCAGAAACGACAGTCTGGCGAGCTACTCGCCCTATCTCCAATGGGTGGTATCGGTCTTCATGCTGCTGTTTGCCGTCAACTTTAATATGTATTACCTGCTGCTTTTGCGGCATTACCGGGACGCTTTTTCCATGGAAGAGGTGCGGTGCTTTTTCGGTATGGTGGGCGTGGCGGTGGTGCTGGTGTTTGCCAGCATCGTCCGGCAGTGCGCCGGTGTGTTCGACGCGTTGACCCAAACGGTCTTTCAGGTGGCGTCGGTGGTATCCAGCACGGGCTTTGCCACGGCGGATTTTAACCTCTGGCCCGATCTGGCTCGCTCGGTGCTGGTGCTGTTGATGTTCGTAGGCGCCTGCGCGGGCAGCACCGGCGGCGGGCTCAAGGTCTCCCGCCTGGTGATCCTGCTCAAGTCCATCCGCAAGGAGTTCGGGATGTATATCCACCCCCGCAGCGTCAAAAAGATCAAGATGGACGGCAAGCCCATTGAGCACGAGGTGGTGCGCGCCACCAACGTGTATTTCATCACCTTTATGCTGGTGTTTGCCGGGTCGTTTCTGGTGGTCACCAGCGAGGGCGGCGATCTGATTACCGACTTTACCGCCGTCATCGCCACGCTGAACAACATCGGCCCCGGCCTGGGGCTGGTGAGCCCCGCGGGGAATTACGGCATGTTCACCCCGCTGAGCAAGTGGGTGCTCATGTTCGATATGCTGGCGGGCCGGCTGGAGCTGTTCCCCATGCTCATCCTCTTCCATCCCGCTATCTGGAAGGATATGGCCGCAGACAGAAAAAAGAAATTGAGGCAGTAACAGACGGGGTGCATAGCCCGTGCGGGCGACGCACCCCGATCATTTGGCCAGAACGCTCTAAAATCTGACAGATTGCACAAAAAATGGAAAGCAGTTTTTGGCTGTTCCAATAAAAACCCCATTTTCTTCCAGAAATTCAGGAACAAACGCATATTTCGGAAGTCTTAAACAACAAGAGTGCAAAAAAGGAGGTGCTTGTATAAAAATGCCTCTATCCATCTCTTTTGGCGTTGATTTCGCTGCTCTGTGTCATGACCAATATACAGACGCAGTCATTAACAGATGGTCTTAGTGAAACCGCAGCTAGTTTTTTGGAAAAACACAATATCGTGATAGATGTGAAAGATGCGATGAAAAATGCTTTCGCAGCGGGAAATCCGCAACAACGGGGCGTTCTGATTGCTTCTTTTGATGAAGCAATTCTCGGGCTCATCGACGAAACAGATGTATACGGCTTTACAGACGGCCAAATCCAAGCGTATGTTGACGGTATCCTTAACAGTAAGCCAATCATAGTGGAATATGAGGATAATATGGTTTTGTCGATGCCTACGAGTTCGCGTATCGGTAACGGGCCGGGTTATGAGGTAAAATCCAACTCTGGTTTTTGTCAATCGACTGCGTATGTAACGATTCCTACTGCGTATAATGCCGGAAGCACAAACGCATGGATGTTTTATACCGTATCAAGTCCATTGAGCTCATGGTGTATAGATGTCGGCCTTTTTTACGCATATGGGACCGGGGGGAATGCATGGAGAGGGTTCTATACGGTTGGCGATACTGTTTCCGGAAGTGTGATAAGCGGCTTGAGCGCGGGCTCCTCTGTGTATTTCAATGCCAAAATACAGAGCGACGGCTACTTAAGATTCCGGGTTTTGGATGGAACGGATTTTTCTATCACATATTACGATCTGCTTTATTATGTTGGCTCCAACAAAATCTATCAGTCCAATGGAGTTTTTAATCGTCAGATCACCATGACGAGCAATAACGGCAATTTTACGAACGGTTCGTACATCAGTAATGCGGCTTTTTCAAATGCTTATCTTTATACGACAAACGGGTATAGCCTAGTAGGAACATCAAATACGGATTCGACAAGATGCGGAGCATTTGGAACTACTGCAAATAATGCTGCAACCTTTGTAACCGTCAACAGTTATTCGACTTGGTATGCCGAAGATGTAAGCATATCTTTTTAACGCTTCAGGAGGTGTCACACAATGAAAAAAGCAGCTCTCATCACAGCGCTGGCGCTGCTGCTGGCAGTCATGCCGGTCCCGGCGGCTGCGGCGCAGCCGGGCGGCCGCGTCAACGTGACGGTGGCGCCCTTTGCCGTAACCTTGAACGGGATGAAATATGACAACGCTTACAGCGAATACCCGCTTCTGGTCTACAGGGACATCACCTATTTCCCCATGACGTATTTCGACGCCCGCTGGCTGGGGCTTTCCACCTTCTGGAGCGCGGAAACCGGTCTGGCCGTCGATATCGGAGAGGCGGAGCCCGCAAACTATCACCCCAACACCCGCGCTTCGAAAAATGCGTCGTACTGCAAAGCGACGGTGGCGGCGTCCAAAATCGCCGTCAACGGAAAGACCGTCGACAATGCATCAGAGCCCTATCCGCTGCTGGTGTTTCGGGACGTGACATATTTTCCGCTGACCTGGCGCTTTTGCGTGGATGAATTCGGCTGGAGCTACAGCTGGAGCGCGAAAAACGGGCTGGTCATCAACGCAGCCAACGCTGTGACCTGTGCCGGTTATACGTGGTTTTTGCGGAACGATATCCTGTATCGGACCGACGCCGCAGGCAGAGAGGAAGCGGTTTACGACGCCGACGGCAGATACCGGATCCGGATCCGGTATTACGAAAACGTTCCGGACCCCCTGGTCCCTTATCTGGAGTTTGCCAATGGTGAATCTCCCACCATGGCGACCATGTATCGCTATCCTCTGACCGCCGCGGGTCTGGGCGAGCCGGAAACGCGGATCAACTGGGATCCGGTCTGGACGTAGCGCCGCGCGTCGGGCGTTTTCGAAACCATTGAAAGCCCTTATCACAAACCGCCGCCCGGCAAAAGCCGGGCGGCGGTTCTTGTTTTTTCGCGCCTCAGTTGTACATGCCGTTTGCCGACATATAGTCGTAGATCAGCTTGCCGTGCTCCTGCTCTTCCTTCTGGATGTGGTTGAGCACATCCCGCACCCGGGTGTCCTTGAACTCGAAGACACAGGTGTCGTAGAGATGGGAGGCGTGCTTTTCTCCAGCAAGAACGTCGGTGCAGAGATACTGATCCTCCTGCCGGTCAGAGGCGTCTGTCCGGGCGTCGGAAAAGCTGGTGGGGAGCTGCGAGCCGCCGCTGCCGCCCATCTGGGGCACGGAGCCCTGCTCCAGCTCAGACAGGGTTTGCAGATGCTGCTGCTCGTTTTGGGCCAACTGGGTAAACAGGTTTTTCAGTTGGGGATCGCTGGCGCAGGAGGCGTGGCGGGTGTATTTATCCGCGCAAAGCTGCTCCTGATCCTTCAAATCCTTGATAAGCGCCGTTTCTTTTTGCGAAAGATGGATCATTGTAAATCACCTCGGCCATAGTATGGCCGCGTTGCGCCGGAACATACAAAAAAGCTGTGAAAAACCAACGGCTTTTTTGAAGATTTTTTTATTCGATGGTGCCGCCGCCCAAAACAAGATCGCCGTCGTAAAAGACTACGGCTTGACCCGGCGTCAGCGCCCGGACGGGCCGGTCAAAGACCACCTGCGCCTGTTCGCCCGCGGGATAGACGGTGCAGGCCGTTTCCGCCTGATGATAGCGGGTGCGGGCGGCGCAGCGGAAGGGCGCTTCCGGCGCGTCAAAGGCGATCCAGTTGAGTTCGCCGGCAGTGAGCGCGGTGCGCCACAGATCCTCGTCCTCGCCCAGCGTGACGGTGTTGCGTTCGGCGTTTTTTTCCACCACATAATAGGGGTGAGCGCCCGAAAGGCCGATGCCCTTGCGCTGGCCGATGGTGTAGCATTCGATGCCCCCGTGCTGACCCAGGATACAGCCGTCGGGGTCGATGAAATCTCCCGGCTGGGGAGCGTGTCCGGTGTAATCCCAGATAAAGCGGGCGTAAGCCCCGTCGGGGACAAAGCAGATGTCCTGGCTGTCTGGCTTTTGGCTGTTCAAAAAGCCGTTTTCCGCGGCGATGGCCCGCACGTGCTCCTTTTCCAGCGTTCCCAGGGGAAAGAGGAGATGAGAAAGCTGCCGCTGGGTCAGGGAATACAAAACATAACTCTGGTCTTTTTGGGGGTGCAGCGCCTTTTTCAGCAGCCAGCGGTTTCGGGTCTCGTCCCATTCCACCCGGGCATAGTGGCCGGTGACCACCTTTTCCGCGCCCTCTTCCAGCGCCTGATCCAGCAGCAGGCCGAACTTGAGGAACCGGTTGCAGCGGATGCAGGGGTTTGGAGTTTTGCCCAGCAGATAGCTCTGGGCAAACGGATCGGTGACGCAGGCGCGGAAGGCCTCCTGCCCATCCCAGATCTCGTGGGGAGCGCCCAGCAGCCGGCAGATTTCCGCGGCGTCCCGGGCGTCGTCAGCGCTGCCGCAGACGTCCTTTTGATATTGATGGAGCCGCAGCGTGACGCCCCGGATCTCATAGCCCGCCTGCTTCGTCAGCAGGGCGGCCACCGAGCTGTCCACGCCGCCGCTCATGGCGATATACGCGATTGCCATAATAAGACGCTTCCTTTCCTGTGAAAAATCGGGGCGGACACCGTCCGCCCCGATCGTCGGGTTGCTTTTTGTCCGGGGAACGCGATCAGTCGTCGTCTTCCTCGGGCTCAGACAGGTCGTCGATCACCTGAGACAGGTCAAAGTCCAGATCCTCGCCGCAGGCGGGGCATTTCATGCCGCCCTTGGCCAGAACGTCCTCATCCACGACGATCTCTTCCTTGCAGGTGGGGCAGGTAAGCTGATAGAGGTCTTCGTCGTCGTCCTCATCCTCTTCCTCGTCCCATTCGTCCCAGTCTTCCTCGTCCAGATCCAGCTCGTCGCGGATCTCGTCCAGATCTTCGTCCACGGCGTCCAGATCCTCGTCGATGGCGTCCAAGGCCTCTTCGATATCGGAAAGCTCCTCGTCAAACGCGTCGAGAGACTCTTCCACGGAATCCAACTCGTCGTTGATGGCGCCCACTTCACCCTCCAGATCGGCAACGCTCAGGGCGATCTCGTCCAGCGTGTCGATGATGGCGGCCAGCAGCTTGCCCTCGTTGGTGGTCTGGTCGATGTTCATGCCTTCCAGCAGGCCCTTGAGATACGAAGTCTTTTCGGTAATGGTCATAGTCGTTCTCCTTTCCTGTACGCGGAATTGGTTCAGGGATGGCGCGGGAAGCTCCCGCGGATCACGAGCTGTTACTTGGAGCGGCCCAGATACTCGCCGGTGCGGGTGTCGATCTGGATCTTTTCGCCCTCGTTGATGAACAGGGGCACGCGCACGATGGCGCCGGTCTCCAGCGTGGCGGGCTTGGTGACGTTGGTGGCGGTGTCGCCGCGGACGCCGGGCTCGGTGGCAGTGACCTCCAGATCCACGAACATGGGGGGCTCGACGCCAAAGACGCTGCCCTTGAACGAGAGGATCTTGCAGATCATCTCTTCCTTGACGAACTTGAAGTTGTCGCCCACGGTGGCGTGGTTGATGAGAGTCTCTTCCCAGGTCTCGGTGTCCAGGAAGTGATACAAGTCGCCGTCGTCGTAGGAATACTGCATGTCGCGGCGCTCGATGACTGCTTCCTCAAACTTATCGGTGGGGTTGAAGCTGCGCTCAACCACGGCGCCGGTGATGACGTTTTTATACTTGGTGCGAACAAACGCCGCGCCCTTGCCGGGCTTGACGTGCTGGAACTCGATGACCTGGAACACCTGTCCGTCCATTTCAAAGGTCTTTCCGTTTCTGAAATCGCCAGCAGTTAACATTCTATCGGCCTCCTATATGTATTATTCATTATAACAGAGATAGTTTACATGATGTTTTTGAAAAATGCAAGCAAATCCGCGCATTTTCCGGAAAAACACCGAAAAACAGAGGCATTTTACAGGATCGTCAGCTCCTTGGGATAGCGCGTCAGGTTGCGCTTGCCGCCTGCGCCCAGATAAACCATGTCCTCGATGCGGACGCCGAACCGCCCGGGGATATAGATGCCGGGCTCCATGGTGGTGATGTTGCCGATCTCAAAGGGAGCCTCGCTTTTGGGAGAGGCGTTGGGGGCCTCGTGGATATTCAGGCCCACGCTGTGGCCCAGGCCGTGGCCAAAATAGTCGCCGTAGCCCGCGTCGCGGATGACCTTGCGGGCGGCCTCGTCCACGTCGCGGCCAATCTTGCCGGGGCCGAAAGCCTCAATACCGGCAAGCTGGGCCTGCAGCACAGTGTTGTAGACGGTTTTCATCTCGTCGGTGGCAAAACCCACGGCAAAAGTGCGGGTCATGTCGCTGTGATAGCCGCCCACCATGGCGCCGAAGTCAATGGTGACGAAATCGCCGGCCTCGATCTTCTTGCCGCCGGGGGTGCCGTGGGGCATGCTGCTCTTGACGCCCGAGACAAAGATGGTCTGGAAGGACACGCCGGTGGAGCCAAGACGGGCCATGCGGTAATCCAGCTCGGCGGCCAACTCCTTTTCCACGGCGCCGGGACGGATCAGGGGCAGAAGCTCATCAAGCGCCTGTTCCGCAATGCGCTGGGCGGCCACCACGCACTCGACCTCCGCCTCTTCTTTGACCTGGCGGAGGCGGGAGATCCCGTCTTCCGCGGGGACCAGCCTGGCTGGGACGGCGGCCTCGTAGCGGCGGAACTCCGCTACCGGCATGGCTCCGTCCTCAAACAGCAGGGTCTCCAGCTTCTCGTCGCGGCAGACCTGCGCCGCCACGGCGGGATAGCCTTCCCTGGGGTCGATCACCTGATAGCCCATGGGGGCGATGGCCTTTTCGGCGGCCTCGATATAGCGGGAATCGGTGAAGCAGAGACCCTTTCCGTCGGCGGTCACCATCACCATGCCCTCCAGCCCGACAAAGCCGGTGGCGTAGCAGAGATTCTCCGCCGCGGTGATCAAAAGGCCGTCAGCCTTGCGTTCCTTGGCCATGGCGGCCAGCTTTTGCAGTCTGTTCATAATTGTTCCTCCTGTATTGCCTGTTCAAATTGTTGTTTCATAAGCAAAGCGTCCTCGGCCTGTGTGCCGGCCGATTCGCAGATGATCCGGGGCGCAAGACGGCGTTTTGTCAGAAGCCGCGCCAACGGTATAAATTCCGGCCCGAAAACGGCATCGTCAAAGGTCAGATGCCGCACCTCGCCGCCCTTGCCGTATTCGATCTTGCTGAAGTGTGCGTGAAAGGCACGGGCCCGCGCTTCTCCCAGCGTGTTCCAAAGCAGATCCAGCAGGGCGGCCATTTCCTCCTCCGTGGACATATGCCCGCCGGTGCGGGCGTTGAGATGGCCGAAGTCGATGCAGGGCAAAAGCCGCTCGTCGCTTTGGCAGATACGGCAGACCTCGCCGCCGTCGCCCAGCACGTTGATCTTGCCCATGGTCTCAACACAGAGGCGGATGTGATCCAGCTTTTCTTGTTCCAGCGCGCGCAAAGCCTCCCGCAGGTTATACAGCGTGTGCGCCATGGCGGTCTCCCGCTCCATGCCCGAAAGTCCGCCGCAATGCACCACGATCCGGTCGCCGCCCAGCCAGGCGCAGGCGCGGGCCGCCTGCAGGATATATTCCACGTTTTTCTCCACCCGCTGGGGGTCGTCGCCCGAGAGATTGATGAAATAGGGCGCGTGAAGCGACATCACGATCCCGGCCTCTTTTGCCGCAAGGCCGATGGCCCGGGCGGTGTCCTTTCCCACATTGACCCCGCGGCCGCACTGGTATTCATAGCAGTCCAGCCCCATGTCCCGCAGCCAGGCGGGGGCGTGGACGCTGCTTTTGTATTGCTTGGTAAAGCTGTCGCAGTTGCCTGCGGGTCCAAAAAGCGGTGTCATAACGGCTCCTTTTTCCGTGGTTTACGGCTTTTCCCGCCGGAAGGGCAGCTCAAGCAGCCGCCGCAGGGGAAAATACCAGAGATAGGTGTCGGTGGATTCCACCAAAAGGGCGTGGCAGCCGCATCTTCGTGCGCCCCACATGTCGGTGAAGATCTGATCCCCCACCACGGCCAGCTCCGCGGGCGAAAGCCCCATCTGGGCAAAGGCACGGGAAAAGCCCTTTTTCAACGGCTTGCGGGCCAGGTACTGCCAGGGCAGCGCCATCGCTTCGGCAAAGGCCCGGACCCGCCGCTCGTGCTTGTTGTTGGAAAGGATATAGAGAAAAAACCCCTCCCGCCGCAGCCGCTCCATCCATGCCAGCACCTCGGGCCGGGGCAGGGCGTCGCGGGTCTGCATCAGAGTGCCGTCAATATCCAGAAGCAGGCCGCGAACGCCCCGTTCCCGCAAAAAAGCGGGGGAGATAAAGGTCACGTCGGGGAACATCACCTGAGGAAAGGGCAACGGCATAGGCGGGCCTCCTGTGAAAAAGACGGATAAACGCGGCGCTGCCGCATAAAGATGAAACGAAACGCACGATCAACAAAAATAGTATATCATAACTTAGCGGCAAATAACAAGAGGGGAGACGGCGATGGAACAAAAAACCCGAGGATTTTTAGTGGCGGTGGCCCGGGACGCCGCTGCGGCGGCGCGAACCGGCGTGCCCTGCGTCAGACTTTGCTATCGGATCGCCGAAGGCGGGGCGCTCCAGCGAGCGCAGGCGCCTTTTTCGGGGCGGGGCGGACTGCTGGGCGTTTACGAAGCGCCGGGCCTGTCCGACGTCCAGCCGGAAAAGCTGGCGCGGGACCTGCAGGCCGAATGCTCTCGCAGGGGCTGCGGCGGCGTGGTGCTCGATCTGGAGCCCCATGAGGGGGGCAGCAGGGCAAAGATGGAGGAGGTCTGCGCCGCTCTGGCAAAGCTGCGGGTGAACCATTGCGTGCCCGAAAGCATGGCGGCTCTTGCTCCCCAGGGGCGGGTGGTGGCCCCCGCCGCCGTCAGCGGCGGCTCCTTTGACGAGCTTCTGGGCGATCTGTGCGGCAAATACGGGGCGTCGCGGCTTTGTCTGGATCTGGTGCGAACCTGCAGCGACTTTTCCATGCCTTCTTATTCCCCCAACGGGCAGCCGCTCACCTGCGAGGCCTTTCATGCCCTGCAGGAGACCTATCGGGCCCAGAGCTTCTTTTCTCCCGAGCTGTGCGCCAAATATTTCACCTATCGCAAGGACAACGGCAGCGCCCATTTCGTGCTGTTCGACGACGCCGACACCGCCGCCGCCAAGCTCCGCGCCGCCCGGCGGCGGGAGATCGGGGCCGTGTTTCTGCTTTACAGCGAATGGGGCTCCACGGCAAAGGAAATTCTGGCGGGATTGTGAACCTGGCTGAGAAAAAGATGGAAAACCCCTGCGTTCTGTGATACACTGGATGAAAGAACGAAGCGGGAGGCGGGCGCCTGCGCGTCTTTTTCCCGCCGGAGGGGGACGCATGGAAGGAATGAAAGAAATGGGATGGACAGGCGTGACCCGCCGCGCCCGTAAAGGGAGGAACCTATGGAAAAAACGCTGAAGCATCTGGTTTTCAATGAAAAGGGACAATGCCTGATGGAGGTTTTCATTCCCGCCGCGGCATTTCTGGCCCTGCTGGACGAGGCATTTGAACTGGAAAAGTCCGCGCTTGCGGGAGCCTACGAGACCCGCGCCCAGGCCGAGGCGGCTCTGGGGGAGGACCATTTCTATCCCGCGGCGGCGCAGCTTGCCTGCGTCCGCGCCGCCGACGAGGTCGTCGCCGGGGAAAACCTGGACGTGGCGGGCTATCCCGAGATCACCAAATGCGGCACCGACCCTGCCGGCCTGACTTTCACGGCGTTGTGCGACCCCCGGCCCCGGGTGGTTTTGGGCGAATACCGGGGCATTGACCCCCAGCTTCCCCGCCCCTCGGTCACCGAGGAGGAGATCGACGAGATGCTGGACAGCTTTGCTTTGCGGGCGGCGGCGGACGTGGATCTGAACCGGCCCGCGCAGGAGGGCGACGTGGTCTATGTGGATTTTGCGGGCTCTATCGACGGCCAGTCCTTTGCGGGCGGCAGTGCCGAGGACTATGCTCTGCGTCTTGGCGGGCGCACCTTTCTGCCCGAGCTGGAGGCGGGAATAACCGGTATGGCCGCCGGGGAGGAAAAGGACATCCCGCTGGTATTTCCGGACAACTATGCTGCCGGACTTTCGGGCAAGGCCGCCGTGTTTCGTGTGACGATGAAGCGGGTGTGCCGCCGCGATGTGCCCGCCGTGGACGAGCGATTTGCCCGGACTTATTTTGAGACCGACCTTGCCGCTTTGCGGACAAGCCTGCGGGAAAGCCTGCTTGCCGACAAGCGGGAGCAATACCGTGTCACCCGGGAGGAGGCCGCGCTGGCCATGGCGGCCCAGCGGATGCAGGCCGAGCTGCCCGAGAGCATGATCCGACGGGAAATGGACCTTCTCACCGGCGATCTGGCCCGCCGCCTTGCGGAAAAGGGCGGCTCGCTGGAGGATTATTATCGGGGTGCCGGCATGGAAGAGGGCGATTTTTGGGAGACTGCCCGCCGCACCGCCGAAAGCCGCCTGCGGGAAGAGCTTTTGCTCCGCGCCGTGCAGGAACAGGAAGGGCTGGAGTTGGACGAAGCCTTCCGCGCCCGCGCCGCCGCCGATCTGGCCCGCCGGTTTGAGGTGAGGGAAGAGGAGATCCGCGGGATGATGAGCGACGAGCGCCTGGAGCGCGAGCTTTTGCGGATGCGGGTGCTGGAAGTTGTGCTGGCCCCCGAACGGGAATAAGCGCAAAAAATCATGCCTGTCCGGGTTTTCCGGGCAGGCGTTTTGCATTTTGAGGCGTTTTCGCAAATCCGGTTCCCTTTGCGCCGGGAGGCTTTTGGGAGAAGGGCTTGCCGTGCCCGCTTATGGTTGGGCGGCGTCCTCCCGCGGGGGAAGTACGGTAAGGACGGGATCCTCGCAGTCGAGATAGAGCTCCTCGCAATCGGCCTGCGCCTTCCGCAAAAGCAAAAGCGCAGCCCGCACGCCCAGCGCGCCCCGTTCCTCCAGCAGCCGCGTCGCCTGCTCCACCGAACGGAACAGATGAAGATACATTTCTTTATAAACCGCCATAAGTCCTCCTGAAAACACAGCTCAAGTGTATTATTCATATTATAAGTTTATAATATCAATACGTCAAGACTGGAATATAACTTGAAGTTTGTTTTCATTTAGTACCCCTGTTCTATCATAAAGACAGGGGGGTGAGCGCATGATCCTGGATTATAAAGAAATCGGAAAACGCATTGCCAGACGGCGAAGGCAACTTGGCCTGACACAGGCACAGGTCAGTGAGATGGTAGACATCAGTGATCCGTATATGTCCAGTATCGAGCGGGCGGTCTCGATCCCGTCCACCGAGGTTATCATGCGGCTGGCCGCTGCGCTGGACACCACGCCCGACGCCTTTCTGGTGGGAACGGCCATACCTTCCGACGGCGGAGAATGGCGCGGGGTAGCCGAGCTGCTGCGGGATCTGGACGAACAGCAGCTTTCGGCGGCCCGGAGTTTCCTCACCTGGCTGCGCGAGCAGGAGCTGTAAAGAAGGAAAACGCCTGCCCGAAAAAACCGGGCAGGCGTTTCAGTCTGTCAAAAAACTATACGAGCGCCCCCGTTTCTGGTACAATAGAAGCGGGGGCGATGTCATGGAAGAATGGAAAAAGGATTCACGGCGGGAACCGGTGATCACAGACCTGGACGCGCTGGTGCCGAAGGATCA
>JAFSZV010000018.1 GCA_017455565.1 Clostridia bacterium
CGTATCCAATTCATCAAGATAGGTTTTGATAGCGTCCATATTTCCCGAAGCTGCATAGGCTTTGAGTGTCTGGATATGATTGCGATAATCATGACGCCAGCCCCGGATTTTCTTATACATATTCTCTACTTCGGCATAGTGAGTCTCAATAAGCTCTCTTTGATAGGCCGCAATTCGCTGATCCTCTTTCTTCTTAAACAATGGCATGAAACCTGGCCTCCTATGTCCTTGCTATAATAGCACGGTTCAGCGCATCATATTGGCCTCTTGGGAGGGGGATTGCACTGCCGTCAGTAAGAATGACTTCTGTCTTGGAAATACGTCGGACGCAGGTCAAATTTACGATATAAGACCGTCCAAGACGGAAAAACCGCTCATCAAGCTCTTTCTCAAATTCACCAAGCGTCCGCTTCACTGTAACGTCAGACTTTCCATGCACAGTGACATAGTTCTGTTGCACATCAAGATACCGGATCTCTCTTACAGGCATGACGACTGTCTCGTCAGCAGTTTTGAGCAAGAGCTCTTTTTCGTTTTTCTTTAGCCGCTCCGCGGCCCGGTCTAATACGCTCCAAAGCTGTTCCTTCCTTACTGGCTTTATCAGGTAATGGAGCGCAGCCACGTCATAACCATCTGCAATGTATTCTGAATAGCCTGTGATAAAGACAATCTGGACAGATTCATTATCCTGGCGAATCGCCTTTGCCATTGTCACACCATCCATCTTGCCCATTTCAATGTCGAGAAGGAGGATATCGAAATCTTTTTCCTCCGCATAGTTGAACATGAACGCTTCTGCAGAGGTATAGGTTTCAATTTGGATAATCCTATCCTTAGCCCATTTCTTCACGAGTGTTGTAATGTAATCTGAATCGGCATGACTGTCATCACAGATCGCAATTTTGTAAGTCTCATTGGTCATTTTCTTTGCCCCGTATGTATTTTCCGCTTTTTATTCTCATATCCGATGGCTTTTTTGCATTAGCCGGGATAGCCCAAGAGGAACCGAACCTTAAACATCCATCAATTCGCCCCTCATTACAAAGAGTGTTGATTCTTCTAATTCCGATACCCCATTTTTCTGAGGCTTCCTTAATCGTCATATAATCATTCATTGCAAATCCTCAAAGAGTCTTGTTATATTGACGAACCTATTATACTCCAATGTTGGAGCAATATCAACTGTAGCGTTCAAGAAATAAAGGAAACGGCGGAGATTGCTCCCCGCCGCGCGTTACCTTATGCGTAGATCAGCTCGTGATTTACGCTCTCCATTGCCCTGTCCCGGATGCTGTTCATGCGCTGTACCCAAAGCATTTGATCCTGCGCTTTGAGCTGTTCGGTAGCGCCTTCACACTCGGCCATCTGCTTTGTCAGCAGGAGCATTTGCTCTGTTGCCTGCTCGTTGATGTCAGCAAGGTAGGTATTCAGCCTGTCGCTGGTCAAAAGCTCCGTGTACAGGGCTTTGCGCTCCTGTTTGATGTACCGCAGGTGCCGCTGTCCCCAAAAGCCGAGGGGCTTTTCTTCTTCGGTTGGTACTGTTAGGCAGGGAATGTAATAATCACCCTGAAGCTCATACCAAAGACCGTTGTTCTTATCATAAATGTACTTTTCCATATTGACATCCTCCGTTATAATAGTCGTTGAAGTATATTCGCACATATGTCACAGCTTCCCGATTGCCACACCTTGTTATATCCTGTTATGGGATTTTCTTGCCCTTATTTTTGCCCTTATGAGCGGCGCAGGCGCCTACGAAACGGTGTAACATTTATTAAGGGGATTCGGTGAGCAGATTGTGGAAAACCCTCTGCTTGGGGCGGGTTCAGAGAATTTCATTAACGCCCTGTAATCACTGGCGGATACCTGTGATTTCGGGGATTTCAAATTCCTGTTTGTCGAATCGGTCTTCTCTTGTCCGCAGTTTTAACGAGCATCGGATTTTTGCCCCACACGATCTGAGAGAAAAAATCGGCGTGACCGCAGCGGTCACGCCGATTTCATATTCTTTTGCGCCGGGTATTGCCGCCTCAAGGCAGCTTCCTTATGATGTGCTGCCTGAGGGCCGTCTTTTTTATGCGCAGGCGCGCTTATTTGTTGGCTTTCGCGGCTTTTTTGCTCTCCCACTTGGTGACGCACAGCGAGCAAGAAATATCGCCGGTGACGTTGAGGCAGGTACGGCCCATGTCAAACAGGCGGTCGATGCCGTAGATGATCATAATCATATTGACGTCGATGCCCATGGCGGTCAACACCATGGCCAGCATGATCATACCGGCGCCGGGGGTTCCGGCAGTTCCGATGGAAGCCATGGTGGCGGTGACGACGATGATGACCATCTGACCGATGCTCAGGTGGATGCCGGAGCAGGTGGCCAGGAAGATGGTGGCGACGCACTGATAGATGGCGGTGCCGTCCATATTGATGGTGGCGCCCAGGGGCAGGACGAAAGAGGCCACATCCTTCTTCGCGCCCAGCTTGAGCGAGCATTCCTCAGATACGGGCAGGGTGGCCGCGGAGGAGGTGGAAGTAAACGCAAAGATCATGGCGGGGGACGCCAGCTTGAAGAATTTTAGCGGATTGACGCCGGCAAAAACCTTTGCCGAGCAGGAATAAACCAGCACGGCGTGGAAGATATAGGCGATGTAGGCGGCCAGCAACACCAGCGCCAGCGAGCCCAAAATATCGGGGCCCATGGTGGCCACGACCCAGGCCATCATGGTGAAGACGCCGATGGGGCTCAGGGAAATGATAAACGCCATGACCTTTTCGATGACGGCGTACAGGGTGCTCACCAGATCCTTGGCCGTTCTCGCTTTTTCACCCGCGGCCAAGATGCCGCCGCCCAGCAGCAGAGCGATAACGATGACCTGGAGCATATCGGAATTGGTAAACGCCTTCCACATGTTGTCCGGGAAGATGGCAACAAGGGTGTCCATAAAGCTCTGGGAGGTCTTGCCGGTCCATTCGGCGCCCTCGGTGTTCTGCAGGACGGGGAACAGGCCCGCGCCGTTAAAGATATTGGCGATAATCAGACCGATGATACAGGCGATGGCCGTGGTAACAAGGAAGTACGCCACGGTTTTCCAGCCCACCGAGCCCACCTTTTTCATGTCGCCCATGGAGATAATGCCGTCGATCATGGACAGCAGCACCACGGGGACCACGATGAATTTCAGCAGGTTGACGAAAATGGTTCCGAAGGGTTTCAGATAGCTCGTTGTAAACTGCGGGATCTTTGCAAAGTAGCAGATCAGGCCGAAAATAATACCGGCGATCAGCGCGATCACGATCTGCACAGGCAACGTGAGTTTCTTTTTCATACGCAGCGCTCCTCTCTTTCATATCAATCGGGATCCTTTCTTCCCGCAGGATCCCCAAATTTGTACTTACATTATACAAGATGCCCTGTTATTTGTAAAGGATTTTTTAACTTTTTGTGAAAAATAACAAGACCCCCGGCTTTCGCCGGGGGCCGCGCGTAAGTAGGAATGCCTTAGCAGTCACAGCTGCCGTTGCCGCAGCCGCAGCTTCCGCCCCAGCCCCAGCCGCAATTTACCCAGAACAGAATGATGACCAGGAAGATCAGGATCCACATGGGCTGCGCGAAGAAGCTGTTGTTGCCGCAGGAATTGCAAGATGAGTACATAGAAGTGATTCCTCCTAAAAGATTTCTCACCCCATACTATTCGTGCGCGGGAAAAATGTTCTCGCAAATTAAAATCGCCGGCGGCAAAGGCCGCCGACGAAAATTTTTTCTTATTGTCCCGCGATCCGCGCAGCCGCCTCCATCTGATCCCAGTTGATGACGCCCCGCAGAAGCAGCCGGTCGGCCAGCGTGCCGCCGCCCTCTTTGAGCCGGACGCCCAGCGCCCGATAGGATATCAGGGCCACGTGATCCCGCATAAAGCCGGTGCGGTCGATGCTCTCCAGCTCGGCCTGGGTCAGCAGGCCCAGCCGCACCGCCAGATTCCGGGAGGTGGTGTTCCAGACGAAATCCTCGCCGTCCCGATAGCCCAGGCTCCGCAGCACGAAGGTGAGATACTGCTCCGCCGTCCCGTCCAGATAAGGGGAAAAGGTGGTGGCGGAGGTGCCGTTGGTATAGCCCTTTTCATAGGCATAGGAGATATATTTCGGCCCGTCGGCCCAGCCGGGCATGTCGGTAAAGGGCGCGCGGAAATCGGCGGCCAGCGCGTCCGGCTCCTCGCCCAACAGACGGATCAACATGATGAGGGCCTCCTGCCGCTGCGGGGCCCGCTCCAGCTCATAGCCCTTGTCGCTGCCCTTGAACAGGCCCAGCGCCTGCAGCGCGTCGGCATAAGAAACATAGGCGGCCTCGTAGCCCGCCCGCGCCCCGTCGCGCACCAAAACAGAAGCCTTGTCCGAGGTGACCCGGACGCCGCTGCCGTCGTCGGCAAGAATCATATACCAAATCCCCGTTTTGATGGCCAGACCCGGCGTCCGTAGCGAGCCCGCCGTGACGTTGAGCACATGGGAGCCCGCGGGGCCGGCGATCTCGCCTGCGCCGGTGACGAAGATCACAGAGCCGCCCGGCGTCCCCGTGACCACGTCGCCCTTGCGCAGTGTCGCCTGACGCATGCCCGCCGCGCCCTGTCCGGCGCCCTGGGCGGACAGCAGCTCCCGCACCCGGGTCTGCACCTGCCCGGTCAGGCTCTGGGCCCAGACCTCGCCCATCCGCTTCGCGGCATAATCCGCGATGGCCTGCTTCTGGCCCTCGAGCTTGCCGCGGACAGTCACATCCATCATGTCCAGCGCCGTTTTCAAATAGTCCTTCACCGGCGTGGAAAACACCGTCTCCAGATACGAGCGGCTGATTACCGGATCCTGCGCCGTCCCGGCGGCAAGGGCCGTGGCGCCGCAGAAGACTGTGGCCGCGGCAAGCGCCCATGCGGCGATCCGCCGCCATTTTCTTATTTGCAAGGAGAGCCCTCCCTTCGGATTCGATTTCCTTCGGCTGTTTACTTTTTTATTGTACCACACCGCCGCTCCCTTCGCAAGAGCGGTCTACTCCGGATACGGATTTTCAGATCTTTCAAAGATTTAACCCGGATTTAACACAAGCGCTCTTGCGATTTAACACGGCTGTGCTATTCTGAAATCAGATTGCGGCAGTCTGTCGTTTATTTTGCTGTGAAAGGAGGCTGCGGCATGGATGTTTTTTCCGCCATCACGCTCATCGGCGGTCTGACCTTTTTCCTGTTCGGCATGCACGTCCTTTCGGGCAGCCTGGAAAAAATGGCCGGCGGCAAGCTGGAAGACATGCTCCACCGGCTGACGGCCAACCCCTTTTTGAGCGTTTTTCTGGGCGCCGCCATCACCATCGCCGTCCAGAGCTCCTCGGCCACCACCGTGATGCTGGTAGGCCTGGTGAACTCGGGGATCATGGCCTTTTCTCAGACGGTCAACGTCATCTTCGGCGCCAACATCGGCACTACCTTCACCGCCTGGATCACCTCGCTTTCCGGCATCCAGAGCGACGTCCTCTGGCTCCAGATGCTCAAGCCGAAGAATTTCTCGCCGCTTTTGGCTTTCGCGGGAATTCTCATGATTATGTTCTCCAAAAAAGACCGGAAAAAGAGCATCGGCACGGCTTTCGTGGGTTTTGCCGTTTTGATGTACGGCATGGAGATGATGGCCTCGGCGGTCAGCCCGTTGGCGGACATGCCCGAGTTCGAAAGCCTGCTGATTCAGTTCCAGAACCCCGTCGTGGGCGTGCTCATCGGCACACTGTTCACCGCCGTCATCCAGAGCTCAGCGGCCACCATCGCCATTTTGCAGGCCCTTTCGCTCACTGGCGGCATCACCTGGGGCATGGCGATCCCCATCGTCATGGGTCTGAACATCGGCACCTGCGCCACCTCGCTGATCTCCTGCATCGGCACCACCACCAAGGCCAAGCGGGTGGCGGTGCTCCACATATCCATCAAGATCATCGGCACGGTCCTGTGTCTGGCGGGCTTCGAGGCGCTTTACGCCCTGTTCCGCTGGCCCTTTGTCTCTGCCCGGCTCACCACGTGGCACATCGCCCTGATCCACACCATCTTCAATCTGCTCACCACCGCGCTTCTGCTGCCCTTCGCCTCCCGGCTGGTGAAGCTCACCGAGCGCCTGGTACGAGACAGGCCCGGCATCTCCGGCGCGGGGCAGGAGGACATTCTGGTGTTGGACGACCTGCTGCTGCGCTCGCCCTCGGTGGCCGTGGCCGAATCCTTCAACGTGTCCAAGCGGATGTGCGCCCAGGCGTGGCTTATTCTGCAGGATGCCATGAGCCTCTTCCGGCAGTATGATCCCGTCGTGGCCCAGCGGGTGCTGGACGCTGAAGACGCGCTGGACCGCTATGAGGACAAGCTGAGCACCTATCTTGTGAAGCTGTCGTCCCAGGCCCTTTCCAGCCAGGACAGCCAGATCACCGCCAAGATCCTGCACGCCATCGGTGATTTTGAGCGGTTGGGCGACCACGCAGTGAATCTCTATAAAGTGGCCAAGGAACTTTACGATAAAAACATCCGCTTTTCCCCCGCCGCCGAAAACGAAGTCAAGATCCTCTCCGGCGCGCTGGAAGAGATCCTGCTGCTCACCACGCAGGCTTATGAAGCCAGCGACGTAAGCCTCGCCGCCAAGGTTGAGCCGCTGGAGCAGGTCATCGACCGGCTGACTGCCGGGATCAAGGACAACCACATCCGCCGCCTTCAGCGGGGTACCTGCACCATTGAGGGCGGCTTCATCCTCTCGGATCTGCTGAACAACTACGAGCGCATCTCCGATCACTGCTCCAACATCGCCGTGGCCATCATTGAAGTGGAGCACAACAGCTTCGACACCCACGAATACCTCAACGCCATCAAATACGGCAACAGCTCCTTCAATGAGCTTTACGACCAGTACAGCCGCAAATACGCGCTGTAAAAAGGCGCTCTTACGCAAAAAATCCCCCGGAAGGGGGATTTTCCTGTCTTTGGCGGTTACGCCTCCGGCGGCTGGAAACCGAAGCCGTAGGCGGTGTCGTAGGGACAGAGCAGCACCAGCGCCTGCTTGTCGATTCTTTGCGCCAGGGCGCGGACGCGCACGGCCTCTGCCCGGGAGCAAGCGCACATAAGCACGGTCTTGTTGCTGCCGGAATACATGCCGGTGGCGTCCATGGCGGTAACGCCCCGCTCTACCTCCTCCATGATGATCTGCGCCACCTCAGAGCCCTTGTCGGTGATGATGAGGGTCAACTGACCGTTGACAAAGCCAACGGTGATCTTGTTGATGACAATGGAACAGGCCACCGTCATCACCACGCCCTGCAGCACCGCGTCGATCCGGCCAAAGATCAGGCCGCTGAGCAGAATGACGCTGCCGTCGATCATGGCGGACAGCACCCCGAGCTGCATATGAGGATGCATTTTCCGCAGCGAAAGGATGAGAAAATCCGTTCCGCCGGTAGACGAGCCCCGCCAATAAATCAGCGACAGGCCCGCGCCTGCCAGCGCGCCGGCAAACAGCGCCGCCATCAGCGGCTCGCCGGTGTAGGCGGGCAGCCGGGGAAAGACCAGGTCCAGAATCGCGGAGGTGATCAGAATGGTGCGCAGCGACCGGAACAAAAAGCCCTTACCCAGTGTTTTCAGGCAGAACAGGATGATAGGGATATTGATGAGCACGATCCACACGCCGATGGACACGGCGGGCAGCAGCCGGTTGCAGATGATGGCCAGACCGCTGACGCCGCCGGGCACGAAATTGGCCTTGGCGGCAAAGGTGTAAACGCCCGCGCCGTAAAGCAGGCCCCCCACGATATCAAACAGGATATCGGTAAAAAAACGCTTCCAGTCGGCGGTCTTCAGACTGAACTTGATGTTGGACATAACGCGGCCTCCTTTGGATTTTTCGCGGGGCAGGCGCGGCCTTACCCCAAAAAAGACCCTGCCGCGGGCAAGATCTTTTCTCTCCGGCCCTATGGGCACAAAGCTTGTTTATTTTATCACATTCGCCGCCGTAAATCAAGAGGGCGCAGTTTTGAATAAACATGTGCCTGATTTTTATTCATTTTGCGTTTTTCGGTCAAATTTCCTATACTTTTCCCGTTTAGCACGCAAAAATATTGGTTCTTTTTTCCTTTTTCTTCTGTTGACAAGCCGCCTCTTTCCGCGCTATGATAAATCCAACCCGAAGAAAGACTAACTATTAAAAGTCAAGGTCAAAAAGCAGAAGAGTTGTGATTTTGTATTCAGTGCGACAAGGTGCACTGAAACAGACGTCCTCAAGGACGCCGAGGTGGTGTGATTCAAGAAATCAAACTGGCTGGAATGGTCTGCCGGACATCTGCATGGCGTAGATTAATCTCACGAGCTTCTTGGATGCATAAGAGATCGTGACGTTGTAATACTTTCCCTCGGTTCGCTTTCTGTTAAGGCAGGCGACAAACGACGATTCCCATGTGCAAACGTATTTCGTGACATTAAAGATGGCGTACCGAAGATAACGCGAGCCTCGCTTCTCCAGGTGGGCATAAGCGCCGGTAGCATTGAGCCTGCCGGACTGGTAGGTGCCGGAGAAAGGTCGGCATAAGCCACCAGCTTATCCGGTGAATCAAAAAAGGAGAAGTCGCCAATCTCGGCAAGGATCATAGCACCCATACGTTTCCTCATACCTGGGATCGTGACAATCGGAGACTGGATCGTATCCAGGATCGCGAAGCTCTCATCCTCGATTTTGCGGATCAACTGAATGGTAGGCTTGAGTTCCAGCGACTTTGCAGGCATGTCGGAACCGACGGAAGCTCTGGCGGCGTCACGAATCGCAATGGCTTTATCGATAAGACCTGCTAAAGGATGACAAAAATCCGCTACAAAGTCTACCCATTTCTCGCTTCCATCCGCACGGGTAGGACTATTGAACAAGCGGTTCGCATTTGGAAAGGTGATGTCCAACGAAGATGGCCGACAGTCTTTACAACGGATATAAAAACCCAAGGGCTGTGAGGTCGGCCAGTTGCTCCTCTTATTGTAGCTTAGACATGAGATGGAAAGAAAGCCGGACTGGCTGCCCGGCTTTCCTGCCCAAATCTATTGTAATAGGGCTGTGGTCGGAGCCTTTCTTGGACCGCCTATGCGGTAGGAGACAAAACCAATCCACAGCATTCTTTACAGTGTAGCACAGCCCTTTGAGAGGGGCTATAAAAACTACTACTTTTTTATAACATAAGGAGCCTTCCTTCATGAAGCAGTATGCCGCCATGATGATGGAGATGCACATGGGCGTGTGCCCCATGGGCATGTGTCCGCATGCGCCTGCTTTCGAAGGATGCTCCGACGGGTCTTTTTTCGCCGCATAAGCGGCAAATGGGAACGCGGGAGGCTTTCGAAGTCCTCCCGCTTTTTGTTTTATCAGAAAGGAGTGTCGTCCATGACCCGCTATTTGCTCCGCAGCCACGCAAACGGATATTCCGAGCGAATGCGGCCCTGTCTTTTCGGATCCCGCCGTTACGTTTTTACAGAAAGGAGTTCATTATGAAAAAATTTTTGATCAGAAGTCTGGCTCTGGCCGCCGCGCTGTGCGCTGTTTTCGTCCTCGCCGCCTGCGGCGGTGCCAAGGGCCCCACCGTCGCCATTCCCAATGATGCCACCAACGAGGCCCGTGCTCTTCTGCTGCTGGAGGCCCAGGGTTTTATCCGCCTGAAAGCCGGCGCCGACATTGCCGCCACGCCGCTGGACATCGAAAGCAACCCCAAAAACATCCGGTTTAAAGAGGTGGAAGCGGCCCAGCTTCCCAACATTTTGCAGGACGTGGACTACGCCGTCATCAATTCCAACTACGCCATCGCCGCGGGGCTCGATCCTATGGCCGATTCGCTGCTTATCGAAGGCTCGGCCTCGGCTTACGCCAACATTCTGGCAGTGAAGCAGGGCCGGGAAAACGAGCCGGTCATCCTGGCACTGGCCGCCGCCCTGCGCAGCCGTGCGGCGGTCGATTTCATCGCGGCGCAATACGGCGGCTCGGTGATCTCAGTGGTGGAAGCACCCACCGACGGCTACGACCCCGGCGTGGACTATGTCGCGCTGGCGGGACAGACGGTCTCGGTGGCCGCCTCGCCCACGCCCCACGCCGAGATTCTGGCGGTGGCCAAGGAGCTTCTGGCGGAAAAGGACATCACGCTGGAGATCGTAGAGTTTACCGATTACGTTCAGCCCAACAACGTGGTAGAAAGCGGCGAGCTCGACGCCAACTACTTTCAGCACGCGCCCTATCTGGAGGATTTCAACGCCAAAAACGGCACCCACCTGGTAAGCGCAGCCGCCATCCACATAGAACCGATGGGCCTTTACGGCGGAAACCAGAGCGATCTGGGCGCGCTGAAATAAGCCACCGCCCCGCGCCGGTTGGGAGGCAATTATGATCGAACTGAAACACCTTTCCAAAATCTTTCCCGGAGAAAACGGGCCTGTGGAAGCGCTGAAGGACGTTTCTCTCACGATCCCCGACGGGGATATCTTCGGTATCATCGGCATGAGCGGCGCCGGAAAAAGCACCCTGGTGCGCTGCATTGACCTGCTGGAACGTCCTACCGCCGGCAGCGTGATCGTCGACGGTGTCAACGCCGAAACCCTTTCGGAGCGGGAAAAACGCATCATGCGGCGGCAGATCGCCATGATCTTTCAAGGATTTTACCTGCTGATGCAGCGCACCTGCCTACAAAACGTCTGCTTTCCGCTGCGTCTGGCAGGCGTAAGGCCCGCGGAAGCAAAGCGACGAGCGTTGGAGCTTCTGGAGCTGGTAGGCCTTGCGGATAAGGCCGGCGCCTATCCAGCCCATCTTTCCGGCGGACAGCAGCAGCGGGCCGCCATCGCCCGGGCGCTGGCGGCCGATCCCAAGGTCCTTTTGTGCGACGAGGCCACCTCGGCTCTGGATCCTGCCACCACCAGCGCTATTCTTGACCTGCTGCAGGATGTCAATCGCCGGCTGGGCATCACCGTGATCGTCATCACCCATCAGATGAGCGTGGTGGAACGGATCTGCCGGCATGTGGCCATTCTCGATGGGGGCAGCCTGGCGGAACAGGGCGAAGTGGGTCAGGTCTTTTCCGATCCCCGTTCGGCCGCCGCCCGGCGGCTGGTCTTTCCCGAAGGCGGACCCGGCGCGCCCTTAGCCTGCCGGAAGGGTGAACGGTTCATCCGCGTGGTCTTCAACGGGGCCCGGGCCACCGCCACGCCCCTCATCGCCCGCATGGCGCTGGAGCAGGGCATCGCCGCCAACATCGCCTACGCCTCCACACGCGCCATCGGCGAGCGGATGTTCGGCTCGATGCTGCTGGGCGTCACCGGCGGCGACGGCCCCGTGTCGCGGGCCGTGGCCTATCTCACCGAAATGCCCGACGTGCTGGCGGAGGAGGTGACCCGGCATGATTGAACGCCTGTTTTCTTCCGAGGCGCTTTTAGGCGCGTGGGAGATCATCCGCACCCAATTTCCCCTGGCCCTGTGGGAGACGGTCTACGTCACCCTGCTGTCCGCGCTCTTTGCCTTTCTCATCGGTCTGCCGCTGGGCGTCCTGCTGGCGGCGGGCGAGCGGGACGGCGTCCTTCCCCTGCCGCCCCGGCTGCTGCGGCTGCTCAACTGGGTCGTCAACCTGCTGCGGTCGGTGCCCTTTCTGATCCTGATGATCCTGGTCTTTCCCCTCACCCGCCTGATCGTGGGCACGGTGGTGGGAACGGCGGCCACGGTGGTGCCGCTGGTGATCGCCGCCTTCCCCTTTGCGGCGCGGCTGGCCGAAGGCATCCTGCGGGAGGTGGATCCCGCGCTGATCGAAATGGCCCGCAGTATGGGAGCCTCGCCCGTGCAGATCGTCACACGGGTGATGCTGCCCGAAAGCGTGCCCTCGCTGGTCTCCGACGCTGCCATCGCCGTCACCACGATTCTGGGCTATTCCGCCATGAGCGGCATCCTGGGGGGCGGCGGACTGGGAAAGATCGCCATCAATTACGGCTATTACCGCTATCAGTATCTCGTCATGCTGGCCGCCGTGGCGCTGCTGATCCTGCTGGTGCAGCTCATCCAGACCGCCGGCACCCGCCTCAGCAGCCGCCTGGACAGGCGGAAAAAGCATAAGGGAGAATGAAAAGCGCCCCCGCGGAAGCGTTCCGCGGGGGCGCCGCTATGCCCGCTTTTCCTAAAAATCTCGAATTCTGTTTTCGTAAAGCAGCCTGTCTTTTTCGAAGATCTGTCGCTGTAGCTGCCTTATTGGCTATTAACTGCTACATTGACTTCTAGATAAATTGTCTGAAATAGATTTACATTCTTTTCCAACCATGATATAGTAACGGTGGGGTCTGTCATGCACGGTCACAGGGTCAGACGGATGAATGATGCTGCGATGATATCGTCTTCTTTCATTGCAGCGCAGGCAAACCGGAGGAGCAATACAAATGAAACGTGACAGCACTCAAAGAATCCGCCGCGCTGCGATCCGGCTGGCCGCAGCGGTGCTTTTGTCGCTCGTTGTATACGGGCTGCTTCAAATCCCTGCCCGGCAGCCGGGTTATGCCGCGGCGGCAGGCCCGGCCGCCGTCGTTTTCCGCGACGGCAAGCCGGTCCTGGTCAACAACGCGGACGGCTACTGCCTTCCGCTCGCCGAAGGCGCGGCGGTGGATTTCTCGCGTGCGGAGGCGGGCGTCAGCGTCACATGGCCCGACCGGACGCTGGATATTTATGTTGAACCGTTGAACGGGATCCGGGCCGCAACCTACATCGACTATTCCAAACGCTTTCTGAAGGAAGACCCGGTGCATCACGTTTTGGACAAAAAATATGCCGAGCCGCTTTGCGGCGGCATGCTGGCCGTGACGGCATGGCATCGGCAACGTCTGTCCCGCGTGGAGAACGACCATCATTACTACACCTGTCTGGATATTGTCCGCAGCGCACGGGTCTATACCCTGCTGCTGAAAACAGACTGCGCCGTGAGCCGGGCGGAGGTGGAGGCGCTGCGCGCCGGTTTGATTTGTTACCGGCCGACGGCAGCGGCGGCACCAGTACAGATCGGCGGCGGCAGCGGCCCGAAAAACGAAGAAGCGCTGGCGCTCTGCGACGCCATGTTCGGCGACGGAGCGGACTTCACGTGGGGCTTTTACAGTCCCGACGCGCCCTATACGCTGTCGACGGTCAGGCAGATCGAGGAACGGCTTGACTGCAAATTCCGGTTCCTGATGATGTATTCCGATCTGAAGCCCGTCTATGACCCCGACGCCGTCGCCGTGCCGCTGCAAACCGCGTGGGACGACGGGCGGATTGTCATGCTGACCCTCCAGGCGCAAAGCGCCGCAGAGGTATACGGGGTGCTGGACGGGGAATATGACGGTTTCCTGCGGGAATATGCAAAGGCGGTGGCGGACTTCGGGCATCCCGTGCTTCTTCGGCTGTTCAACGAGATGAACGGCGACTGGTGCGGCTACAACGGCCGGAACACCTCGATGGATCCGTCGCTTTTCCGTGCGCTGTATTCTTATGTGACCGGGTTTTTCCGGAAAGCCGGAGCCGACAACATTCTGTGGGTGTGGAATCCAAACGAGCGCGCTTATCCGCAGTTCCGCTGGAATCACATGTCTATGTATTATCCCGACGAGGGCTGCGATCTGTACGGCATCACGGGTTATAACACCGGCACTTACTATACGGGCGAAGCATGGCGCAGCTTCGAGGCGATCTACGCGCCCATCCTGGCGGACGCGGAGATGCGCTGCAGCTGCCCGATCCTCATTACGGAGTTCTCCTGCTCCGATTTCGGCGGAGATAAGGCGGCCTGGATCACGGATATGTTCGCGCACATCGAGGAATACCCCCGGCTCTGCGCCGCCGTGTGGTGGAACGGGACCGACTATGCGGCGGACGGCACGGTCGCGCGGCAATACCGCATCGACCACAACGAGGACTATCTCTCGGCATTCCGCGCAGGACTGTCACGGCAGCGGAGAACAGGCGAAAGTCCGCCGTGAGCCTCGCCGCCGGGGACGTTCCGTAAAAAAAGCCCCGCGAAATCTGTCGATTTCGCGGGGGATGGAGCAGGGTACGGGAGTCGAACCCGCCTCACCAGCTTGGGAAGCTGGGGTAATACCGATATACCAACCCTGCGTGGTACTTTTGCATTATAGCAAAGATTTTCCGCAAATTCAAGGGCATTTTTCCGCAAAGATCGGTTTCTGCGAATTCTTTACATTTCCGCGCTTTTGCCGTATGATAAAAGAAAAAAGCGCAAGGAGGGGATCCCGCGTGGGAAAGCTCTATTTCAAATATGGCGCCATGGGCAGCTCGAAATCGGCCCAGGCCCTCATCACAAAGTTCAATTATGAGGAGCTGGGCATGACGGTCTGGCTCATCAAGCCCTCGGTGGACACCCGCGATGGCAAAAGCGCCGTCCGCTCCCGCATCGGCCTGCAGCAGGAGGCCGACGCCATCCCGCCCGGCTGCGACCTGGCGGCGCTCTATCATCAGATGGCGCCGCGGGACGTGATCATTGCCGATGAATGCCAGTTTTTCACCCCCGCGCAGATCGACCAGCTCCGGTCGCTGGTGGACGAGGACGATATCCCCGTTCTCTGCTTCGGCCTGCGCACCGACTTCCTCACCCATCTTTTCCCGGGCAGCGCCCGCCTGTTTGAGGTGGCCGACTCCATCACCGAGATCAAAACGGTGTGCGCCTGCGGCGCAAAGGCCACCGTCAACGCCCGCATCGACGGCGAGGGCCGGGTGATCACCGCCGGCGAGCAGGTCTTTCTGGGGGGCAACGACAGCTACGTCGCCATGTGCCACCGTTGCTGGAAGCGTGCCATCCGGGAAAAGAAATCCGTGGTGCGGCCGTAACAAGGTAAAACAAAAGAAGAGGGGCCGCGCCCCTCTCCTTTTGTTTTGCGCAGTTTTAAATGGCAAGGAAGAATTTCAACAAAAAGATCACCGACAGCACATAAGTCAGGGCCGAGACCTCCTTCGCCTTGCCGGTACACAACTTGAGCACGGTGTAGCTGATAAGCGCCAGGCCGATGCCGTGGCCGATGGAGCCGGAAATGGGCATGGCGATGAGCATGATGAAAACTGGCAGCGTCTGGGACAGGTCGTTGAAGTCGATCTGTCTGAGGTTGTTCAGCATCAGGACGCCCACATAGATCAGCGCCGCCGAGGTGGCCGCCGCGGGAATGATGGCCGCCACCGGCGCGATGAACATGCACAGAAGGAACAGGACGGCCGCCACGATGGCCGTGAGCCCCGTGCGTCCGCCGGCTTCCACGCCGGAGGCCGATTCCACAAAGGTGGTGACGGTGGAGGTGCCGGTC
Source organism: Clostridia bacterium (assembly GCA_017455565.1). Classification (GTDB taxonomy): domain Bacteria; phylum Bacillota; class Clostridia; order Oscillospirales; family Butyricicoccaceae; genus UBA4644. The sequence continues at coordinate 15,321 of JAFSZV010000018.1, forward strand.
ATCGAGCCGGCGATGGTGCCCACCGCGTCGGAGAGCAACGCCTCTTTCATCTTAGGCATATTGCCCTCTTTGTCCAGCATCCCGGCGCGGGAAGCCGTGCCCACCAGCGTGCCGATGGTGTCAAACATGTCGATGATGCAGAAGGTGATTACCAGCGTGATCAGAGTAAACCAGCCCACCTGGGCAAACCCGGCGAAATCCAGCTTGAAGAGGGTGGTCTTCGCCAGATCGCCGAAGGGCGGCAAAAATGAGGCGGTTTTAAGACTGGCGAAGGGGTTGGCATGTAAAAAGACGGCCTCTCCCGCCCAGTAGACCGCCGAGGCGGCCAGCATCCCGTAAAGCACGGCACCCTTGACTTTTTTGTGATCCAGCGCGGCGATGACGAAAAGCCCCAAGAACATGGTGACCACGGTGAGCACCATCACGGGATAGCCCGAGCCCATCTGCTCTTTGGCGTAAGCAGCAGTGAGCGCGCCAAAAAAATCCCGCATGGCGTAAAAGGGGCCGCCGGTTGCGGTGTAAATGCCCACATTGGAGCCGAAGCCAATGTTCATCAGCATCAGGCCGATGGCGGGGCCAATGCCCAGCCGGACGCCCATGGGGATGGCCGCTACAATCTTTTCCCGCACGTTGAAAACCGACATGGCGATGAAGACCATACCTTCGACAAAGATGATGACCAGCGCCGAGCGGAACGACTGAAGATAGGTCATCCCCGTCATGGCGGCGATGTTGGCCACTACCACGGCGAAGAAGCTGTTGAGCCCCATGCCCGGAGCCATGACAAAGGGCTTGTTGGCCAAAAGGCCCATGCACACCGTGCCGATGGCCGAGGCGATGCAGGTGGCCAGAAACACGCCGTTCCACAAAACGCCTCCCTCGGCGCCGAAGCCCGTCAGCAGATTGGGGTTGAGGGCGATGATATAGGCCATGGTCATAAAGGTGGTCAGACCCGCCAAAATCTCGGTGCGGACAGTGGTGCCGTTTTTCTTCAGATGAAAAAGCTTTTCCATTGACATCTCCTCCCCAGGATGATCGTTCCGCTGCCGCTCAAAAAACAAATCCCACGACCGGAAGGGACGTGGCGAGCGGCAGCTTTTGTCTGTTCTTACAGCTTCAGTTTACCGGAAAGCCGCCAAAAAAGCAAGGGGAAAAGCGCGGGTTCGGGCGGCAAACGTGCTTTTTCCGGCGGGAGCGGCGTTTTCTTCGGGAAAACAGCCAGCGGAAATTGACATTCCCGCTTTCCTGGGGTAAAATAAAGTAGGATACGCTCCCGCGCATCCTTATTTTTTGGAGAAGAGAGGCTGTTGTTATGCATTATTATCCCATGACCATTGCCGGTCTTGAACGGAAGCTGCCCATCTGCCGCGTCACCGACGACCTGTATATCGGCGCGTTCGTGATCTTTGGCGACGCGCCCCTCACCGTGGCCTGCGCCCGGGATCTTCTCAAGCTGGCGCCCGAATACGATTATCTCATCACCGCCGAGGCCAAGGGTATCCCACTGGCCCACGAGATGGCCCAGCAGCATGGCGACGCCCATTATTTCATCGCCCGCAAGCATCCCAAGCTCTATATGACCGGCGTGTTCCAGGTCAACGTCCGCTCCATCACCACCGACGCCGAGCAGCATCTGTATCTGGACACCGCCGACGCCGAGCTGATGCGCGGCAAGCGCATCCTCATCGTGGACGACGTGATCTCCACCGGCGAATCGCTGGCCGCCATCGAGGCGCTGGTCAATCAGGCCGGCGGCAGCGTGGCAGGACGCATGGCCATTCTGGCCGAGGGCAAGGCCCAGTCGCGGGATGATATCATCTATCTGGAAAAGCTGCCCGTCTTTAACGCCGACGGCACGGTAAAAGGCTGAGGAAGTCTTTGCATGACCTACGATCTCAAGGCGCTGGACGCCGCGCTGGCAAAGCGCATCGCGGAGAAAAAGCTCCCCGGCGTCACGGTCTGTATCCGCGGGCCCGAGGGCGTCGTCTTTGAAAAGGGCTACGGCGTGGCCGACAAGACGGGCCGTGCCGTAAATGAGCACACCGTAATGGGCATCGCCTCCATGAGCAAGTCCACCGCCACGCTGGCGCTGTGTATGCTGGCCGTAGAGGGAAAATGCTCTTTCAGCGACCCCGTGACAAAGTACTTCCCCTCCTTTGCCCTCAGGGGCACGCCGCGGCAGAGCGTCACCCTGCACCATCTGGCCACCCACACCGCAGGCATCCCGCCCATGGAGCCGCTGGAGTGGTCCATCGCCATGAACACCCCCGAACGCCGGGAAAGCGATTGGACACGCGCCATGAAGGCCACCGCCCCCAACAAAATGGACAGGATCGACCAGATCGTAGACTATATTTCCGAGGGCCGCTATCCCACCCTGGGCGAGCCGGGCAATTATATGAGCTATTCCAACGAGGGCTACGCCATTTTGTCCTATGTGGCGGATCAGGCGGCGGGCATCCCGCTGGAGCGTTTTTTGAACGAACGGGTCTTCGGGCCCATGGGCATGACCCGCACCGTGCTGGACGAGGACTGTTCCGAGGCCAAAAAGATCGCCTCAGACGGCAACATCACCGGCCTGTGGGAGCGGGACGAGGACGGTACTTTCGAATGTGACGATGCCTGGAGCGTCCTGCCGCCCTTCCGTTCCTGCGCCTGCGTCAAATCCACCGCCCACGACATGGCCCGTTATTATCAGTGCATCTCCAACCACGGCGTGCTCGACGGAAAGCAGGTCATCCCCGCCGCAGCCGCCGACATGCTGGCAGGCGCCGCCTTCCCGCTGGACGAAAAGCCCTGTTACTGCTACGGCCTCAACAGGCGCCTGTGGCATGGGCACATCATCTGCGAACATTCCGGCGGGCTCCACGGCGTTTCCACCCACGGAGGCATGCTCTACGGCGAAAATTACGGCTTCGCCGCGCTGTGCAACGAGGGCGGACAGGACACCGACGACCTGTGCTGGATGATGTACAACCTGATCCTCGGCCGCCCGCTGGAGGAAAAGCACATCTGGCTCCACCCCACCGGCCAGCCGTTTGAAAATCCCGAAATGCTCACGGGCGAATACATCTGCCACGAGGGCGAACCGGTGACTATGCGGGTCTATATGGATGAAGCCGGCCGTCTGACGGCCCGCCGTCCGCTGGGGGACTACACGCTGGCGCACTGCGGCGAAACCTGGTTTCAGCTCTTTGACAAAAGCGGCGCGCTGGCCGGCCGCTGCCGCTTCTGGGTGCGGGACGGCAGTGCCTGGGGCGTTCAGGTCTATACCCGCATCTATCAGCGTGTAGACGATTGATTTTTGAAAAAAGCGCAGCCACCGTCTAAAAAGACGGCGGCTGGTTTTATGTCCGCTGTTATGTCAGCGAAACAATGATTTGAGACGCCAGCACCACCAGCACCAGCGCCGCGGGATACACGGCAGCGTAGGCGGCGGCCACGTCGCCCGTGCCCGCAACACGAATCAGCGTGCCGAGGGCCGGGGTGCTGGTCATGCCTCCGGTGATGGCGCCCAGGCTGTTCAAAAGACGCATTTTCAGCACCTTTGCGGCAAAGAGATAGCCGCAGATCATGGGTCCTGCCGTGAGCAGCGCGCCATAAAGAAACAGAACGGCGCCGTGGCTCCGCAGCACCGGAAGAAATCCGGCTCCGCCGGGCACACCCGCCCCGATAAGAAAGAGCATCAGTCCCATCTCCCGCAGCGTTTCCAGCACCTCGGCGCTGACGGAAAGATCCAACCGCCCCAAACGCTTGAAGTGGCCGAACAGCAGTCCCGCCAGAAGCGCGCCGCCGGTGTTGCCAAGCGAAAACCGCGCCCCGCCCGGCAGGGGGACGGCCAGTTTTCCCAGCAGGACGCCCAACGCCACCGCCAGGGTAAAGGCAAACATTCCTGCCGCGTCGGTCCGGCGCGCAGGCCGCGCGCCAGTGCGCTGGCGGGCCCTTCCGTCGAAGAGCGCGGCCCGTTCCGCTGCCATGTCCGACCGTAGCAGCCGGGGCACGATCTGCACAAACAACACCACTCCGATCACCCCGAAGGGATAAGCCACAGCGTAGCCCACCGACACCTCACGCATCAGCGCGCCGCTGTGGGCTACCGCGTCCTGTGCGGCAGCATAGCCGGGGGTGGTGGTCAGCGCGCCGGAAAGCAGGCCCGCCGCCAGCGCGGCGTCCATCCGTCCGGTGGCCACCAGCAGGACGCACAGGCCGGCGCCTAGTCCGATGATGACTGCCGCCAGCAGGACGTAAGAGCCGATGTTGCGGCGAAAATCCCGGAAAAAGCCCGGTCCGGCGATGAGCCCCACAGCGGTAACGAACAGCAGCAGTCCCAGATTCTGCACCAAGCGAAAGGTCTGCTCCAGCGCGGCCGTGTCGGCAGAAATGAGTCCGACCCGCTGAAACAGCGCACCCTCAGAAAGGCCGAGATGGCCGAACAGCAGCGCCGCCAGAAAAACCGCGGAGGTGCTCAGCCGGACGCCGCCGATCTCCACCGATCCCAGCAGATAGCCCGCCGCCGCGATGAGGAACACTGGAAACAGCCCGCCGGAAAAGAGCGCCGCGAAAAAACGTGTCACAGCTTCCATATACTGCCTCCCGTTACGCGCCGCCGCGGCGCACCTCGTCGTTGTGCAGTCGCACCCGTTCCCGGAAAAAAGCCGCCTCGGCGCATTTGACCCGCGGCATCACCCAGATCAGCGGGATTCCCAGCAGCAAAAGGCTTAAAAGAATCTCGCCAGCGTAACTGAACATCAGCCTCAGCAGCCGCTGCTTGTGTCCCCGCATCAAATACTTGGAGATGCGGATGGCCTCCGGCGCGCCCATGTGCGGATCCTTCGCCAGCAAAAAGGGCGCCATGGCGTAGTTGAGCAGGGCGGCGACGCCGGGCACGATCAGCAAAAGCGACCACAGCGTCACCCGCACCGCCATGAAGAGCCGCAGCAGCACGGTTTCCCAATAGATGGGGCGGTAATAAAACAGCGTGGAAAGCCCCGCCTCCTCGCCCCGAAGCCGGAGCAGCACGATCCGGTCCAGGCCCGGCTCTGCAAGACTCCCGGCAAAAACCGACACCAGCAGATGCAGCGCCAGCACCGGATAAAGCCACCGCAAAACCGGCGCCACGGAGTCCGAAACGCCCGAGCGAAGCAGGACTGAAACCGCAAACATGGCCCACTGGAGCGCGAAAAAGGCGGTGAGGCTGACGCCGCCCAGGGCCAGCGCCGCAACGGAAACCGCCGTCCAGCCGCCGCTTTGGGCGGCGGCCTGTCTGCGAAGCTCCCGGTTGGACAACGGGGCGGCGCCTTCTCCTTGCGGGACCATCAGAAGGGCCCCAGTTGGATGGCGTTGGCCACGATGACCACGATCAGGCCCACGCCGTATTCAATACACAGGAATTTCCACCAGAACTTGACCCATGTCACATAAGGGATGCCCGCCATGGCAAGTCCCGCGTGGATATTGCCGGAAGTTGGGGTAAAGGGATTAGACAGGCCATCACCGATGACCTCACACTGCACCGCCACCTGACGGGTCAGGCCTGTCATCTCCGCCAGTGGCGCCATAATGGGCATGGTGGCCGTGGCCTGACCGGAGCCCGAGGGAATGATATAGTTCATCAGACACTGGAAGATATACTGGCCCACCACCGCCATGAACCGGGGAAGCTTGGATACCAGGCTGGCCGCGCCGTGCAGGATGGTGTGAAGGATCTGCGCGTCGTTGAGCACCACCAGAATGGCCCGGGCAAAGCCCACCATCATAGCGCCCACGACGATGCTCTTCATGCCCTCCACCAGCTTGTCGCAGAACCAGTTGAGCCCCTCGCCGTAGATAAGAGCAGCAATAAAGCCCATCAGCATAAAGATGCCCGACAGCTCCTCAAAATACCAGCCCTTTTTCAGGATCCCCCAGATCACCACGGCAAAGGACGTCACCACCACGCCCAGAATGACCTTGCGCTTAGTGGTGAACTCCGGCAGGGCGGAAAAGTCCACGTGGTTGTTTTCCAGATAGACCTTGTCCATCTCATACATCAGCGACCGGGACTGATCCTTTTCCAGGCGGCGCGCGTAAAAGATCAGGATCAGATCCAGCGTGACGATAAACACCGCCAGCGTGATGATGTGAAAGGTCATGCCCGAAAAGATGGGCAGGCCCGCGATGCCCTGGGCAACGCCCAGCGTAAAGGTGTTTGTGGTGGCACCGGCAAAACCAGCCGCGCCGCCGCACATAACGATTCCAATGACAATCAGCGAATCGTAGCCCGCGCCGATCATGATGGGCGCCAGGATCGGGATGAAGCAGAGCATCTCCTCATAGGTGCCCACGGTAGACGCCATGATGGCGAACAGCGTGGCAAGAATGGGGATGACCAGAAATTTCCGTTTGCCCATCTTCATGATCAGCCGCCCGACGCCCGAAGTAATCGCCCCCGTTTCTCCTACGATATAGAAAGCTCCCACACAGATAAAGATGGTGAAGATGATGTCCGGCACCGCCTCCATGCCCCGGATAAAAGAGGTGATGTACTGCAGAAATGAGATGTGCTTTTGCTCCTCCAGCACGTGCCAGGTGTCCGGATCCACCACGTTGCGGGTCTTTTCCGTCCCGTCTGGCATGGTATAGGTCACACTGACGGTATCGTAAGCGCTGGAGGGAATGACGTAAGACAGGATGGCGAAGATGAGCACCAGGATCATCATCACCGCAAAGGGGCGGGGAAATTCCATTTTTTTACGTTTTTTTGCGCCGCTGCTGACTTCCATACGTTCACTCCTTTTCAAATCTCTTCGGCCGGCTCCGCCGCCCAGATCGGGCCGACCTTTTCCGTTACAGCTCGCCGGAGCGGTCGACAAGGATGCCGATCTCTCCGGCTTTCGTCTTTTTCCCGGCGGGGGCCGGGCCTCCGCCGCCGTCCTCCTGCGGGAGCTTCTCCCGCGTTCCGATCCGCCGGACAACGTGCCCCGCGGTCTCCTCCGCCGCTTTGACCTCGGCCTCCCCGAAGGCAAAGCCGAAGGTCTCGCCGTTTTCCCCTGTGACAGTGAGCAGGCGGAAGGGTTTTTCCACCTGCCCGGTTTTCTTGTCCGGCCCGGTCATACACAGCCGCGCCGTCTGTCCCGCAGCGCAGCCGGTCACGGCGTCAAACCGCCAGATCCGACCGCGCCGGTAAAACTCCCCGTCCACCAGCGACCGCACCTCGGTATAGGTGTACATCAGCGTTTCGCCCAGCAAAAGACAGGTCTGCTGGTAGTTGGAGGAGCGGGCTCTTCCGTCGGATTCGTCCCAGCGGAGCAGCGGCTCTGTTTTGATGCCCAGCGGCGTATAGCCCGCCAGCGTCACCGTTTGCAGCGCGGCCGTCTTCTTTTCGTCCAGCGCCAGTTCCTTTAGCGCGGCCTTCCGCAGCGCTTCTGGAGAAACGCTCCTGCGCCGCGCCGCCGCGTCCACCTCGGCGCCGGTGACCTTGATCCGGGCGCCGCGGAGCCACAGCCAGATTGCCATGACCGCAAAAATCGCTCCGATCACAAGAAACACCGTCTTCCCGCCCCGGTGATAGCCCGTCGTGCCTACGGCAAAGCCCAGCACCAGCAGAAAGAGGGCCGAATAGCCGCCGCCCCGGCGGAAATACAGCGCCGCGTGCTCGTCATAGGATCGTTCCATGCTGCCTCCTGTTACTATATATTTGCCCCTTGATTTATGGCAGCCAGCCATAGGCATGGGACATCTCGTTGCCTAAACTGTTAGAATAGCGAGGTAATGGTCTGACCTTCGCCTCCAAGGGCTTTTACGTCCGTAGGAAAGTCAGTCAGCCATCCTCCTATTCGCAGTGTTCGATTTGTGCAGGTAGAGCCGGTGCGTTCGCGTCAGCA
>JAFSZV010000076.1 GCA_017455565.1 Clostridia bacterium
ACTGACGTTATTCTCCGCTTGCATCTCAAGCCAGCGCTCTGCGGTGGCTCTCTTGTGTTGCCCATTTGGCCTGCCTGCCACCTGCATATTTTCTTCCTCTCAAGTCCTATTTGGGGCTTGACTTTTTATTTGCAGGCTTTCTTTGAATTTCGCGTTAATACTATATCAGATAGAACCTCAAAAATCAATACTGGTTTTTGACAATTACGCCCTGCAAGCCGCAAACTTGCAGGGCGGTTTTTATCTGATCAGGCACGCAGGCTGCACAGAGGCTCAAAGCTGTTGAGATCGTAGACCCGCAGGCCCTGCTCATCCAGCAGATAGAGGGCCTCGTCGATATAGAGGGCGCGGGTGTTCCAGCAGTCCCAATACCAGTTTTCCCACTCCCAGCCGTCGGTGAGGAGCGCCCGCTGGACAAAAGCGCCGTCTTCGTAAGCGAAGAGATAATAGCCCTGATCCGCGGCAAAGCCGATAAGGTTTTTCTCGGGCCGGATCAGCAGCGCCTTGTGATCGTTCAGCGCGGGGGTGTACCAGGCATCCTCGGACAAGCGGTAAGAGGCCAGTTCGGTGAGCGTCGCGGGATCGGAGGAATCATACATGGCCAGCTTGATTTCCTCGGCCCAGCCGGTTTCCTCGTCGGCCCAGCGGCCCAGACCAAAAAGCAACCCTTCGCCGTAGACGTGGAGATAGGAGGAGAAGCCGGGGAGCTTGAGCTCGCTGAGCAGGCGCGGGGCGCGGGGATCGCTGAGATCGGCGGCAAAGAGGGGATCGGTCTGGCGGAAAGTGACGAAGTAGCACAAATCGCCGTCGAACCGGGCGGAATAGATCTGCTCGTCCTCGCCCAGCCCGGTCAGGCTGCCGATGACGTTCAGATTGTCGTCCAGCACGTAAAGGCTGTTGGTGTTGACGGCATCGTCCTCGTCGGGCTGATAGTTCACAAAGCCGTATGCCTCGTCGGTGAAGATCCGAAAATGATACGTGTATTCCGTAACCACCAGCCGGAGATTGCCGTCCTTTTCGTCCAGCGAGAACTGATTGAGGAGCGACCCGGGCACAGAGCCGGTGGCGCGGAGGGTCAGCCCGTCGGCCAGATCAAAGGCCGAAAGGGTGGTGCTGCGGGTGTCGGTGTGATCCACCACGGAATACTGCGCCTCGCGATAGGGTTCGCTCTCTTCCTGATCGTAGAAGGTGGCGGCCAGATAGATGCTGTCCGGAGTCATGTAAACGGTGGACACGCTGCCCAGCACGGTGCAGGCGTCGGTTTGGGTCTCGGCCAAAAGATCGGTGGAGGTGAGAACGGTAAAGTTCTCGTCGGTCACGTCCTCGGGCAGGAAGATGCGCCCGGGCGCCAGCGCCGTTTTGACCCCGTCGGTATAGACGCAGGGGATGACGGTGATGGGATCCTCAATGGAGCCGTAATACCACAGGCCCTTCTGGGAAACCAGATAGACCTTGCCGTCGGTCATGCGGGAGTCGATGTAATAGCCGTCCTGTCCCAGCTCGCTGCGGAACACGGGCTTTTCGGGGTCGCTGACGTCGATCATCTGGAGAACGGTGCGCGAGCCGCCGCCCTCTTCGCCCCAATAATAATCCTGACAGACCACGGCGATCATGCCGTCCCACAGATACATCTCGCGGACGTCGCGGTTGACGTCGCCCATATCGTCGGTCCACAACGCGGCGCGGCTGAGAAGGGCGCTTTCGGCTCCGGCGGCCCGATAGATGCGCAGCTCGCCGCCGTAAAGGGCGTAAATGTATTCCCCGTCGGTCTTGATGAGGTCAGCCTCGTCCACGCCTTCTACCTGAATGTTGGTGGTAGAATACGAAGCAGAGAGGTTATCGTCGTAACCGGCGAACTTGGTCTCGTTGACGATCGCCGTGTCGGCGGCAGTGGGAGCGGGCATGGGAGCCTCCGCGGACGATTCAAAATAGATCCCGTCGCCGGCGCTCCGCTCCTTGCGGGCGGAAAGGATGGCGGTCAGGACCTCTTCGTAGGAAACGGCGGGACGCATGGCGCCGGAGCGCACGGTGCGGGCCTCGGAATAGACCTGAGAGATCAGGCTGCTGCAGGCGATTAGCAGAAGCACGGTACAGAGCACCAGCGCCGTCAGAGGAAGGATCGTTTTTTTGAACATAAAAGACAGCTCCTTTCCGCGTATCTGAAGATTCAGACGGAAAAATTCAGAAAAAGTTCCGAATGTTGCGGCAATTTATGATAAAATATGATAGAATGGGAAAAAACAGCGAAACAGGGAACATTTTTCCGCTGCTTTTGTCTAAGGGAACGAAACCACGTTGCATCCTTATGGGAGGATAATTTATGAAAAAACGGTTGGGCGCGATCTGTCTGGCCCTGACGCTGGCGGTCTTTTTGGCTGCCTGCGAAGGAAAAGAGCTGCTTCCCGCCCCTTCTTCGGCACAGCCGCCGCCGGAAGACACGGCGGAGTCCGCGCTCCCCTCGGGAGGCATCGTCAGCGACAGCGGCCGGGCCGATACGATCGAGGATTATTATGCCCGCACAGCGGTCATCGCCCGCAACGAATGGGCAGAGGACCCATCGCGTATCGGGCTTTCCACCGAGGTCTGGGCCAGGGAATATGCGGCGCTGCATTATTCGAATATGGCGGTGGACGCCGTTTTTGAGAACGGCTGGGTCGCGCCGCCGGGCATGTTCGTCGACCGGCTGGGCGGCGGCTGCTGCCTGTGGACGCTGGAGCTCTCCGAAGCCTCCGGCGAGATCCGAAAGGAGCAGGTGCAGATCTTTTTCTTCGAAGAAGAGGGTCGGGCCTGCCTTACGGGGCTTCTGACGGGGGAAAGCATGCTGAAGACCCGGCAGGAGGGCTACGATTATCTGGCGCTCGACCCCCGCTTTTCGGCGCGGATACAGGCCGTCCCCACCCCCGATATGCCCGGAGAGAGCGCAGCGGTGGAGCTGGCCGCCCTGTGCGGCGGCGACAACCGGCAGGATGCCTATCCGCTTACCGAGACCTGTGCCGCGCTGGTGCAAGCCGAGCGGAGAGCGGTAGTCTATGATTTCGCGCAGGAAAAGATTTTGCAGGATGTGGAGCTGGGCGACGGCTGGCGCACCGAGCGGATGGAGGGCGAGGCGCTGATCCTGCTCTGCTGGGACGACGACCGTGCGGTCAAGGAAATGAGCGTTTCGGCGGAAGGTGTGTCTTCCCGCCCCATCGATGCCGAGGATCTGCGGTATACCGTGGGCGAAGCGGCGATTACTCAGAGGGAGGGAAGCCTCTGGAGGGGCGGAACAGTCCTGCTGCAGGGCGGCGGGGAAGGCGAAGATGCAAAGTCCTACCGCTTTGACCGGGCGCTGGACGATCACCGGTTCCTTTACCATTACTGGGGCTATGAATGGCTGGAGCACAGCGGCATTTACGACCTTGCCGCCGGAACGGATCGGCCTCTGCCTGACAACGGGCCAAATTATATCCTGGGCGTGGATCTCCGGCGCGGAACGGCTCTGGTCTGCCGCATGGAGGATCTGGGCTTCTGCTGCGATTACAGCCGGCTCGACCTGAAGAACGGCGCGGTCCGGCCCTTGGGCGTCGGCCCCGTTTCTCTGGGCGGTGCGGACGAATATGAAGACCCCGAGGTCTTTCCCGCCGCCAACCGCGAGGGAAGCCGCCTCTGCCTGTGGTACAGCAAAAACGGAAGCACCTGTCTGGAGATTTATGATCTTTCCGGCAGCCTGCTTTACCAATGGGCCGTTTCCGAAAAAGCGGCCATGATCAGCGGCGTGACGCTGATGGGCGAAAACACGCTTTATGTCGCAATGCACCGTTACAGCACCGGCGGGGAATGGCTGTATCGGATCGAATACTGACCGCCGGAAGAAAGGAAGCCAAAATGATGAAAAAGTATGTTGCCATTCTGAGCCTTTTGCTGGCGCTTTTGCTGGTGCTGCCAGCCTGTGGCGGGGAGAAGAACCCTGCGGAAACGCCGTCTGGCGGGCAGAGCGAGACCTCTGATCCGGCGCCCATTCCCGCAGATCCTTCGACGGAGGACCCGGATCCTGTCACACCCGCTCCCGTCGACCCGGATCCCGCGGTACCCGAGGATCCGGTGATGCCCGGCGTCCCCGACGCGCCGGAGGAGGACGGTCCGCAGCTCCCGCCCGACGCGGTGGCGCTTCGCTTTGAGGATCCGGAGGATCTGCTGGCGCTGTGGCGCAGCGGCGTCTGGATCAACGAAGAACGGGCCGCCCTGATCCGCACCACCGAAAACGGGCTGCTGCTCAAGATTTTTTCCATGCCGGAATGTGCGCTGTTGAAGGAATATCCTCTCCCCGGCAGCGCGGGCTATTTGATGGGACTGGAGCTGCCGTCGGAGGGTCCCTGGCGGCTGGCCTATTACAACGGGCGCGGCGTGCGCCAGATTTTGCTGGACGAAGAACTGCTTTTGACCGAATCAGCCTATGAAGAGGCCGAACTGTTCCGCATGGGCGAGCATGTAATCACGGGCGTCTATCCTGATATCCTGCTGGACGGCGAGGTGATTCTCAAGGGCAACGTCACCGGCGAGCCCTACAGCGAGCGCCACGGCGTTTCTTACGGATTGATCGGCGTGCTGGACGAGCACCGCTTTGTTTTCGGAAATTATGATACCTATACGCCCAACTATTATTCGGTTTATGATATTGACACCGGTGAGGAGCAGATGATCTGCCCCATGGGGACCTATCTCTGCGGCGTGTGGAACGGCGTGGGCATCCGCGCTGTGGGCAATGGACTCGACGACAGCTATGGCTTTGACCGCATTGACATGAGTGATTATTCCGTCCGCCCCATCGCTGTGGAGCACGCCACCCGGAACCAGGCAGTGCAGCAGGTGGAGATCAATACGTCCGGCACCCGCATGGCGCTGACCACCGACCGCTTTTTCTTTGGAAACGGGGAGGCTGGGCAGACGGTGGACGTATACGACACGGCGGGTGGGCCTCATCTGTATACCTGGACCTGGCGCTCCGCCAAGGAAGAGGAAAACCGCTATTACCGTTTCGTCCCCGTGGGCGAGCGCGTTTTGACCGTGGAGTACAACGGCGGCGAGGATGCCGTGGAGATTTGGTATGTGAAGTATTGAGGCGCGGCAGGGCGCCTGCCTTTGGAAAAGCGGCAGCGGAGCTGCCGCTTTAGACTGTCGAAAAACCCGCTGCGCTGGGCTTTTTCGCCATTTTGGCACCGGCCTGCGGGCCGGGTTTCGCCGCATTTTTTGCGAAAAATGGCGGCGGGTCGCGGTGTTTTTGACCATTTTCACACAGAAAACGGCCAA
>JAFSZV010000077.1 GCA_017455565.1 Clostridia bacterium
CATTGATATTACAACAAAAATCGCCTGTCTTTCCGAAGAAAAACAGACGATTTTGCGCTCACGCTTTCTTTGGCGCGAAGGCATTCACAGCCCAGCAAAGAAGCGCGGTGATGACCATGTCCGGCAGGGTGTTGCCCACCGGGAGATCCACCCGCATCAGCAGCCGGTAGAGCACGAAGCCGATCACCCAGAGGATCAGATTACGCAGGCTCACGACCTTCTCCGTGTCGTCCCGGTGCAGGAAGAAGAAGTCCGCAATCTGGATGGCCACCATGGGCGCGAAGACCGAGCCGATCAGATAGAGGAAGTCCGTGATGTCGTCCATGGGGAAGACGATGGCCCCGACGGTGCCCAGAACCGCAGCCGCCACGGCGATCCACTTGCCGGAGGCCTTCGGGAACACCGTCTCGGCAGAAATGCCCGCGCTGTAGGCGTCCAGGAACGTGGTCGTGACCGTGGAAAAGACGATGATCAGAAGTCCCGCGACACCGAGGCCTGCCCGCACCATCACCAGAGCGATATCATATTCGCCGGTGAAGATCGCCGCGCCCATGCCGATCAGATACATCCAGCAGCTCACGAGGCCGTAGACCACAGCGCTCACGGCGGCGGCCTTTTTCGGCTCCTTCGCCTCTCTGGTATAATCGCTGATCAGCGGCAGCCAGCTCAGTGGCATGGCCACCGAGAGCTCCACCGCCGCGCCGAAGCTCATGCTCTCTCCGGAGGGCACTGCGCCGCCGCGGAACACCACCACGCTCAGCACGATGGTCAGCAGAAACAGCGCCGCCATGCTCACGGTGTTCACCTTGCCGAGGTTCTGGATGCCGATCAGGATCCAGAGGATAATCAGCGCCCCGATCACCAGGCACCAGACCCAGCGGCCCACACCGAAGATGGTGTCGGCGGCCAGAGCCCCGTCGTAGATCATAATGCCCGTCCAGCCCACCAGCTGGAGAATGTTCAGCACCGCGAAGAGCAGCGCGCCCTTCTGGCCGAAAGAGAGCTTCGCGGTTTCCATGGCGCTGCGCCGAAGGACGCCGCCCATATGGCCCGCCAGATACAGCAGCACGCAGCCGATCAGATGTCCCAGCAGGATCGCCGCGACGCCCTTTCCGAAGCCCAGCGGCGCCAGATAGGTGCCTGTGACGATCTCCGCGATGGAGACGCCGGCGCCGAACCAGATCAAGCCGTTTTCAAACAAAGAGGTGCGTTTTTCCATGTCACTGCGCCTCCTTTGCAAACTCGCCCCGGAGGTCGAAGGCATGGTTCATGGGGCCGCTTCCCTGCCCCAGATCCAGCATGGCGGCCAGCGCGCCGGAGATGTATTCCTTACTGCGGCGCACAGCGTCCGGCAGTTCGAAGCCCTTTGCCAGATTGGCCGCAATGGCGCTGGAGAGGGTGCATCCGGTGCCGTGGGTATTGGGATTATCGATGCGGCGGCCCTCAAACCAGGTGAAGGTCTCGCCGTCGTAGAGCAGGTCGTTGGCGTCGTTGACCCGGTGCCCGCCCTTCAGCAGCACGGCGCAGCCGTAGGCGTCGTGGATCTGCTTTGCCGCGGCGCGCATCTCCTCCGCGTTGGTGATCGACATATCCGCGAGGATCTCCGCCTCCGGGATGTTCGGCGTCACCACGTCGGCCAGGGGCAGCAGCTCGGTTTTCAGCGTCTGCAGCGCCTCCTCCTGCAGCAGACGCGCGCCGCTGGTGGCCACCATGACGGGGTCCACCACGATGTTCTTCGCCTCGTACTGCCGGAGCTTTTGCGCAATGACTCGGATCAAAGCCGACGACGATACCATCCCGGTTTTGACCGCGTCGGGACGGATGTCCTCAAACACCGCGTCCAGCTCGTCTGCCAGAAACGCCGGGGTGGCCTCCATGACGCTGCGAACGCCTGTGGTGTTCTGCGCGGTGAGCGCGGTGACCGCGCTCATGGCGAACACGCCGTTCATGGTCATGGTTTTCAGGTCGGCCTGAATCCCGGCGCCTCCGCTGGAATCGCTTCCAGCGATGGATAATGCTGTTCTCATGCTGTTTTCTCCTTTCCTGAGACGCATTAACTTTTGTTACGCGACAGAAGGTGGTGCCCCCGATCTGCCGCGGAATCGCCGCATTTAATACGCGGCGGTTGATTCAGTTTTCAGGGAACATCCAGCGCGTCCGCAGCTGTCTGCAGCGCTGCTCGATGTCCGGGGCGGAGAAAATCGCGCTCACCAGCGCCACGCCGTCGAGCCCCAGTCCCTCAAGCGTGTCCAGATTCCCCGGGGTGATGCCGCCGATGCCGGTGACGGGGATGTCCACCGCCGCGGTGATGGCGCGGGCCATCTCATGGGTGATGGGCAGGGCGTCCTTTTTCGTGTCCGTGACGAAAAACGCCCCGGTGCCCAGATAGTCCGCCCCCATCTCCTGGGCCAGCAGGGCCTGCTCCACGGTCTTGGCCGTGACGCCGATAATCTTATCGGGTCCCAGAAGGTCGCGGACGTCCTTCGCCTGCATGTCGCTCTGGCCCACGTGGACGCCGTCGGCGTCAGAGAGGCGAGCGATCTCCACACTGTCGTTGATGATCAGCGGCACGCCATAGCGCTGGCAGAGGGTTTTCAGTTCCCTCGCCTCCGCGAGAAAGGCGTCGAAATCCAGATGCTTTTCCCGCAGCTGCACGCAGGTGACGCCGCCCCGCAGAGCGCACTCCACCTGCTCATAGAGGGTCTGCTCCCCCACCCAGGCGCGATCCGTGACGGCATACAGCCGCATCCACTCCGGTTTGCAATTGCTCATGCTTCCTGTCTCCATTTTCTGAAAGTCACCGGCGTCAGATTGCACATGGCGTCGATGAGCCGGGTGCGAAAGCTGGCGTTCCCCTCTCCGGTCCGCAGCCGCCTTTGGGCGATCTCGGCGCAGACGCTCATGGTCTCCGCCGCCGCGGCCGCCGCCAGAAGCGGACGATCCGGGTTCGCGGCCAGAAAGGCGCCGGTGAGGGCGCTGAGCATACAGCCCGCCCCCGTCACAAGGCAGAGCATGTCGCTGCCGCCCTGTACCCGAAGGACCTGCTCCCCATCGGTAACCAGATCCGTCTCCCCGGTCTGCAAAACCACAGCGCCGGTCTGTTTCGCCAGAAGGCGGGCGTTTTCTCCGTCGCCCTCCGGAAGGTCGGCAGTGTCCACCCCGCGCTCCCCGGTCTCTCCGGTGCGCAGGGCACGGATCTCACTCCGGTTGCCGCGAATGACCGTAGGCTCTGCTTCCCGAAGCAGCAGCCCCGCCGTTTCCCGGCGAAAACCGGAGGCTCCGACCCCCACGGGATCCAGCACAATGGGCTTGTCCGCTGCAGAGGCGGCCTTCCCGGCAAGTAGCATGGCCTCTTTTCTGGAAGTGCTGAGGGTGCCGAGATTCAGCACCACGGCGTCCGCCATGGCTGCGATCTGCGCGGTCTCCTCCGGAGCGTCCGCCATGATGGGTGATGCGCCTGCTGCCAGCAGCAGATTGGCGCAGTCGTTTGCGGTGACGTAATTTGTGATCGTATGGACCATCGGGCGCAGCCGCCGGACGTTTGATAGGTATTCAGAAGACATGGGAAGCTCCTTTTTTCAGGCGTCAGGCGTCCAGCCTCGCCTGCATTTTGCTGAGGGTGCCTCCGGACTGCAGCGCCGCGATGACGAGGCCCGCGATGATGCTGCCGCCGGTAGTGGAGATCAGAAACGGGATGATATATGCATAGAAGGCCACGGCGGCCGCGTCCACGTTCATGAACAGGGTGGCGATGGGGTAGGCGCAGAGGCCGCCCAGCACGCCGGTGCCGAAGATCTCCGCAAGCAGCGTCACGGGCAAAGCGGCGGACTTGCCCTTCATGGCCTTGTAGGCGAGACCGCAGAGCAGCGCGCCGATCATGCTGCCAGGGAAGGCCATGAGGCTGCCGAGGCCCAGCAGATTTCTCAGAAGGCTGGCTGCGAAGGCCACGCCCACGCCCCATGCGGGGCCCAGGAACACGGCGCAGAGGATGTTCACGATATGCTGCACCGGGGCGCAGCGGCTGCCGAAGACCGGGAAGGAAAGCAGGCTTCCCACCACGGCGACGGCGGTAAAGACGGCGGCAAGCGCCAGCTTGCGGGTGTTGGTTTTTTTCATGGTAATTCTCCTTTGAATGATGAAACGGCTGTTTGTCGTTTCCGATTTTCGGTCGAGGCTCACTGGCCTCCTCTCACGCCGGAACACGGCTTCCCTCGCTGTTTTTCAGACCTGAGGCGCTCCCCTCCTGCCTGCCGCTGTGCGGAAACTGCCGTTCCCTCCCTTCAAAATGAGAATGAAAAAACCGAAGCACCCTGATCGGACGCTTCGGTAAAAAATCGAATCCCTACGTTGGCATGATCCAAATCAGGTCAGTGGGTCGAAGGTGATCCTTCCTCTCAGCTCCAACGAGCTCCCCATCGATCACTATGCGGTTTTCGGCATCATTATAGTATAGATCCCAGTATATTGCAAGATAAAATCCACACCATACTCGAGTTTCTTGCTCGTAAAGAAAAACCGCCTGTCTCTCCGAAGAAAAACAGACGGTTTCGGCAGGGGAAGAGTGCTTCCCTTTCGTTTTGATGCACATCATTTCCCGTCAGGCCCATTCAGTTCAAGACCATACCGTCATTCTGCAGACGCGTCAGCCGGACACCAGATTCACCGTCCTGCCTTCAAAGAAGCCTCGGATATCCAGATACGATACATTCTCACCTATGATTTGATAGCTTTTAACTCGATCTCGAAAGATATCATGCTCATGTATGGGCTCAACATTTTTTGTGATCTGGTTTAGGATCTCTATCCCCTTGCGATTCCATACCAAAGCGCCGACGTAGTCCTCTTGCGTCATGCCAAGATCTCTTAATTTACAGAATCCCCAATTTTTAAGGAGGTTTTTCTATGGAACAACACACAAAATACTTGAATTACGATGTTTCCGGGAGCGATCGGAAACTGCTGGTTCACACGATCGCGGCACACACACATCTACCTTTCAGCTATCTGGGAGCACCTTCTTTTTCGTATGAGGTAGGGCCTTACCGGATAGACAGCAAAGGGGTGGTGTATGCAGACGACTCTGTGGAGCCAACTACGTTAACACAGTTGTAGCAAGCGCTGGAAGAGCATCAGTTCTTTGCGTTAGACGCAAAACTGGAATGCGATCAACCGGAAGAGGCCGCCGGAGTCAGTATTTCCCTTCCTGTTTCTCTGTTTTCGCAGCAGAACCTCGAAAATCTGCAGAATCTGCTGATTTCCAAGGGAGATCTGATCCGAAAGGCCCTGGAGGTCGACGCTCTGCCTGTTGAGGTTCAGGAGAATCAAATCTTATTCCCCTGGTTCGATCGTCAGCTGTCCGAGGAGGAAACGAAGGCATACACACACTTTGTTGCATCCCTGTGTGCCCTTGCCCGGAATCAGCACAAGATTGCATGCAAGCAGAAGCCTACAGTGAATGAGAAATATACATTCCGCTGCTTTCTGCTACGGCTGGGTTTCATTGGTCCTGAGTACAAGGATGAGAGAAAGATCCTGCTCCGCAATCTTTCCGGCTCTTCTGCTTACAAGCAGGATCTCGTCAACGCATCCGATTTGTTCGACAGCAAGTTGATTCCCCAGACTTAAAAATTTAACAGTCACAGAAACGAAAAGAGGGCGGATTCCGCGCAAAAAATAGCGTGAAATCCGCCCTTAAATATCCTCAATAATAGGGGGTCGGAGGTTCAAGTCCTGTCGATTGGTTTAAATATCTTTTTGTTTTATCCTAAAAATGAGGCCCAAAAAGAGCCCGCAAACCGTTGAAAAATAAAGAAATCTGACCGAAATATCCATTTCGGTCAGACAATGTGGTCCGAGTGTTCATAACGTACTTGATAAAAACAATTCCGGCGGTCAGCACACATTTTCCAAACTTTTTCTCAGCACATTCG
>JAFSZV010000078.1 GCA_017455565.1 Clostridia bacterium
AGCCGCTACCTTGGCGGTATCCCGCAGCTGGGCGATGAAAAAGAGGTCGGCCATGTTGTAGAAGATCATGACCACGATGGTCAGCAGGCTGGGCAGCGCCAGCGAAAAGATCGAACGCCAGACCGAGCTGTCCCGAAACAGCGCCTCATATCTGCTTTGTTTTGTGTCCATGGGCCGCCTCCTTTTCTGATTTGATCTTATTATACGAAAGGCCGAAGGACGACGCAAGAAACAATATTGCGATATTTGTTGCAGTAATAAAGTGGGCAAATATGAAAACATGAAATCAAATCTGCGGATGGGCAAGGGGCTGCTGTTCTGTCATAATGAGACCAGAAAACACCGCAGGAGGGATATCTAATGCCGAAGATCAATAAAGTGGTGACCACGGTCTGGTACAATAAGCAGAACATGCACGACCTGCGTCGGGTCTTCCCGGGCGCCGAATTCGTCTATGTGGATTTTTATGATAAAGAGCGCCTGACCGAAGAAGTCAAAGACGCGGACGTGGCCATTGTGATGGGCGACGTGGATCCCTGCCTGCTGGGGGAAAACAGCCTCAAATGGATCCAGTGCGACCATGCCGGGCTCAACGGCTCCGCCCGGCCGGAGGTCTTTGCCCGCGGCATCCCCGTGACCGGCGCGGCGGGGCGCAGCGCCCCGGTGCTGGCCGAGCACGCCGTCTATTTCATGTTCCAGGGCTGCTATCACACGAAAGAGCTGCTGGCCGCCCAGGAAAAGGCGCAGTGGGGCGTGGAGGGCAGCGAGAGCTGGCGCGGTCTCTATGGACGCACGGCGGGCATCATCGGCATGGGCAACAACGGCCGCCTGCTGGCCGAGCGTCTGCACGCCTTCGGCATGAAGATCATCGCCTATAACCGCTCGCCCATTCAGGGGCTGGACTACATCGACCGGAAGCTCTCCGGCAAAAACGGCGACACCGTCGAACCGCTGCTGCGGCAGTCGGACTTTATCATCCTCACCATCGCGCTGACCGACGAGACCTTTCACATGCTGAACAAAGAGAGTTTCCGGCAGGTTAAGCCCGGCGCCTTTCTCGTAAACATGGCGCGCGGCGGCCTTGTCTGCACGGAAGACCTGATCGAGGCTTTGAAGGACGGCACCCTTTCCGGTGCCGGATTGGACGTGTTCGAGGAGCAGCCGCTTTCACCCGATTCCCCGCTTTGGCACATGCCCACGGTGTACATCACGCCGCACTGCACGCCCCAGGTACCCGACCGGCAGGCGGCCACCATCGCCATCATCCGGGAAAACGCCCGCCGCTTTGAGGCCGGCGAACCCTTAATGAATCTCATGCGTCCCTCCGACGCTGTCACCGGCCAGAAGGCCGAGGGCGGCTGGGCGCGGATGATGAATTCCGGGCTCACCAAGGAGCAGATCGCCGCCATGCCGCTGGAGAAATACCTTGGCGTACGCGGCTGGACAGATCCATCGGAATGGATGTAAAAAAACTCATACTCTCACTCCTCTCTTTTCTCACGAGGCGCAGGCAAAACAATCTTGCCTGCGCCTCAATTTCTTCGGATGTTTTTCATTTTAACAAAACCTAAACATTTCTCCAATAAAACGCAAACA
>JAFSZV010000079.1 GCA_017455565.1 Clostridia bacterium
ACTTCGAACAGGGCTGTCAAAGCATTTACGGATGCCGGGGAAGGATTGCTCTAATAGAGCGATCAGGTTGTTGGAACAGGCCGTCCTCTGCTTGGAAGCAAGCTGAAACTGGCGGTTCAAGGTTTTCAAATCATAACGAATTCTTTCTGGATACCGGGATCGATACGGATAAGATGATTGGAAAGGGCTTGAAGTTTACCGCAAAGAGAATCATCATTGCAGAAAGCCTGGTAGATAAACTGGTTGCTCTGTTTGATGAAGAAGCCGATATCATGAAGGTCCCGGATGGTACACGGTTCATCGATGACGATCTGGAATTGAAGCCGAAGACCATTAAGAAGTACGGAACGAAGCTTTGCGTCAGCGGTGATGTCTCCATCCAGGATGCCGAAGCGCTCTCTTCCCTGGAATACCTGTTCGCAGGCGGTACGGTCAGCGTGAACAAGGGTCTGGAAGATGCCTTTGACGAAATCGAAAGTGTATATGACGAACTGAGGATTATTGATCCGGATCTGGGTTATATCGTGGATCGCCCCATGGTCAAGGTCGGTGCTGCGGTGCTTGGGAAGTATCCGAAAGGTGTCCGGGTCGAAGACTGCGCCAAGGTGACTCTCTCTGAGGAGCTGAGTGCGGAAGCCATCATGGAGAAACTGCATATCGTGGATTGCGCTATGGTTATCTGCACGAAGGAGCAGGAAGAAGCCGTCAATATGATTGCAGAGGACGTTGCCATGATTCTGGTGGCTGGACAGGATCAGGAAGATGAAGAGGATGGGATGCTCGGTTCTTTCTTCGGCAAACTGAAAGACACCCAGATTATCAATGCTGCCGAGTATAAAATGTAACATTTTCTAAGTAAGCTTGATACGAAGCATTTGACAATATGTCCGCTGTTATAACGAGCATCGGGTTTTGACCCAAAAATCCTGAATAAGGCGGCAAAACAGGAGTGGCCACAGCGGTCACTCCTGTAAGACTGTCGAAAAACCCGTTTCGCTGGGCTTTTTCGCTATTTTGCTCCGGCTGCCACACACAGCTTCATGAAATGCGCAAGTACGGCGGAACACCCCATGGGGTACGGCGGGCCGGCTTTGCCGCATTCCGCCGGCGCGTGTCGGCGTCCTGTGAAGGAAGGGCGGAAACATCTGGCCGAAGCGTATCAAATACATTGGGGCCCCCGCAAAATCAACGCATTTTGCGGGGTGGAAATCGCGGCGGGCCGCAGTGTTTTCACCATTTTTACACAGAAAACGGTCAAAAACAATTGGTAGTCAAAATCGCCTGACCGACGATTTTGACTTTTGGGGCAAGCTGAAACGCCGCTCTGCGGCGCTTTTTTCATGAACCAGAAAAGCCGCGGCCAATCGTCCTGCGCCTCTGCCGCAAAACGGATCTTCGGCAAAGCGAACCTTATGATCTGCTTCTTTTCTTTCCGAAATATCGGCGTACAGACTTCCTGTACGCAACATACGCTTGCCCGAAACGCGCCGTCAAAAAATCCTCTTCCACATTCACGATCTGCAGATGAAACAGGAAGCCCGTCCAAACCGTGACGACAAGCAAAGGGATATTAAAAAACGTCATCAATATGCCGATATAAGTAAGGTCAAATCCAAGGAACGCCGGATTTCTGCTCCATCCATAGATCCCGCCTGTGACAAGCTCCGTCCGGTCTGTTTCGGAAACGCCCGCCCGCCAGTTGCTTTTCATATCCTTTACGGCAAGGATGAAAACCATCGTTCCGAGGCAGGCGATCCCAAGGCCCCCGATCCGGATATACGGATTCGTGTTGCCATCATAAAGAAGAATGGAAAGGATTTCGGCAACGGCGATCAGGCTGCTGCTGATCTTCAGCAGGATCTCTATCGTTCTTGGAAGTCCCGTTTTTCCTTTTCCCAATTGGATGGTTTGTATGCCGTCCTTCTTCTGCCGCAGTAGCTTTATCGTGTAACAGGAATAGAACATCAGCAGAATCAGAATCGCTGTAACCCTATACGTCAACAAAATTCACCTCGCAAGACAAGAAATTATCAAGCTGACCGCGCCGCCGTTTCCGGGTGAAAATGGCTTATTTCATATCGTCCCGGTCAATGACGATCTTTCTGCAGTCCGGACAGTAAAACGCCTTGGTGGCGGACAGCAGCTCCACCTCCGCGAGCAATCCCGCCAGCGCGGGCACCGCACGTTTTTTCTCGCTCCATCCAAGAGCGTCCCGCGACTGGATCCAGCCCGGGCGCATCTCTTTTTTACAGTAAGGACAATTCATGTGCGTCTCCTTCCTCCAGCACAGCGGATCACGAAAACCAATACCGTCAGCCGTGCGTCCTGCAAAAGGCCGTCCGTCATGCAGAAAACCCAATCCCCACGGAAACGCTTGTTGCACCGCTATCTGCGTTTCAAAAACATATATGCTGCCGCGGCAGCCGTCAGTCCTCCGGCGGCAATCAGGCCGGCGGCGGCGACGGGCGAATCGGCATGAATCTTCGCGGGGTTTGCGGGATCGTACAGGATTCCGATGGTCTTCCCTGCTTTATAAGTAAATATATACTGGTCTAACGCCTCCGTATATTCCTTTTCCCCCACGGTATAGGTAACGATGGCGGTATAAGTCATGGCATTGGTGTCGTCGCTGGCATAGTCCCGCTCTTCTTCAATGCGGGTGATGACAGCGGAAGCCTTCTCGAAGCCGCGCGATTCAAAAAAGCCGGTGTAGACGCCCACTGCGGCCATCACGAGTCCGGCAAGCAAAAGAATCAGGCAAACCGATTTTTTCATGACCGTTTCTCCTTCGTCTTTCAGGTAAGAGATGAACCGTTTTTATACCGTCATTTCTTTCCGCTTTTTCGCGGATTCGTCCGCCGCAGCGGTTTTTTTCGCACCGAAAAGCCAAAGGTGCCAAGCTGCTTCCCCAGGGCGAAATAGGTCCCGTGGGCATAAGCCAGAAGGCCGCACTTTTCCAGATGGAGCGCCCCTTTTTCATCCAGAAACCGATCGTCCACGCTGACGGAGACGATCTCGGCCAGAAACATATCGTGGCTCCCCAGCGGCAGGACCTCTTTGACCCGGCACTCCAGAGAGACGGGACACTCCGCGATGGAAGGCGGCGCCACTTTTGCCGAGGGTTCGGCCGTCAATCCGGCGGCGGCGAATTTATCTGTATCCCGCCCCGACTTGACACCGCACAGGTCGGCGGCCTTTGCCAGCTCCCTTGTGGGCAGATTGATGACGAATTCGCCCGAAGCCCGGATCAGCTCGTAAGAAAAGCGGGCGGGGCGAACCGAAACATAGGTCATGGGCGGGTCGCTGCAGACGATCCCCGTCCAGGCGGCGGTAAAAACATTGGGTCCGTCTGCCGTGCCGGAAGTCACCAGCGCGGGCGGCACCGGAGCCAGCAGCGTCCCGGGCTTCCATGTAAGCTTCGCCATATCTTTTTCCTCCTGAAAAACAAGCGGCTTTCGCCGCCCAAAAAATTCCTCTTCCGGTCCTGCCGGTTTTAAAATCCGTTTCTCGATACAATCTGCCCCACGGGGCGGAACGCGGAGGTGTTAAATAACCCGCTAAGCAGGTGGGCAAGCTGCCGTTCCTTTAATCGGCTCCCAGCGTCTGCAACGGCGCAGGAGGTCTGCCAACGGGGAACGGACCCGCAATCCCATATAACACAGTGTAGGTTAAATAAAGATACTCCGCGCCCCGCCCCGCGGGGCAGATCAGGGCTCAGTCTTTTTCCGGTTCTTCGGCTTCGTCTTCAAAAGTCTCTTCCAGACGCTCAGAAAAGATCTGGAACAGTTCCGCTTCCTCGTCTTCATTGTCCAGCGTCACCAGCATCTCCTCGCCGTCGTCCTCCAGCTCCACCTTCATGATGATGAGCTCGTAGGCGTCGTCCAGCGACATCTCGGCGGGCAAAAAGGCCATATAGGTCTGATTGTTGTACTCTACGGTGTCCAGATGCTCCAGCTCGATCTCATTTCCGTCTTCATCGGTCAGCGTGATAAAATCGTTGCCGTATTCTTCGCTCATAAGGATCCCTCCCGGCCCCGTGAGATTCACGATCTTGTTCTGGCTTTATTATAACCGATTCCGCAGGGAAATGCAACGCCCTTTTGTCGAAGAAATGTTCCTGAACGGTGAGATTTTTTTCAAAAAAGCCCTTGACAGCGGCCCGGGCGTCTGATATACTGCTCTTGCTAAAAGAAAGCAGGACCGCCGTCCTCACCTCCATGTGTAAGAAGAGGTCAACAATCCCGTGTCAGACAAGATTGGTCTGCGCGTTTGTTCGGACGGCTGTTTTGCCGCCCGTTTTTGATTATTAGGAGGTGTTCAGACATTAGCACTTTGGAGCATCAGATCAACGAAGAGATCCGGGATAAGGAAGTCCGTCTGATCGACAGCGACGGGACCCAGATGGGGATCGTCCCGATCCAGCAGGCGATGCAGGTCGCCGTGGAGCACGGCCTTGACCTTGTCAAGATCGCCCCCAAGGCCGAGCCGCCCGTCTGCCGCGTGATGGATTACGGCAAGTTCCGCTTCGAACAGGCCAAAAAGGAAAAGGAAGCCCGCAAAAACCAGAAGACCGTCGATATCAAAGAAGTGCGTCTTTCCGCCAAGATCGACATTCACGATTTTGAGGTGCGCGTCAAGGCCGCGGAGAAGTTCCTCAAGGGCGGCGACAAGGTCAAGGCGAGCATCCGTTTCCGCGGTCGCGAGATGGCCCATACCGATATCGGTCTCGGCGTGATGCAGCGCTTCGCGGAGGCCTGCGCCGAATTTGGCACGGTGGAAAAAGCCGCCAAGCTGGAAGGCCGCCAAATGCTGATGTTTATCGCCCCCAAAAAATAATGTTATCAAAGCAAATCGCTTTTATAAGGAAGGAGCAGCAACCATGCCGAAAATCAAATCCCACTCCGGCGCCAAGAAGCGTGTCGCTGTCACGAAGACCGGAAAAATCAAGCTGAACAGCATGAACCGCAATCACGACATCAAGGGCTGTAAGACCGCCAAGCGGAAACGCCATCTGCGCAAGGCGTTCTATGCCGGCAGCACCCTGGCCCCGACGCTGAAGCGTCTGGTCCCGTACAAATAACCCATAGTCAGAAGGAGGAAGTAACATGGCAAGAGTGAAGGGCGCGATGATGACGCGCAAAAGAAGAAAAAAGATCATCAAGCTGGCGAAGGGTTACTGGGGCAACAAAAAGAACCACTTCAAGGTAGCCAATCAGCAGGTGATGAAATCCCTGCGTTACGCCTATGTGGGCCGCAAACTGAAGAAGCGCGATTTCCGCCGTCTGTGGATCTCCCGCATCAACGCCGCCTGCAAGCTGAACGATATCAATTACAGCCGTTTCATGAACGGTCTGAAGAAGGCCGGCATCGAGCTGAACCGCAAGATGCTCTCGGAGATCGCCATCTCCGACGCCGCCGCTTTCACCGCTCTGGTGGAAAAGGCCAAGGCCGCTCTGTAACAGGAGATTTGAAAGCCCGCTGCTTTGCAGCGGGCTTTTCAGCTTGTCAAAGAACCCTCGTTTTTGTTAAGCAAAAGCGAGGGATTTGCTGTATTTGGGCAAAAGCAGCGAGAAAACAAGGCGAGAATAAGAACCTTTCCAGCTCCATTCTGCCAGCTTTTTCAGATTCATCGCAG
>JAFSZV010000080.1 GCA_017455565.1 Clostridia bacterium
GCGAAGGGCAACCTCTTCAAGGGTCCCTTCCACATCCCCCGTATGATGCTCAAGGCGGCGGCTTTGTATGATGAGATCCTGGGTTAGTTTGATCCTGGCGGCGGTCCTGGTGGCCTGCCATACGGAAATGATGAAAGTAACTGAACTGAAAGCCATCCCCGACGCGGCGTATGCGAAAGGGGTGTCGGCGCCGTTCTGCGGCGTCGTGGGTGATGCGCTGGTGGTCGCGGGCGGCGCGAACTTCCCGGACAAAAGCCTCCTGGAAGGGGGCGCCAAGCGGGTGTATGCCGATATCTGGGCGTTCTCTTCCGGGGAATGGACCCACGCCGGCGTCCTGCCGGACTCCACGGCGTACGGGGCCACTTTCGCGGTGGACGGCGCGCTGGTGCTGGCGGGCGGCAACGTGTGCGGCACGACTACGGACAAGGTCTATGAACTGATGCTCCGGGACCGCGCGGCGGTCCTCCGTGCCCTGCCGCCGCTCCCGGTACCGATGGAGCAGTGCGGCTTGACGCGTGACGGCGACCGGCTCTACCTGGTCGGCGGCGTGGGTACGACGGGGGTCTACGCCTGCACCGTCGGCGAATATGTCTGGACCAAGCTGGCGGACCTGCCCGAACCCCTTGTCCAACCCGTAGCCTTCGCCTCGGGCGGTCGCCTCTACGTCTGGGGCGGCTTCAACCCCGAGACCCTGGAGGTGAGTGACAAGGGACTTGTCATCCCAACTGATTCTTCTGTCATTCCGAGCGAAGCGAAGGAATCTCTCTGGGCCGAAGCCCCCGCCATCCCCGACGGCGGCACCTTCGTCGGCGCCACCGGCGCGACCCTGCCCGACGGCCGCCTCGTCGTCGTGGGCGGCGTGAACCGCGCCATCTTCGCCAGCGCCCTGCACAACACCCCGGAAGACCGCATCCCGTATCTCTCCAAGGAACCGGCTGAGTATCAGTTCCGTCAGGACGTTTTCGCCTTCGACCCGGCCGCCACGGAAGATACCATCGGCACGGGAACCGTTTCGGATGGTGTTACGGGGTGTGCCACCTCTTCGGGCGCATGGACCCGCCTTGGCACCGTCCCCGCCTGTGCCCTCGCCGGCCCCGGCGTCGCCGTCCGGCCGGCAGCATCCGCTCCCGGTCATGGCTCCCTCTACGTCGCCGGTGGCGAACTCAAGCCTGGCGTCCGCAGCCCCCGGATCTTCTCCCTCGCCTGGTGAGATGAGCCTTTGAGGCATGCTCTCCTTAGGCTTGCGGCCGATGGCTTCGTAAGAAGTTTATGAACAATGCTTTACGAATTGCCCTCCCGCAGGCCATACGAAAACAAGGCAGGCTGGCGGCGCGATGTTTTATAACGGGGTGATATTTAGTGAATTACAGAAGATGAAACCGCAGGCTAAAACAGAAAAAAGGGATATTGTGTATGATACCAAGGCCGGACGCACCGTATTGTGGGTGCTGAATGGCTTGCAGATAGCCATCTCACCGGTTTTGATCGTCCTGGCAGTCCTGGCGAAAAAATGGTTGTTCCTTTTTATGGGAATCTGTCTCCTGATCTCCGGAATCGCCCAGATCATCATCCTGCGACGGAAGAAAAAAGAACAGGCCGCCAGGGAAGAGCGTGTTCAAGAAGAGTCTTTGTCCCAAACGGGACATTGACATAGCGGTAAATTATTGACTTGTGAAATTGTTGACGATCAATAAAATAACGATTCTTTTTGCCGCGGTTGCGATGCTGGTTTCCTGCGCGGAGGCGCCGGAGGCGGCGCTGTTGCCGCTGCC
>JAFSZV010000081.1 GCA_017455565.1 Clostridia bacterium
TCGGATGCTGGATGATGAAGGCTGGCTGACACATTTGTCGGCGGGCGTGGTGTCCCAATCGGAAATTCCGTCAGCCAATCCACCTTCATCATAAAGGAAAAGCGAAGGCTGTTAAACCCTCGCTTATATATTACTAATCGGGATTTGAAAGAAAGGGAACTGTTATGCGAATCGGATTGGTATCCTACCAGTGTAAGAACCGAAACATTGCGTTCAATATGAAACAGATTGAACTTGCCATGCAGCGTTCTGCAGGAAAAGCCGATCTGCTTTGTTTTGGTGAAGCGTTCTTGCAGGGGTTTGACGCCTTGTGCTGGGATTATGAAGCCGATAAGACAATCGCGCGTGAACTCTTGTCGGATACGATTTCCCAATTGCGGATATGGACGATACAGTACGGCATCTCTCTGATTGTGGGATATATTGAGAAATTTGAAGAGAAGCTGTATTCATCCTGTGTCGTCCTTTCAAACGGCGAGATCCTTTATAACTACAGACGCATCTCGAAAGGATGGAAAGAATTCTCAATAACAGACAGCCACTACTGCGAGGGGAATCAAACAAGCGCTTTTCGTTTTCATGGAAAAGAAATGACCCTTGCACTGTGTGGAGACCTCTGGGAATTCCCTGACAGGTTCAAGACAGATCAGCTTCTCATCTGGCCTGTCTATGTCAATTACACGGTTGAAGAATGGGATCAAGGCGCGCTTGATGATTATGCGGCCCAGGCAGCATTGGCGGCGGATGACGTTCTTATGATCAATCCAATCGATCGTGAACCGGTGAATCATGGCGGTTCTTTCTATTTTCATAAAGGACAGCCAGTCGCAAAGATTCCGTTTGATAAAGAAGGGATTCTGATTGTGGAGATCTCATAGGCTGCTGTACGAGATCCGGTTTGCGGGGTTCTGCTCTGGTACCCTTTTACGCGCGCTTTCACATAGAGAAAATCCTGTCGACGACAGTCGGCAGGATTTTGTTTTGCATTGAGAGCTTTGCAAACAAATTTCTTCCCCTTCGCCGCAACGCGAAAATTTGCCCGATGTTACACACAGTTGCGGAAATGTTGCGCCTGCGTGATTGCGCTTTTGCGGGAGTTGTGCTATCGTAAAGGCAGAAAACGGAGGAGGAACCGCCATGACTTACAATGAAAAACTGGTAAAACTGCGGAAGGAACACGGCTTTACTCAGGAGCAGCTTGCGGAAATGATCGGCGTGTCCCGGCAGGCGGTCTCCCGCTGGGAGGCGGGGGAGACCGTGCCCGAGGCGGCTCTGCTGATCCGTCTGTGCGACGTGTATCACGTTTCGGCGGACTATCTTCTGCGGGACGAATATCAGAGCGACGACGACGCCCCGGCGGTGGTGCGGAAGGCCGAGGAGCTGGCCGACGTCAGCGATCAGCGGGCACGCGCCCGGCAGATCGCCCTGGTCTTCGGCGTGTTTGCGCTGTGCGGCGCCGTTTGGGGCATCGTCCTCAGCGAAACGCCGATACAGCTTGCGGCGTCCTGCTTTTTTGCGGCGCTGCTGGCGGGCGTCACGGCTTGGCAGCTTTTCCTCGCAGTAAAGGAGAAACGGGAATAACCGGAACACAGAAAACAATCAGCCCCCGCCGCAAACGCGGCGGGGGCGGGTTCTTTATAAACGGGAAAGAAAAAGAGAAGAACGCTTCAGTACGGCCATACAGATAATTACAATTTGTATAATTTAATCAGATTATTACAAAACAAGCTGTTGTACCGCTTGAAATCCTGACGTTTTGGCGTTGCGCACCGAATAGACTAATACTCGAAAACGTGCAGCCGCAGGGCCTGAGAAATGTGCACCATGGCCTTTACCGCGCCGCAACTGTTGCCAAAAGAGTCCAGCGCCGGGCCATAGAGACCGATGCCCATGGGGCCTTTGGCCGCGCAGACGATGCCGCCGCCCACGCCGCTCTTACTGGGGACGCCCACATTGACGCTGAATTTGCCGGAATAGTCATACATGCCGCAGGTGAACATAATGCTCTGGATCGTCCGAACGTGCTCCGGGTCGATGAGGATCCGGCCGGTAAAGGGGTCGATGCCGTCGTTGGCGATCACCAGCCCCAGCCCCGCCAGCGATCTGGCGCTGACCGAAAGCGAGCAGAGCCGAAAATAGAGATCCACCGTCTGTTCGGGGTCCGCGCTCATAACGCCCTTGCTCTTGAGCAGATAGGCGATGGCCCGGTTCCGGTAGCCGGTCTGAGCCTCGCTGTTATATACCGCCTCGTTCAGCGTGACAGAGGGGTCGAGGCAGAGCTCTCGGGCGCAGGCCAGCATGTCTTCAAAGCCCAGATCCGGCAGCAGCAGGCTTACCGTTTCGATCGCTCCCGCGTTGATCATGGGATTAAAGGGAAGATTGCTTCGAGTGTCCAGCTTCAAGATCGAATTGAAGGCGTCTCCCGAGGGCTCCATCATCACATGGGAAAAGGTCTCATTGAAGCCGCGGAGCTTCAGCGCCGCAGCCAGAATGATTACCTTACAGATGGACTGGATCGAAAACCGAGTTTCCGCATCGCCAAAGGATAGCGTTTCGCCGTCCGGCTTCAGCATGTACAGCCCAAAAGCGCCGGGGTCAGCCTTTGCCAGTTCGGGAATATAGTCCGCCACCTTTCCGCGGGCCGTGGCTGCGCGGCCAATCTCATAACCCTGGGCAAAGGCAGCCTGCAGTTCCTCCCGCGTCCAGCGAGGGGCGGTTGTTGCGTCATGTGTCATGGTGAACCTCCAAAATTTTGAATCTGTGAGCGGGCGCGGAGGCGGCGGCGCAGACCGTGACGGCCCGTTGCGTCAAAAAATGCGCGCAGAATAATTACAAACAGTATAATTTGAGCGATTTATTACAATTTTTTGGTCACAGCTCCCGGAATTCCAACATTTCGGTGTCGTGCTCCACCTCAAAGCGGCGGTAGCCCCGCTTGCTGTCCTCCACCTCGCCAACCTGGTTGTCGTAGGGGTCGTGCCGCCAGAAGCGCATGGCCGGGTCATAGGGCTGCTGATAGCCGTTGACGGTGACGCAGCGATACACGTCCAGATTGCCGAAATAGTGGCGGTGCCGCGCCGGGACGCCGGCCCGATAGGCGCTCCCGCCGAAGGACGGATCGGCAAACAGCCAGCCGTGGGGCGCCACGTAAAACATGGCCCAGTCGTGGCTGCCCACGCTTTCGGGATCGGCCACCAGACCGCTTTGCCATTTGGCGGGAATGCCCGCGCAGCGGCACAGGGTGATGAAGGCCAGCGCCTGCACGCCGCAGTCGCCCCGGCGGGTCCGCAGGCAGGTCTCGGCGATGGAATCCATGGTGAAATAATCGGGGACAAAGCTGTAGGTCACGCGGGTGGTGACGTATTCATAAATGCGGCGGGCCTTTTCGATGGGGTCTGTGACGCCCGCGGTCAGCTCGGCGCACAGGGCGCGGATATAGGGCGTGAACACGATGTGGGGCGCGAGCTCGCCGGTGTCGAAATCGGGCTGGACGGGGTCGGCCCGCAGGGACAGCGGATCGACGAAGGGCGCTGTGTGGGTATAGGCGTATTCCACCCAGAACGGGTGATTTTCCGTCATGGTCTCTTCCCAGAACACTGTGCGCTGGGCGGCGTGTTCATCGGCCACATAGGCAGGCGGAGAAGAAAAGCTCAAAAGCTCGATCCCGCTCTGCTGGATGCAGGCGGCGGGGATGGGCAGCCAGACCCGATAGGTCTCGCCGGGGACAAAGGAGCCGTCCCTGATCCGCAGCGTGGCCCGCATCCGGATCCGGGCGGACATGGAGCCCTTTTTCCGCATGACAGTCACAGCGCGGTTGAGCCGCCCCGTCCGGTCCAGCAGCTCATGGCTCTGCTGATCCGCCGCCTCCGGTTTTTGGGGCAGGCGGGCAGCAAAGGCAGGCACGGTCTTTTCCAGCGTGCCGAAAAACGAGGCGATCAGCCGCTTTTCCCCGTTTACAAAGTGCCAGGCGATCCGGCCGGAATCCATGTAGTCCCGCAGCTCATCCATGGTGAAATCGGGGATGGCTTCCCGCACCTGGGCCAGAGCGGCGTCCATGGAATAGGGATATTCGTGGGGGGTGCGAAGCAGCATCTCCCGCTGCGCCATATAATTGCGGCGCATCCGGTCAGAGTCCTCGCCGGCCATGCGGAGGTCCAGCAGGCGGATCGCCTCGTCAAAATATCCCGCCTCTTTCAAGTGGCGGATATCCTCCGGCAGGCCCAGAGAAGCGTCGGCAAAGCAGAAGTTGAGATTCATACGGAGCCCTCCTTCGGCAGGTTTTGTTATTCTGATTGTACCCCGATGCCACGGGACTTGTCAAGCGTCGCCGCGGAAAAGAAGGGCTTGCGCCCGGGACGGTTTCGGGGTAAGATAAGAATAAAAATTGATATTTTCGGGAAAGAAGGCGTATTGTATGAAAAGACCCGATCATCAGGCGATTTTGGCCGAGGCCAGGGCTCTGGCCGGGTATATGACCGTGCTGCGGCGGGATATCCACGCCCACCCCGAGCTGGGCAGGACAGAAACGCGCACCCAGGCGCTGATTTTGCGGGAGCTGGCCGCCATGGGCGTCGAGGCCGCTCCCTGCGCCGACACCGGCGTGCTGGGCCTGCTCCGCGGCGGGAAGGAGGGCAGGACCATCGGCTTGCGGGCCGACATTGACGCCCTGCCCATTCAGGAGGAAACGGGCTTGCCCTTTGCCTCCCAAAACCCCGGCGTAATGCATGCCTGCGGCCACGACACCCACACGGCCGCCCTGCTGGGCGCGGCGAAGCTGCTGTCCGCCCATCGGGCGGAGATCGCGGGCAATGTGAAGTTTTTCTTCCAGCCCGATGAGGAAAACGACGGCGGCGCCCAGCGGATGGTGGACGCGGGCTGTTTGGAAAATCCGCATGTAGACGCCGTGTTCGGCGGGCACAGCTCCACCTCGGCGCCCGCCGGGAAGTATCAACTGAAATACGGCCAGAGCTACGCCGCCTCCAATCCCTTCCACATTACCGTGCGCGGCAGGGGCTGCCACGGGGCCTTTCCCGCCAGCGGCATCGACGCAGTGGCCGTGGCCTGCCAGATCGTTTGCGCCCTGCAGACGCTGGTGTCCCGCCGCATCCCCGCCACCGAGTCCGCTGTGGTGACGGTGGGGTCTTTCCACGGCGGCACGGCGGGCAACATCATTGCAGAGACCGCCGAACTCAGAGGCATCATCCGCACCCTCGGCCCCGAAATGCGGGCCAAAATGTGCGCGCTGGTGAAGGAGACTGCCGAAGGCGTGGCTGCCGCCATGGGGGCCTCGGCCGAGGTGACGGTCATCGAGGGCTATCCCGGCGTGGTGAACACCGACGACATGACGGCACTGGTGGAGCGCAGCATGACGGCCTTGGTGGGAAAGGAAAACGTCCTGCTGGAAACCGTGCCCGGCATGGGGACCGAGGATTTCGGCGCCTTTTTCATGGGCCGCGGCATCCCCGGCTGCTACGCGCATTTCGGCTTCGGTGACGGGGGGGAGAAATGCGTCCATCCCGCCCACGGATCCCGTTTTTTGGTCAATGAAGACGGCCTGCCCTATGCCGCCGCCCTTCACGCCGCCGTGGTGTTCGACTATCTGGAGCAGACCGCTTTCTGAGAAAAGGAGCCCCCATGAGAGCAAAACGAACGATTGCGCTTCTCCTCGCGCTGCTGCTGGTGGCGGGCGGCTGCAGCCTGCGGTTGGAAAAGGCCGAGCCAAGCCCCCCCGCGCAGGAGAGCTTTGTCCCCGCGGAGCCCGATCCCGCGCCGGATGAGCCCGACCCGGTTCCCGCGGAGCCCGATCCTGCGCCGCCCACCGGCGAGGAGCTCTGCGCCGCCCGGGCGCAGGAGATTTTGGACGGCATGACGCTGGAGGAAAAGATCGGCCAGATGTTTTTTGCCCGCCGCCCCGCCGGGGGTACCGCCGAAAAAATGGCGGAATACCAGCTGGGGGGATATCTGCTCTTTTTGCGGGATTTTCAGACCGCCGGAGGCGGCTGGCTGACGGCTGGGCAACTTACCGCCGCCCTGGAGGCCGACCGGGCGGCGGCGAAGATCGCCCCCTTCTTCGGCGTGGATGAGGAGGGGGGCACCGTGGCCCGGGCCAGCCGCAACCCCAATCTCTTTGCCGGCGGCAAGGCGGCGTCGCCCCGCTCCATCGTGGCCGCGGGGGGCGAGGGCGCCCTTATGGAAGACACGGCCGCCAAAAACAGCACGCTTTTGCTGTATGGGATCAACGTCAATTTCGCCCCGGTGGCCGACGTGGCCACAGACCCCGCGGCGTTTATGTATCAGCGGGCGGTGGGCGAGAGCCCCCAGGAGACCGCCCGACTGGTGGAGCTCATGGTGGTGTGGATGAAGCAATGCCGGGTAAACGGCGAGCTGCGGCAGATGGGCGCGGTGCTCAAGCATTTTCCCGGCTACGGCAACTGCGGCGATACCCATACTGACGCGGTCACCGACGAGCGGCCCTACGAACAGTTTGTGCAGGCAGATTTTCTGCCCTTTTCCGCGGGCATCGGGGCGGGGGCCGACGCCGTTTTGGTGAGCCACAATACGGTGGTCTGCATGGATCCCGACCTGCCCGCCTCTCTGTCGCCCGAGGTGCACCGCATTTTGCGGGAGGAGCTGGGCTTTGAAGGCGTGATCATGACCGACGATCTGGCCATGGGCGCGGTGCGCGCATGGGACGCGGCGGGCGAGGCCGCCGTGCTGGCGATTCTGGCGGGGAACGACATGCTGGTGACCACCGATTTCGAGGGACAGATCGCCCAGGTGGCGCTGGCGCTGGAGGACGGCACCCTCACCGAGGAGCGTCTGGACGAATCGGTGCTGCGCATTTTGATCTGGAAGCTGCGGCAGGGCGTGATCGAATGAGCAAAGGAAAAAGCCTGCGGTTTCTTGCCAAAGACAAAAATGTATGATTTTTGCAAATTTCCGCTTTTTGTAAAAACGGATTGAAAAAACATAAACGATCCTTTATACTAAACGCATAATATGATTGCATCGTTATTTTACAAAAAGGAGGGTTTTATGCTGTTTTTCCTGCAACTGATCGGCTTGATTGTCGCGCTGGTGCTCAGCCCCTATTATTGGGAAAAAAGCCGGCGATCGCTGGCGGTGCGGCTGATCGTGGCGGCAGCGCCGCTCTGTCTTTTGGTCGTTGCCTATGTATTAGACGGCGCCAAATATCCCTTTTTGCTGATTGTTTATCCGCTGCTTGCCGTTTTCGCGCACATCCGTGCGGAAATGCGCCGCCTGACGCGCCCGAAGCGTGATTTCTATGATAAAACCGCCGCCCGCTTTTGCGGGCGGCGGTTTTATCATAGAGCTTACGTAATATCTTTATTTCTCCCACCATTCGGGCTCCTTTGCGGGAGCTTCGGTATAGGCGGGATCGGCCTCCGCGCCCTCGGCGGCGGGCTGCCAGCCGATCAGGGCGTTGTAATAGTTGGCGAAGGTGGTGAACTGATAGGGATAGACCCAGATGCTCAGGATGCCGAAGGTCAGCCCGGTCAGGATCGCCCAGCCGAGGAAGGACAGCTCCAGCACGAAATACTCCCACTTGTGGCCCCGCATGGCCTGCTTGGAGGCGCGGAGGGTGTTCGTGGCGCTCATGTCGGGATTATCCAGCGCGAAATAAACGGCCTGCGAATAGGAATAAACCGCGATAATGAACAGAATGAAGCCTGCGAAAAACAGCAGTCCGCCCAGAATCGACAGGAACGACAGCTCGGAAGCGGCGCCGATCACGATCAGGATGATGCCCGGAATCAAGCCGGCCAGATACCAGAGGAAGGGGAACAGGCCCTGCAGCAGCAGCACCACGAAAAAGCGGCCGAACTGGCGGAAGGGGTCGAACAGCGCGCCTACGCTGCCGGGATCCTCACCCCGGGAGATGCGCAGGGTATAAAGCTGATAGCCCACGGCGACGATGGCGAGCACGATGCTCAGAAGCAGCATGGCCAGGGAATAGCCGCCGGAGGTGGAGTAGCCTCTCATCATGGAAAGGAGCTCCATGGCCTCTTCGGGAGAATCCGGATTCATCATCTGGAGATGGGGCAAAAGCTGCGTTGTGACGACGCGGTATTGCAGGCTGGAAATAACGGCGGGAACCAGGACCATCAGCAGATAAACGATGGTCACCAGCGTCACGGGGACGCCGCGGGACTTGGCAGAGCGCAGGGATTCCTTTGCGGCGGACTTGAGCGCGGGACGGTCATGAGTCGAAAGCATGGGAAAGCACCTCTCAATTCTTTGTTTGTTATATTTCTATTGATAGAAACCAGGGTTTATTTCGCCCACTCGCCGGTGGCGGAACACTTCAGGTAGGCGTTGATGAAGCCGTCTAAATCGCCGTCCATGACGGCGCCGATGTTGCCGTTTTCATAGCCGGTGCGGCCGTCCTTCACCAGCGTATAGGGCATGAAGATGTAAGAGCGGATGGCCGAGCCGAAGTCGATCTTCATCTGCACGCCCTTGATGTCGCTGATCTTATCCAGATGCTCCCGCTCTTTGATCTCCACCAGGCGCGAGCGGAGCATCTTCATGGCGGTGGCGCGGTTCTGGATCTGGCTGCGCTCGGTCTGGCAGGCCACCACCACGCCGCTGGGAATGTGGGTGATGCGGATGGCCGACTCGGTCTTGTTGACGTGCTGGCCGCCCGCGCCGGAGGAGCGGTAGGTGTCCACCTTCAGATCCTCGGGGCGGATGTCGATCTCCACATCGTCGGGCATCTCGGGCATGACCTCCACGGCGGCGAAGCTGGTCTGACGGCGGCCCGAGGCGTCAAAGGGCGACACGCGCACCAGCCGGTGGACGCCGTTTTCGCCCTTGAGATAGCCGTAGGCGTTTTCGCCCTCGATGAGCATTTCGGCGCTTTTGAGCCCGGCGTCTTCGCCGTCCAACTCGTCCAGCATCTTCCACTTGAAGCCCTTGGAATCGGCCCAGTGCTGATACATCCGCACCAGCATCTGCGTCCAGTCCATGGCCTCGGTGCCGCCGGCGCCGGCGTGAAAGGAAAGGATAGCGTTGTTGCCGTCGTATTCGCCGGAGAGCAGCGTGTCCAGCGTCTGCTTTTCTAACTCGGCTTCAAATTTCTGATAGCCCTCCTGCACTTCGGGGAACAGGCTCTCGTCCTCCATCTCCTCGGCCATCTCAATAGTGGTAACTACGTCCTCGTACATGGTGGTGAGCGCATCGTAGCGGGCGACCTTGTCCTTGAGCTGCTTGACGCGCTGCAGCACCTTCTGCCCCTGGGCGGGGTCGTCCCAGAAGCCGGGGGCCGAGGTGGTCTCTTCCAGACGGACAATCTCGGCTTGGGCCTTGTCCAGATCGAGGGCCGAGCGCAGATCGTTGAGCTTGGGCTTAATGTTGTTCAGTTTGAATCGAATTTCGTCGTAAATCAGCATGAGGAAGCTCCTCCTTAATCGGAATCAGAAAAGAATAATCAGCGAATAACCGGCAAAACGCCCGTATCAGGGGCAAGGAAAACAAAAAAACAGCATGGCGGCGCTTCTTTATTGATCCTTCTGTCTATGGAAGTATATCATGATTTTACGCATCCCGCAAGGGGGTTATTCTGCTTCGGGCGGTGGGCTTTTGAAAAAACACTCTTGACAACCGGCTTTGTTGCGGGTATACTGTAACACAGTTGAGTTTTTACGATCAAATGAAAGGAGGTGCGCAGAATGACCAACATGAGGAAGCATTTTGAGAATTCGAGTACGGTGAGAATTTGCAGAGGCCGTCCTGCGCCCTTTTTGCGTGTGATCTGATCCCGCAAGATCGTTTTTGGACGCGCCCTCTGCTGAAAACAGAGGGCGCTTATTTTATCTTTTTTATACTTTATTTTATATTTTTCCGGCAGGGCCGGAAAGGAGTGAATCCTTATGAATACCGAGTTTAAGCTCTCCCCCAAAGAAAAGACGGGCATGATCCTCCGCTATCTGCGGGGCGTCAAGCGGCACTTTGCGCTGGGACTGCTGTTTATCATTCTGAGCATGGCGCTCAACGCGCTGACGCCGCAGATCGTCCGGGTGACGGTGGACTCCGTGCTGGGCAGCGAGGCGCCCACCCTCCCCGCCCGGGTGCTGGCGCTTTTGCAATGGGACAGCCTGCGGCAGCAGCCGCTGCGGGCGCTGTGGATCGCGGCGACCGCCGTCCTGGCGGTGGCGGTGCTGCGGGGCGTGTGCAGTTATGGGCAGCGGGTGCGGCTCTCCAAGGGCTCCGAGGGCTTCGTCAAAAATATCCGTGACGATCTGTACCGTCATATCCAACACCTTACCTTCGCGTGGCACAAGAACAATCCCACCGGCGATATCATTCAGCGCAGCACCTCCGACGTGGACGTGATCCGCAATTTTGTGTGCAATCAGTTGGTCGAGGTGGTGCGGACCACCTTGCTGCTGATTCTTTATGTGTGGATCATGCTGCGGATGAACCTCCGCCTGACACTGGCGGCGCTGGCCTTTATCCCCGTAGTGGGCGTTTCGTCTGGTGTCTTTTACGGCAAGATCTCCGGCCGCTTCCAGAAGGCCGACGAGGCCGAGGGCGAGCTGACCACCTGCGCCCAGGAGAACCTCACCGGCGTGCGGGTGGTGCGGGCCTTTGGCCGCGAGGCCTATGAAGAGGAGAAGTTCCGGGAGAAAAACGACCGGTTTTCCGCCCTGTGGATCAAGCTGGGCAAGGTGCTTTCGGTCTACTGGGCCTCGGGCACCTTCCTCACCGCTCTGCAGGTGATGGTCATTCTGTGCATGGGCGTTTCCGAGGCGGTGAACGGGCGGCTGACGCTGGGCGGCTTTCTGGCCTTTCTCAGCTATAACGAGGGGTTGACCTGGCCGGTGCGCGCCCTGGGCCGCGTGCTTTCGGAAATGAGCAAGGCCGGCGTGTCGCTGGACCGCGTGGGCTATATCCTCAAGGCCGAGGAGGAACAGGACGCCCCCGGCGCCCTGCCCGCCCGCACCGGCGACATCGTGTTTGACCATGTTACCTTCGGCTACGAGGGGCAGGAGGTGGTGAAGGACGTGTCCTTTACCATTCATGAGGGCGAGACCTTCGCCATCCTGGGGGGCACCGGCTCGGGCAAGAGCACCCTGGTCCATCTGCTGGACCGGCTGTACGACGTTCCGGAGGGGAGCGGGACCATCACCATCGGCGGCGTGGATATCCGCAGGATGCGCCGCGGCGAGCTGCGCAGGCAGATCGGCCTGGTGCTGCAGGAGCCCTTCCTCTTTTCCCAGACCGTAGGCGAAAACATCCGCGCCACCCGGCCCGGGGCCTCGGAAGAGGTCGTGCGGCGTGCGGCCTCCATCGCCTGTGTGGACGACGCCATCTCCTCCTTTGCCGACGGCTATGAAACGCTGGTGGGCGAGCGGGGCGTCACCCTCTCCGGCGGACAGAAGCAGCGGGTGGCCATCGCCCGGATGCTGATGCAGCAGGCTCCCATCATGGTCTTTGACGATTCGCTCTCGGCGGTGGACGCCGAGACCGACGCCAGGATCCGCGCCGCTTTGCGGGATCAACTGAAGGACGCCACCGTCATTCTGATCTCACACCGGCTGACCACGCTGATGCAGGCCGACCGGATCCTGGTGCTGGACGAGGGCAGGGTGGCCGATCTGGGCACCCACGCCGAGCTGATCTCCCGCCCGGGCATTTACAAGGAAATTTACGACATCCAGATGAGCGCCGACGACCGCGCCCTCATTCTGGAGAGCGAGGAAGGAGGCCAACGATAATGCCGGCCTTTGACGAACAGGAATATGACCAGTCGTTCGACTGGAAGATCTGGAAAAAGCTCATCCCGTTTTTGCGGAGATATAAGCGCGCCTTTGCGGGGCTGCTGCTGTTCAACGCCCTTTGCGGCGCGATCGACGTGGCGCTGCCGCTGTTCCAGCGGTATGCCATCGCCAATTTCATTGAAAAAAACACCGTGGCGGGACTGATCCCCTATGCGGGCGTGTATCTGGCGGTGATCGTGCTGCAGGCGGTGTCCGTGACCATGTTCTGCCGCTATTCCATGGACATCGACATGAACATGGGCCGGGACATGCGCGCCGCGCTGTTCCACCATTTGCAGACCCTGAGTTTTTCTTATTATAATGTGACCCCCGTGGGCTATCTGCTCACCCGGGTGGCCAGCGACACCCAGCGCATCTCCGGCATGATCGCATGGAACTTCACCGATATCCTCTGGGCGCTGTTTTATGTGCTGGGCGCCTTTGTGGCCATGTTTTTCCTCAACTGGCGGCTGGCGCTGATTTTGATGATCATCGTCCCGGTGATGGCGGCCCTGACGGGCTATTTCCAGAACAAGATCCTGCACTGGAACCGCAAGATCCGCAAGCTCAATTCCCGCATCACCGGCGCCTTTAACGAGGGCATCACCGGCGCGAAGACCACCAAGACCCTGGTGTTGGAGGAGCAGAGCAGCGAAAAATTCCGCGAGCTCACCGCCGAAATGCGGGAGTCCGGCATTCGCGCCGCCCGGCTCAACGCCGTCTATATCCCCATGGTGCTCTTTGTGAGCACGGTGGCGGTGGCGCTGGTTTTGCTGCGGGGCGGATATCTGGTGATGGAGCAGGCGCTGGAGGTGGCGACCCTTTCGGCGTTTGTCACCTATGCGCTGGGCATCTTTGAGCCCATCCAGATGACGGCGGCCAACATCGCCGAGTTCATCTCCATCCAGGCCAACATCGAACGGGTCACCGGCCTTTTGGAAAAGGAGCCCGATGTGCGCGACACCCCCGCGGTCATCGAGAAATACGGCGACGCCTTTGCCCCCAAGCGGGAAAACTGGGAGCCGCTGCAGGGCGAGATCGAGTTTTGCGACGTGACCTTCCGCTATCCCGACGGGGGCGACAACGTGCTGGAGCATTTCTCTCTCCATATCCCGCAGGGCACCACGGTGGCCATCGTGGGCGAAACGGGCGCGGGCAAGAGCACGCTGGTCAACCTGGCCTGCCGCTTCTTTGAGCCTACCGAGGGGCAGATCCTCATCGACGGGCGGGATTACCGCGAGCGCAGCCAGCTCTGGCTCCATTCCAACATCGGCTATGTGCTGCAAAACCCCCATCTGTTTTCCGGCACCGTGCGGGAAAACATCCGCTACGGCAAGCTGGACGCCACCGACGAGCAGATCGAGGCCGCGGCCAGGGCCGTTTCGGCCGACACCGTGGTGAGCAAGCTGGAAAAGGGCTGGGACAGCGACGTGGGCGAGGGCGGCGACCGCCTGTCCACCGGCGAAAAGCAGCTCATCTCCTTTGCCCGGGCGGTGCTGGCCGACCCGCGGATCTTTGTGCTGGACGAGGCGACCTCCTCCATCGACACCCAGACCGAGCAGCTCATCCAGCAGGCCATCGACCATCTGCTGGAAAACCGTACCTCGTTTTTGATCGCCCACCGGCTTTCCACCATCCGCAAGGCCGATTTGATCCTTGTGGTGCGGGACGGGAAGATCGTGGAGCAGGGCAGGCACGAGGAGCTCCTGCGCAGGCGGGGCTATTATCACGAGCTTTACAGCAAGCAGTTTGCCGAGGAGCGCGCCGCCCAGATCCTGAAATAAGCGATGCGCGGCGGGCCGCACCGGGCTCCGCCGCGCTTTTTCCCGGAAAGCGCAAAAAACCCTTGCATTTTCCGGCGCTTTGTGGTACACTAATTTTCGCCCTTAGGGGCAAACGGAGAAGTACCCAAGTGGTGAAGGGGCTCCCCTGCTAAGGGAGTAGGGCTTTAACAGGTCGCGAGGGTTCAAATCCCTCCTTCTCCGCCATCAAAGAAACCTCTTTTGTCTGCCGGGGCAAAAGAGGTTTCTTACTGCATTTCGGACAAAAAACGACCGGATAAAATAGTAACAAGCAAAATCAGGCTTCGGAGTAGACGAACGGTTGCATCACAGCTTTTTTGCGTTTGACGCGGCCTATGGAGTTTGGTAGAATGAATTCGGTAAAAACCGGATTTGAGGAGGCTTAAAATGACAGGCAGATATGAACTGAAAAACAAAGGGATAAGACTTGAAAAGGTGAATGACAATAACTTCGTTGATCTGATGAAGCTTGAAGTTGCTGAATCGCAGAAAGACTACGTTGCTTCGAACACGGTGAGTATGGCTCAGGCTTATGCCGTAAATGCAAGCGGCAGATTTGTTCAGTGTTTCGGTATCTACGATGGAGACACAGCGGTCGGATTTGCCATGATCGGACACCATTCCGAGGAATATAACGGTATGGCGGAA
>JAFSZV010000082.1 GCA_017455565.1 Clostridia bacterium
AGGTCAAGGCCGTCGAGCCGCTGAACACACCAGGCGAGTAAAAACTCAATTTGACAATCTGGGCTGTTTGGTCATTTCTTTTGAGCCATTTTTGGCGATTTCAGCTGAGCCCAAATTGGTCATTTCTGCCGGACGCTAACACTTTTCACATCCACCGCACTCAGATAATCTAACGCAATTCTCACAGCAATCAATACCGCAATAGGTCATTTATTCATCCTCCTTCAAACCCCGATTTGCATAATTCATTTTATCTTTTTCAGATACTCCGCGTCATTCGGCTCGTAGGGCACGGAAATAAAGTCTTTCTTTTGGTGGTACAAGCAGCATACCGTCTCCACATTCGCCGTGCGGGGGAACATATCGAAAGCCTTCAGCGCGGCGGGGGAATAGCCGCCCGCGTCGTGCAGCAAGCGGACGTCCCGGGCCATGGAGGCGCAGTCGCAGGAAACATAGACTACCCGCGCGGGCGCCATGCGGCAGATGGCCCGCAGGGCGGCCTCGTCCAGCCCCTTGCGGGGCGGATCCACCACGATGACCTCCGGGCGGAAGCCCTCTTCCGCCAGCTTTTCGGCGGCTTTTCCAGCGTCGGCGCACAAAAAGCGGACGTTGCCCACACCGTTGCGGGCGGCATTCTGCCTTGCGTCCTCCACCG
Organism: Clostridia bacterium; assembly: GCA_017455565.1. Classification (GTDB taxonomy): domain Bacteria; phylum Bacillota; class Clostridia; order Oscillospirales; family Butyricicoccaceae; genus UBA4644. The sequence continues at coordinate 656 of JAFSZV010000082.1, forward strand.
CGGCGGGGACGATTTCCACCCCAACCACCTCCCGGCAGCGGCTTGCCAGCGTCAGGGTGATGGTGCCCACGCCGCAATAAAGATCCAGCGCGGCGGTGTCGCCCGTGGGGGCGGCAAGGGAGGAAACATAGGCGTAAAGCTGCTCGGTCTGGCCGTGGTTGACCTGATAAAACGACAGGGGAGAAAGGGAAAAGGCATGTCCCGCCAGCCGGTCGGGCAGGCGGTCTTCGCCCCAGAGCGTGCGGCAACGGCCGCCGAGGATCCGGTTGCCCGGCGCCTTGTTGACGTTGAGGATCACGCTGACCAGCGCAGGCACGGCGACGCGGGCCAGATCCACCAGACGATCCTCCCGCGGGAGAACGTCGGCCGTGGCGATCACGGTGAGCTGGCAGCCGCCCTCGCCCTGCCGCACGGCCACATGGCGCAAAAGGCCAGTTTGCGTGTTCTCGTCATAAACGCTGGCGCCGCATTCCTCCGCCCAGCGGCAGACCGCCGCGGCCAGCGCGCAGGCCTCTTTCGTCTGGATGGCGCAGGCGGTGACGGGCACCAGCTCGTGGCTGCGGCTGCGGTACAGGCCGAAGACTACATGGCCGTCCCGCTCTCCCAGGGGAAAGACCGCCTTGTTGCGGTAGCCCTCCACGGCGGGCGAGGGGACGATCCCGGGGAGAGACACGTCAAAGCCGCCGATGCGCCGCATGGCGTCCCGGACGCGCTCGGCCTTGAGGCGGAGCTCTTCTTCATAAGCAAGATGGCGAAAATCACAGCCGCCGCATTTGGCAAAGACGGGGCAGTCTGTCTCGATGCGGTACGGCGAGGGCTCCAGCACCCGCAGCAGCTTGCCGAAAGCATAGGTTTTTTTGACCTTGACCAGCAGCACCTCCAGCCGGTCACCCCGGGCGGCGCCGGGGACAAAAACGGCCATGCCGTCCTCCGTCCGCCCTACGCCCAGCCCTTCTGCGGTATAACCCTGGACAGTGAGCGTGAGAATCTGGTTCTTTTCCGCCATTACAGCCACGCTTCCGTGATGTCGCTCAGGTCGGTCAGGGGGATCTTAAAAAACTGTGCGCCGATCATATAGGGGCCGATGGAATATTCGTTGAAAAAGATCACCAGGCAATCGTCAGTGAGATAAAAATCGTCGGGACTGAACAGGTCGGGCAGATCGGCCCGGGCGTTTTCATAATAGAGCGGGCCATCTTCGCTTTCCCGCTGATCCATCTGTGCTTCCACGGCCTGCAAGAGCCGGGGCAGCCATTCGCCTTCCGGCACGGTGAACAGCTCGTCCAGCGCCAAAAGCTGCTCGCCCTCTACCTTCCAGGTGCGGGCAAAATAGGACATGCCCGGATGGACGCCGCCCAGATGTTCATACAGATCCTGCAAAACGGAAAGGAGCGCGCTGTCGTTCCGCATGACGGAAAAATTCATTTCGTGCGAGTCGGGCATGAACTCCAGCTGATATTCCACCGCGTCGGCATAGCGGGACTGAACGCCCTCGATGTCGGCCTCGAAATACGACACCAGCTCGGCGGCCTGCTGCTGATAATAAAGCGAAACGCCGGGCAGCGCGTCGCAGACGGGCCAGGTAAGGTCATAGCGCAGCAGGTCGGGCATATCGCCGCCGGGGGTATAGGAGCCCGCACGGCTGTCGGAATCAATCTGTGGGGGCGCGGACTGGACGGGTTCGGTTGGCTGAACAGGTTCGGCTGGCTCCGTCGGCTCGGCTGGCTGGACGGGTTCCGCGGGCGCTGCCGGATCGGTAGGCTCGACAGGCGCGGGGTCTTTTTTGCCGCAGGCGCACAAAAGCAGCGCGGCGCAAAGCAGCAGCGCCAGCAGAGAAAACAGGTTCCGTTTCATAAAAAGGACCTCCTTTGCAAAAGCGGCGCGCAAAGGGCGCCAAAAACGGTCATTTCAGAGAAAAGGTCGCCGCAAAGCGGCGCTCAAAATCGGGGTCTTCGGGGCTTCCGGCAGCCTCGGCCGCCAGACGGGCGGCGCCGAATACCGGCGGCAGCGCGGGCAGGATCAGGCGCAGGGGCAGGCCGGCGCACTGCTCCTTCAAAAGCCTGTAATAGAGAGAGCCGCCCTCCAAAAGTCTCCCCGCCAGCACCACGGGACATTCCGTCCCGCCGAAGGCGCAGCACATGCCCGCCAGAAGCTCCCGCAGGCAGGCGGCGTTGTACCGCAGCACCTCCAGCGCCGCAGGGTCCCCCGCCCCGGCGGCCTCCAGCACCAGCGGCGCGCAGTCGGCAAGGCGGATCTCCCCCTGGTAAAGGGCGGGGACGGCGGACAGCATGGACATGCCCAGATGAGCTTCAAACAGAGCGGTGAGCGCCGTGGGGGGCAGGCCGGCGTCTTCTTTTGCCATGGCAGCGCGGAAGCCGTCGCGGCCGATGTGCCAGCCCGAGCCGCCCCGGTCGGCCAGATAACCCCAGCCGCCAAAGCGCAGAAGCCGGGCGTCTTTCCGGACAAAACCGACGGTCCCCGTCCCGGCGATGAGCACGCCGCCGTTCTGCCGCCCGAGGCCGGAGGCCAGGGCGATGAGGGCGTCGCTGCCCACACGCACGGCCTTGCAGCCGGGCAAAAGGCGCTCCAAAATGGCGGTGAGGCGGGGCTTGTTGTCCCCCTCGCCGCCGGAGATGCCCGCAAAGAGCGCGTCGATGGCGCACTCCCGCCCTCCGAAATTTTCCAGCAGGGCGTCGAGCCCCCGGCGGTAGCTCTCTTCCACGGCGTCAAAGCCGTCGATGTTGGGATTGTGGCCCGCCACACGGCAGGCCGAGAGAACGGCGCCGCTTTCGCCGCACAGAACCAGACGGCAGGAGGTGCCGCCGCTGTCGATGCCGATGAGCTTCATTTCGCGTCCTCCAAAAGGGCAAGGGCCGCGGCCACGTCGTTTCCCGCTCGTGACAGGGCGGCTTCGGCCGCGTCGGCGGCGCAGCCCGTGAGCTGCCGCAGGATGCGGACGGCCCGGGCCCGCAGCTTTTCGTTTGTGGGGCGGAGATTGATCATCAGGTTTTCCCGCACCCGGCCCGTCTGGATCATGGCGCAGGTGGAAAGCATGTTGAGCACCAGTTTCTGGGCCGTGCCCGCCTTCATGCGGGTGGAACCTGTGACGGCCTCGGGCCCGGTGAAAACGGGGATGGCGTAGGCGCATAAAGCCTCCAGCGGCGTGTCGGGATTGCAGGTCAGGGCAACGGTGGCGCAGCCCGCCTCGTTCGCCGCCTCCATCGCCCCCAGCACAAAGGCGGCGCCGCCTGCGGCCGAAAGACCCACCACGGTGTCGGCGGGCTGCAAAGCCAGCGGCTCCATGGCGGCCCGTCCGGCGGTCCGGCTGTCTTCCTCTCCCTCGGCGGCGCGGCGCAGCGCCCGGTCGCCGCCGGCGATCACGCCGGTCACCAGGCCCTCGTTCACCCCATAGGTGGGGGGACATTCCGAGGCGTCCAAGACCCCAAGGCGGCCCGAGGTGCCGCAGCCCACATAAATCAGGCGGCCGCCCCGCTTCATTCCCGCCACGATCCGGTCCACTACGGGGGCGATGCGGGGCAAAGCGGCCTCTACGGCCTCAACGGCGCGGCGGTCCTCGCCGTTGATACACCGGAGCTGCTCGATGGTGGACATGGCGTCGATATGGGTGGTGCGGGGATTCCGGCTTTCGGTCTGCAGAGTCTCGTATCCCATGGGGCCTCAGCTCCTTTGCGTCTCAGTCGTTGCCGATGAATTCCCGGATCAGCGCGTCGGCAGGCACCAGCGATTTACCCAGCGGCTCGATCTCCCGCAGGAAGGGGGCCAGCTCCATCACATCCAGATCCTCCAAATAGTTGGGATCCACCTGATTAAGATAAAACAGGACCTCGTTGCGGTAGACGGGAAGCTCATAGGGGATAAAGGTGTCGAACTGGATCTGCGCGGTGTGTTTATAGGGATTGATATACATCCGCTCGCCCCGGGACACCGAGCGCAGATTGTCCACGGTGGAGATATAGTCCCGGCCCCGGTGACGGAAATCCCGCAGCAGGCGGCGGGCCAGCCGGATCATAGAGGGGTGGAGGACAAAACCGTTTTCGTCCCGCACGCGGGTGCGGACACTGATATAGATGCCGGTGGCGATATCCTGCTCCTGCCCCAGCACTTGAGGATTGAGGGCGTGGATACCCTCCATGATGATGATCTCGCCGGGCTTGCGGTGGATGGGGACGGTGACGTCGGTGCGCTTTTGGGCGGCAAAGTCAAAGGTGGGCATTTCCACAGGCTTGCCGTCGGCCATCATTTCCAGATGCTGCCGCAGCAGGGGCATATCCACGATGTCGGGGGATTCATAGTCGGTCTGGCCTTCCTCGTCCACGGGCATCACGCCGTCGGTCCGGCGGAAATAGTAGTTGTCCATGGACAGGGTGTGGCTCTCGTGGCCGTGCTCATCCAGCCATTTTTCGATGCGAAGGGCGGTGGTGGTCTTGCCGCTGCCTGAAGGACCGGACAACAGCACCAGCGGCTTGCCGTGCTCAGCGGCCTCGGCGATCTGCTGGGCAGCCGCCACAATCTTTGCGGTATACTGCTCCTCGCTCCAGCGGATGAAATCCTGCGGTTCGCGGGTTGCGTCGTTCATGTCTTTTACGGAAAAATATGCCATTCTGCGGCCTCCTTACGGTTGATCGGTCAGTTCCGGGCGTCGTCCAGAACGTGTACGTTGAGATGGGAATAGGGGATGGAAATGCCCGCCTCGTCCAGGGCGGTCTTGACGGTCTCCAGCAAAGACGAGCGGAGTTCCCAATAATCCGCGCCGGCGCACCAGGCACGCAGCTTGATGTCCACGGACGAAGCCGAAAGATTCCATACCCGGACGAAAGGTTGGCCCAGCACCCGGCTGTCGGCAGACACCGTGCGGGCGATTACGGTTTTCGCCTGCTCCAGTGAACATTCATAGGGAACGGGGATGAGCAGGTCGATCCGGCGGCGGCTCTCGGTGTAATTGGTCACGTTGCCCGCCATGATGGCGCTGTTGGGCACGAAGACCGAACGGTTGTCGATGGCATGAAGATGGGTGTGGATCAGGCCGATGGCCTCCACTGTCCCCTCGGTGTCCGATACGGCGATATAGTCGCCGGTGCGGAAGGGCTTGGAGGCCAGAATGAAGATCCCGCCCGCCAGATTAGCCAGACTGTTCTGCAGTGCCAGCGAAAAAGCCAGCCCTGCCGCGCCCAGCACCGTCACCAGCGAGGCGGTGGGGACGCCCAGCCGGTCGGCGCAGATGATGGCCAGCAAAAACAGAAGGCCCCACCGCAGCACCGAGACGATCAGCCCCTCCAGACTGCGATCCAGTCGGTCGTTTTTCAAAAACAGGCGCTCCAGCAGCCTGCAGAAATATTTGATGATGAAATAGCCGGCGACAAAGATCAGAAGCGTCGCCAGCAGGTGAAGCAGGAAGTCCTGCGTCAGCGCCGGCAAAAGGTCAGACAGGCTTTTTGCGTCCGCCGTGGCGGACAGAAGGGGAAAATGCATAAGGATCCACCGTTCTTTCCATAGGATCTGTTTCTTTACAATTGCAATATACCACAAATCAGGCGCGAGTACAATAGGTTCAGGCCTGCCCGGCCTCCAGCGCCAGAAAGGCCTGCGGCAGACGGGCGATCACGTCCGAGGGCAGCATTCCCCGCGCGCCCAGCGCGCTCCGCGCAAGCATTCCCGCCTCGGCATGGACAAAGACAGCCAGCGCCGCTGCGCCAAAGGGATCCTGCGGCATTTGCGATACAAGCCCGGCGGCAAGGCCCGCCAGAACGTCGCCGGCGCCGCCCTTTGCCATGCCGCTGTTGGGCGCGTCCAAAAGCAGCGTGCGCGACCCGTCGGTGACCAGCGTTTGCGCGCCCTTGAGCGTCAGCGTCACGCCGAAGTCCTTTGCAAAGGCCGACGCCGCGGCCTGCGCTTCCGCTTCCGAGGCGTCCCGCGCAAGCCCCGTAAGGCGGGAAAACTCCCCCGCGTGGGGGGTGAGGACCGTGGGGCCGGGGCGGCGGGTGAGGAGCGAGGGGTCTTCGGCCAGCAGATTGAGCCCGTCGGCATCCATGACCATGGGGCCGGGAAAGGCCTCGGCCATGCGGGACAGAAGGGCCCGCCCGTCGTCGCTGATCCCTAGGCCGCAGCCGAAGAGCAGGCTTTGGGCCTTTTCGGCTGCCCGCAAAAGGGCGAAGGCCCCGCCTTCGGAGATGACGCCCTTGCCGTCGCCGCTCTCGGGCAGGGGGAGCAGAAGCGCCTCGGGGAGGCGGCTGCGGGCGCTGCCGATCACCGCGTCAACCGACGCGAGCTGCACCAACCCGGCGCCCGAGCGCAGGGCGCTTTCGCAGGCCAAAAGCGCCGCGCCGGAAAAGTCCCGACTGCCGCAGACCAGAAGCGTGCGGCCAAAGCGCCATTTCGCGCCCGTTTCGTCCCGCAGGGGAAGCAGGGCCGCCGCCGCGGCCCGATCCAGCTTGTCACACATCCGATGGCCTCCTTGCTGAAACTGCCTTGTTTTTTGGCAGAAAATCTGATAAGATAAACAGGTGCTTTTATTGTAACAGAAGTCTTTTGCAAAGAAAAGGGCAAAAAACAGGAAAAAACCCCGGGTTTTTACCGAAAAAATACAAAAAACACTTGACGAGACCGACAGGATGTGATATTCTGACTTTACCTGTCAGGTCTTTTTTTTATGCCTGCTCAGGGAGGCAAACAGGCTGCGGTCTGCGCGGCCAAATTTAAAGGAGGTGCCGAACAATGCGCGTTAAAGTCACGTTAGCGTGTACGGAATGCAAGCAGAGGAATTACGCCACGGTCAAGAATAAGAAAAACACGCCCGACCGTCTGGAACTCAACAAGTATTGCCCTTTCTGCCGGAAGCACACCTTACACAGAGAAACCAAGTAAGGAACACGGAAAGGGAGGTACAGAGTTATGTCTGAAGAAACCAAGGATCTGACCGCTTCCGCCGAAACCAAGGAAGTCGTGGCCAAGAAGCCCGAAAAGGTGCAGAAGAAGTCCGATAAGCCCGGTCTGTTCGCCCGCATCGGCAAATGGTTCCGCGAGCTTCGGATCGAAGCCAAGAAGGTGGTCTGGCCCACCCAGAAGGCCGTTTGGAAGAACACGCTCATCGTCATCATCGCGCTGATCGTCCTGGCGGCCATCATCACGATCCTGGACGTGGCCTTCGGCGGCCTCCGCGACCTGCTGGCCCAGTTGGTCTGAGCCCGGGCGGGAGGTCAAGATGTCTGAAGCGGCAAAGTGGTACGTTGTCCATACGTACTCCGGCTATGAAAACAAAGTAGCCGCCACCATCCAGAAAACGGTGGAAAACCGGCATCTGGAGGATTTGATCTTCGACGTCCGCGTCCCCACGGAAATCGTTACCGAAGTCCGGGAGACCGGCACCAAAGAGGTGGAGCGCAAGATCTTCCCCGGATACGTCCTCATCAAGATGATCATGAACGACGACAGCTGGTATGTGGTCCGCAACACCCGCGGCGTCACGAGCTTCGTCGGCCCCGGCTCCAAGCCCGTGCCCCTCACCGAGCAGGAGGTGGCCGCCCTGGGCATGGAAAAGCTGGAGGTCAAACTCTCCTATCAGGTGGGCGACAGCGTCAAGGTCATCGACGGCCCGCTGGAGGGCTTCATCGGCGTGGTAGACGAGATCGATCTGGCCAATCAAACGGTCAAGGTCACCGTTTCCATGTTCGGCAGGGGAACCCCCGCCGAGCTCCGGTTCGGCCAGGTGGCCGCACTGGAGGCAACCAACAAATAACGGGAAAGCCCGTTTTGTTCCCCGCGTAGGTGGGAGAGCGAAAGCTCATTTTTACCACACTTTTATTAGGAGGTGCTCAAAGTGGCACAGAAAGTAACAGGTCTGATCAAGCTGCAGATTCCCGCCGGCAAGGCAACTCCGGCACCCCCCGTCGGTCCCGCGCTGGGCCAGCACGGCGTCAACATCATGCAGTTCACCAAGGAATTCAATGAGCGCACCAAGAACGACGGCGACCTGATCATCCCCGTGGTGATTACCGTTTACGCCGACCGTTCCTTCTCTTTCGTTACCAAGACTCCCCCTGCGGCCGTCCTCATCAAGAAGGCCTGCAACATCAAGAGCGGCTCCGGTGTCCCCAACAAGACCAAGGTCGCTGAGATCAGCAAGGAGGATCTGCGCAAGATCGCCGAGCTGAAGATGCCCGATCTGAACGCGGCCAGCGTGGAGGCGGCCATGAGCATGATCGCCGGCACTGCCCGCAGCATGGGCATTACCGTCAAGGAATAATCCGCAAACTGCAATATGAAGCGGCGGCAGACAGAGGCCGCCATGTGGGAGGACGTAAAGCGTCCGAAAAACCACTGTAAGGAGGAAAAGTAACATGCGCAAAGGTAAAAACTATGTAGAAAGCGCAAAGCTCATTGATCGTGCCAAGCTGTATGATCCCAATGAAGCCATCGATACCATGCTGAAGACCGCCAAGGCCAAGTTTGACGAGACCGTGGAGATCCATATTAAGCTGGGCGTCGACTCCCGTCACGCCGACCAGCAGGTCCGCGGCGCCATCGTTCTGCCGCACGGCACCGGCAAGACCACCCGCGTGCTGGTCTTCGCCAAGGGCGACAAGGCCGACGAGGCCCGTGCCGCCGGCGCCGACTATGTGGGCGATATGGACATGGTGGAAAAGATCCAGAAGGAAAACTGGTTTGATTTCGAAGTGGTCATCGCCACCCCCGACATGATGGGCGTGGTGGGCCGTCTGGGTAAGATCCTGGGCCCCAAGGGCCTGATGCCCAACCCCAAGTCCGGCACCGTCACCATGAACGTGACCCAGGCCATCCAGGATTCCAAGGCCGGCCGTATCGAATACCGTCTGGACAAGACCAACATCATCCACTGCCCCCTGGGCAAGGCTTCCTTCGGCGCGCAGAAGCTGGAAGAGAACTTCAACACGCTGATGACCGCCGTCCTGCGCGCTAAGCCCGCCGCGGCCAAGGGCCAGTATGTCCGGTCCTGCGTCATCGCCTCGACCATGGGCCCCGGCGTCAAGATGAACCCCGCCAAGCTCACGCTGGAAACTCTGACCAAGCAGGCCTGAGTTTTCCAAAAAAGATATTGACAAGCCGCAGGCTTGTTGATATAATACGAATGCTCATTCCGGAGACAGCAGGAGAAAGGTAAACGGCGCAAGGCCGTCCTGCCGAGGAAGGGAAACCGTTTTTACGATTTTTCCGCGTCCTCCTGTCCCCGTGACCAGGAGGACGCGTTTTCTTTGGTTTGCAGGGATGAGCAAACAGCAACTACACACGGAGGTGAAAACACGCATGCCCAACGCAAAGGTTTTGGAAGAGAAAAAGGCAATCGTCGCTTCCTTGGCGGAAAAGATGAAGAATGCGTCTGCCGGTATTCTGGTGGATTACAAGGGCATCACCGTTGAGAGCGACACCAAGCTGCGTGCCGAGCTGAGAAAGAACGGCGTGGAATATTCCGTCGTCAAGAACACCCTGACCCGCTTTGCCGCGAAGCAGATCGGCTTCGACGAGCTGGACGGCGTTCTGAACGGAACGACTGCTATGGCTCTCAGCATGGACGACGCCATCGCCCCCGCCCGCGTAATCGTGGACTTCATGAAGAAGAACCCCAAGGTTCCCTTCCAGGTGAAGGCCGGTTTCGTGGAGGGCAAGATCGTTGACGTGGACACCATCAAGCAGCTGGGCGAGCTGCCCGGCAAGGATATGCTGGTGGCCATGGTCCTCGGCACCCTGAACGCACCCATCGCCGCTCTGGCCCGGGCGATCAACGCCATCGCAGAGCAGAAGGGCGCTCCCGCCGCCGCGGAAGCTCCCGCAGCCGAATAAGAATTAAAAAATTGGAGGTAACGACAATGGCTACTGAGAAAGTCACCAAGCTGGTTGAAGAAGTGAAGGAACTGACCGTCCTCGAGCTGAACGATCTGGTCAAGGCCCTGGAAGAAGAATTCGGCGTTTCCGCCGCTGCCCCCGTCGCGATGATGGGCGGCGCTGCCGCTGCTGCTCCCGCTGAGGAGGAGAAGACGGAGTTTACTCCCGTTCTGGCTGAAGTCGGCGCCAACAAGATCGCCGTCATCAAGGTCGTCCGTGAAGTGACCGGTCTGGGCCTGAAGGAAGCCAAGGAGCTGGTGGACAACGCTCCCAAGCCCGTCAAGGAGAACGTCTCCAAGGACGAGGCCGATTCCATCAAGGCCAAGCTGGAAGAAGCCGGCGCCAAGGTCGAGATCAAGTAACGGCATCTCAGACAAAGCAAAAGCAGGAGCAATGGAGGCACTTCATAAGGAAGTGCCTCCTTCCTTCTTTTTGAAAGTAAAACAATAAAAGCATTGCATATTTGGATGCGATTGATTCTGCCGAATAAGAATGGTATAATCATCCCAACAAATCGCAGTTTGTGGAGGAGTTATGGGAGTAAGAACAGACTTAGGAACGGTCGGAAATGAGCTGTGGTCGAATACACATGTTTCTATCCGACCGCTCAAAACGGAGTCCGATTTGATCTATACAGCCTATGATTGCCAACTTGACGACAAGCAAAAAGAGTTGGTCAACCCTGCATGGTATTCTATTGGAAGGGCATATCTGTTCCGAGAAGACAATTATCCCTGTATCATATACGACGAACAAATGACGCCGATCGGATTCATCAATCTTTGCAAGTGGCTTGGTGAAGGCGATGCTTATACTTGGAGTTTTTATATTGACAAAAGCCGTCAAGGAAAGGGGTATGGAAAAAGCGCCGCTGAAGCAACTGTTCGGCTTCTGAAAGCAGCAAATCCTGACAAGCCGATCAAGCTTGCAACGGAAAAGGACAACAGAAAAGCACAGTTTTTGTATCAATCGCTGGGGTTCTGTCTATTACCGGAACTCGATGGAGACGATATTGTATTTGGTTTATAAATTTCAGCTATGCATCACATTACGGCTCGCGTACTGCTATCAGCGGCGGTGGGAAGCGGCAATAAGAATGATTTTACCGTATGTAAAGTCATGTTGCGGATTTGTAAACTTGATGTGGTGGCGTTAGCAGACACTTCAAAATACAATGAAATCATCAAGCACACAGGAGGGTTTCGTGATGACGATTTACGACAAGCTGGTTCAACTCAGAAAAAGAAAGGGCTGGTCGCAGGAGGACTTAGCTGAAAAGCTTGATGTTTCAAGGCAGGCAATCAGCCGGTGGGAAAACGGATCTGCATTACCCGATGCAGATAATCTGCGGCAGTTAAGCCATCTGTATGGTGTGTCCGCAGATTATCTGCTGAATGATGAATATGAAAGCGATGATGACCTGCCTCGCGTAAAAAGTGTTGAAGCTACACTCAATAATACAATTAAGGAGAAGCAGATATTTTTATTAGTTGCAGCCGTAGCTTTCATATTGGCAGCTATCGCTTTCCTGATTGCGGGTATAGAACAGCTCAATATTGTAATGATCATATCGGCAGTTGTTCATGCTATCCTTTCGGGTATTTCTGTTTATCGGTATGAAAAATCAAGGAAAAGCCATGGGTAATGACAATCGGGATTTGTCAAAGAACCATATGTGAGGTAAAGATGTTATGAAGAAAACGTCAAAGTTGATAAAGTTTATATTGACCCTTTTGCTTTCGGCGATTGTAACAGTGTTCCTATATATCCTCTTGCATGAATTCGGACATGTGATAGTCATGCTGTCAGCCGGTGACAGAATTACCGAGTTCAGCATTCTTCGCGCGCATGTCACTGGGGAAGGCGGCAATTATACAAACACTTCTGATCTGTGGATGCATGCAAATGGGACGATTTTCCCTTTGTTGCTCTCACACGTTTTTCTGCTGTTCTACAGGAAAGAATCCAAGAACACGGTATATAGAGTGTTTTCATTGTTCTTTGGGATTTTTCCTGCTTTTGGCTTGTTTCCATGGTTTGTCAAGCCCTTTGTATATGTAGAAGGAACCTTCGATGGTACTGATTCTGCCAAGTTTCTGTATAACTTTACCCAAATGCACGCCCCGATTATTGTGAGTATTGCCGCAGCGATACTATTCGGGATCAGTATTCTTCTCATTATCAAGAAGTGTGTGTTGCGCAATCTTATTGATGAAATTAAGAGTGTGCGAAATTCAAGTTTGCAGGGATCCTTCTGACTTTAGGCTTTGAGAAGTGCTTTCTTTGTCCACAGGTATAACGAGCATCGGATTTTGCCCCACAAAATCCAGCCTAAACAAGGAAACAGGCGTGACGGTTGCAGTCACGCCTGTTTCCTTCTTTTTCGCCTGTTATGATCTGTCTCAAAGCAGCTTCCTTACGGGGGCGCCCCAAGGACTCCTGCTTTTTTGCACAAAAAATTCCCCGGCGCAGGCCGGGGAACGGAGGATCCGCAATTACTGCGCGTCGTCTGCGGGCGGCGCGGGCGGCGTCACGGGACGCAGGGGCTCCGCAGGCTCTGCGGGAGCAGCCGGAGCCACGGGCTGCTGCGGCAGGATGCTTTCGGCAAAGCCGGCGCCGCCGGACTTGCCGCCCAGATGCTTGTTGATCTCCATAACGTTTTTCAGCATGAGGATGAAGATCATGGCGCATTCATAGGAGACACGGCAGATGATCGGGCCCAGGATCATCAGCAGAATGCCGTACAGGGCCGTGCTGCGGGAGGAATACCAGCCGGGGATCTTCCCGAACAGCATAAAGAAGCCGCAGCAGACACACATAAGCGTGGAGAGCACGTAGAAGATCTTCAGCAGATACTCCACCAGAAGCTGACGGAAATTGACGATGTCGTGGATCTTCTGGAAGAGCGGAGAGAGCCCGGCCCGTTTGGAAACGGGCATGATGCAGATGCAGACATAGACGGTGCCGGCCAGCGCGAACAGAAATCCCAACAAAGCAGCGATACTTACATTCATAAAACAACCCCTTTTCTTTTTGGTGCGGTGCACCGGAACTAACTAAAACATAACACAATAAAGCGGAAAAGTCAATTTCCGTTTGCCGTGCATGACGACTTTCGGCGTTTTCTTTTTTTCAAAAGCATGGTATAATGACTGCAATCGACCAAGCAAGGAGAAGACTATGCCGCAAATCATCGAGATCACCGATTATCACGCACCCGAGCTGGACGTGTTCGCCCGGCTCAACGAGCGGGAGCTCATCCATCTTTACGATCCGCTGGAGGGCCTGTTCATCGCCGAAAGCCCCAACGTGATCCTGCGGGCGCTGAACGGCGGATATCAGCCGGTGTCGCTGCTGATGGAGCATCGGCATATCGAGGGACAGGGACGGGAGATCATTGCCCGCTGCCCCGAAACGCCGGTCTATGTGGCGCCGCTGGAGGTGCTGACGAAGCTGACGGGATTTCCGCTGACCCGGGGGATTTTGTGCGGCATGCGGCGCAGGCCGCTGCCCGACCCTGAGGAGATCTGCGCCGGCGCCCACCGGGTGGCGGTGCTGGAGGACATTATGAACCCCACCAACATCGGCGCCATTATCCGTTCGGCGGCGGCGCTCCATATGGACGCGGTGCTGCTGACGCCATCTTGCTGCGACCCGCTTTACCGCCGCTCGGTGCGGGTGAGCATGGGGACGATCTTTCAGATCCCCTGGACGGTGATCGGGAAAACCGCCGCCGATTGGCCCGGGGCGGGCATGGCCTTTTTGCGGGAACAGGGCTTCCGCACCGTCGCCATGGCCCTGCGGGACGATTCGCTGACGCCCGACGATCCTCGCCTGCGGGCGGAGGAAAAGCTGGCCGTGATCCTGGGCACCGAGGGCGACGGGCTTTCGTCCGCCACCATCGCAAGCTGTGATTATACGGTAAAGATCCCCATGGCCCATGGGGTGGATTCTCTTAACGTGGCCGCGGCCTCCGCTGTGGCCTTCTGGGAGCTGGGAAACCGCTGACGCGGGAAAGGAGCGTGTTTATGAGAAGAACGGACCGGGAAGTCACCGATCGGGAAGAGATGCTGGACATTATGCGCCGGTGCGACGTGTGCCGTCTTGCTCTGAACGACGGGGAATACCCGTATCTCGTGCCGCTGAACTTTGGAATGACCGCGGAAGACGGGCGCATTACGCTGTTTTTTCACAGCGCCCTTGCGGGGCGCAAGGCCGAGTTGATGCAGGCCGACCCGCGGGCCTCCTTTGAGATGGACTGCCGCCGCCAGTTGCGATATTCCGAGGAGCGGGGCTATTGCACCATGGCCTATGAGAGCGTCATTGGCCGGGGACGGCTGCGCATTCTTTCGGAAGAGGAGAAACCGGCGGCACTTCGGGTGCTGATGGCCCATTATCACCCCGGAAAAGAAGCGTATTTTGATCCCGCCGCCATCCCGCGAACGCTGGTCTACGCCCTGGATGTGGAACAGCTCACCGCCAAACGAAACCCGCTGTAATGAGAAAAGGGCCGCGAATGGGAGCGTCTGATAAGAGGCAATTTGAAAAACTGAATTACAGGCGCTGCAAGGGCAAGATTACGCCCGAAAAAGTCACCTGGCTTTTCCAGGCGTTTTCCGATGTTCGCACATTCGACAAAGGTGAATATGAGACATATAATGAAGCTGCCACATTCAAAGGGGTAGTGTCAAGATAATTGCGCAAATTTGTTTGCAAACGCTGCGAATGAGGTCAGCCGGCAATAGGGACATTGTCCCGCAATGCCGCCAAAAGCTTCATGCTCATGTGCTTCTTGTGTCCCACTGGATGCCGGCAACGTGCCGCAGCCGGACGCAAACCAGCATCAGTGCCGAGTTCCCATCCGGGAAGCAGTCCACCGTCCATGAGGGTGTGATCGCCCGCGCACTGGAGAAGAAAGGGATCGTCTCTGACCACTACGAGCTGAACCGGCAGATCAAGCGGGACAACGCCCTGCTTCGGGAGCTCAAGGCCCAGGTAAAGAAGCTGATGCAGGCGGTCAAAAACACTGTCACGGCGCTTGCTGAAGCCATGGAATCCGTACGGGGAAAGATGATTCTGTTCCTGTACCAGCTCCGCTATATCACCGGAGGCAAAAGCCGTCTCACAAAGAACCTGGATATCATGAACGACAGGTTGGCGGAGTACGTCAGGATCGCCGAGGAGATCAAGGAAAAGAGCAAGGATCGGAGTGCGCTGCTTACCGAAAAGAAAGCGACGCCTGTTATCTATCTCCTAAAGCACCGGGACCTGTCTCGCCGCATTGCGGAACTGACGGAGGAGTTGGAGGAGCTTCGGTCCGAAAAGACGATGCTTCTCGCTTCCATGGAGTATGCGTCGGATCGCCGCTCTTTGCCGTCCGAAAGGATGTGGCGGCGATTGAAACCAATCTGAAAAAGCTAGAGCAGCAGGAGCAGAGGCACACCGCCGAGCTGAACACGGCCCTTTCGGAATACGAGGAGCTGAAAGGCCAGGCGGCGGACCTTGATCCCGACGAGCTTGCCATGGCACAGCTTGCCATCCGTCCGGAGAAAGAGGCCGCTGTCCAGAGCAAGATCAAGGAAGCCTACGGGGACAAATATGACTTCTGGGCGATAATCGGCGCAGAGAAAGCCGTTTCCAGAATGCTGAAGGAAGAAGATCCTCATTCCATCCGGGAACGTATGCAGAGGAAGGAATATGAACGGCAACGGGAAACCAGGGAGCCGGTTCCGCAGCACAAGAAAAAGGATCGTGGCTGGGAGCGGTAACGGCTATGTCAAGTATATGTCAAGTAAAGTGTGCAATTGATTTTTTGGGGCAGGTCCTCTGGTACGAATTTTCGGACTGGAGCGAGGGGCGCAGTCCCGAGCGGAAAGCGGAAAAATCGTGCGGCCGCCTCGCCGGCAGAGGGTCAATATTTCTCGTATTTCATGATTCTGGTCTGCATTCCGGCATCCATTCCCGGGCCGTCTCAATTGCACGGTCTGTGATCGCGGAGATCATTTCATGGGATATCTCATCATGTCCTTTTTGCAATGTACCGCACCTTATCTTAAAAGTAAAGTGCGTAAGCTTTCCCGGTGGTTACTTACACACTTTACTTTACACTCTCACGAACTGATTTATAATTATATAAGCATATTGGGCGAAGGTGATTCTTTCATCTACGCCCAATATTATTGTAATGTTTTTTAATCGCTCATAATCTGCTTCAACGATATTCTCTTCATAGACTGACCGTAAGCAAACATGATGCCCTCATAAACGATGATAAAAGCACAGAGCGTAATGAAGCATACCGGGAAATCAAACTTGTATTCGGGGACGCCCTCGACGCCGGCAAAAACAATATCAACCATGATTCTCAACAGTGCGTACTGATAAACAGAACCGATCACAAAACCGATATAGGCCGCCGGACGGTATCCGTCGAGGACAGCGCGTTTGCAATCCGTGCTCTCATAGCCGAACACACGCATCATTATTATGTTCTTTTGATTGGAACGAATCACCGAGATTACAGCAATATAAAGCGTAGTAAACGCCAGCACCACACCGATAAGAAAAATCATAAGTCCCATCATCTCACTTGCCAAGTCCTTCATGCTTGTTGACATTTGTATCATGGCGGAAAAACAGAACGAAGAAAATACGATAAAGAAAACCAGCGTTTTGCGGCTTCTCAAAACGGAGCATCTCATCTCGGCAACAAAGCTATTCTTATTTTTTATATCACGGTTTTTACCCTTCGATTTTACAATTCCCTTGAGAAGATTCACGCAAGGTTGATTGAGCTTTAAAAGGCTGTAGCCGACTGAAATAAAGGCAAACAACAACGATGGGAGGAGCACCAGCAAAACAAACAGTATTCCGTGGATGCGAATGGCCATGTCAGGCAGATAGCCATCAGCATTTTGTTTTGCATAGAATCCGGGCATAATCATAAAGGAAAGAAGATAACCGGCCAAACAACCGATAAGCACGCTCAGTCCAAACACAAAAAAGTCCTTTGCAATCTTGAAATCAGAATAGCCGAGCGCTTTTAATATCCCGATTTCTTTGGAATGGCTGTCGATATAGTGCTTGATATAGAAAAACAACATCACTACGGTGGTAGCCGCCAGGCAGCCTCCGCTGACGGCGCATACTACCTTTGCCGTCATCAGCTGCGCGTCATAAAACATCTGTGCAGCCGGATTGTCGATCAAAGCCGCAATCGCGGATAAATCAAGATAATAGTTCAAAAACAAATTGCAGACGGTGACGGCGCAGCAGGTCATAATAGAAATGCCGAACAGCTTCAGACTGTCTTTTACGCTGACGATCATGCCATCACCAACCTATCTCATAAGCGGTTTTTTTCTCGGTGTTTTCCGTGATGCCGACGATTTTTCCGCTGTTCATTCTGATGATCCGGTCGGCGGTTTCGGCAATATTGGCGTTGTGCGTCACCATAATCATCGTAAAGCTCTGTTTCGCCTGCAGCTTGATAATGTAGTCCAGCACCAGTCTGCCCGTGTTTTCATCCAATGCGCCGGTCGGCTCGTCAAGGAAAAGCACCTTGGGATTTTTGGCGAGAGCTCTGGCAATGGCAACACGCTGCTGCTCGCCGCCGCTGAGTTCAGAGGGGAACTTTTTGCGTTTGTCCGCTAATCCCACTGCCTCCATAGCGGGAAAGAAGTCTCTGTTATGATCGAGGTCAGCTCCCATTTTGATATTCTTCTCTACGGTTAGATGTGGAAGTAAATAGTACTGTTGAAAAATATAGGCGGTGTTGTCCCTGCGAAATCTGGTCAATTCCTTTTCGTTCATCTTTTCAAGGCGCTTTTCATCATAGGATACGGAACCGCTATCCATTGTTTCCAAACCTGAGATGACGTTGAGAAAAGTTGATTTTCCGGAGCCGGAGGCGCCGAGAATAACAATAAACTCTCCATCCTTAATGCACACCGAAACATCATCCAACGCTTTGAACCGGCTTTCGCCCTTTCCGTAGTATTTTGTGAGATTACGAATTTGAATCATTTTGATTTACCTGCCATTCTTTCGATTAGTAAAGCCTTGAATACTTCCGTCAGCATATCGCTGATCTCCTGCTCTGTGAAGCTACACATAGAGGTAGCGCAGAGTGTAGCAATTCCATGAGAATAAATCCACAGATGCCTATACAGCGTAATAGCGTCGTCATTTGCAACCGGGTATTGCTCTGTAATGGAATGGATAATCGTCTGATAGTTTTCATCGATTTCGGGAAGGATTTTGCTTAACGCCATATCATCAGGCAGCTTCTTCATGAACAGAAGCTGAAATAGCTTCGGTTCATTGATTGCAAAGGAAATATAGGCTTGTCCCACACCTTTGAAAGCAAGCTCCTGCTGCAAGCCGCGCTGAATGTAACCAGAGTATATTTCTCTGGCGCTTTGTTCAATCCCTTCAAGCACCTCATTCATATTTTCAAAAACAGTGAATATCGGTCTGGAGGAACTGTTGAGATAGCTGCCTATTTCTCTTGCTGTAACAGCAGAAACACCATATTTTCTTAATATCGCCAAGCCTGCGTCGAGTATCTCTTTTTTTGCAAATTTTGGTCTTGGAGGCATTCTGTATCTCCTTTCTGAAACAATCGTTGCGCAACTGATGTTTTATTATATAGGCTTATTTGTTATGTGTCAATAGCAAAGATGAGTTTAATCATCCACGCTACTATTTAGGCTATACATCGCCCATGAAGATTGGTGGTGTGAAGGTATGGATTACAGAAAAGAGCTTTTACTAAAAGCTGCCGCAAAGTTGTACCGACTTGGCGTAGATCTGGAAGCGGCGCGAGAAAAGCTCCAAAAGCTGGTGGAAAAGGGTGTTTCTTATGCTTCGGAAGAAATGCTGACAGCATAGAATGAGTTTTCCGAATTGAAGCGGCTGTGGAAGTCGCTGAAGAGGCAGCAGCTTGAACTGCGGGACGAGATCGTCCGCGGCGGGAAAGAGGAGCAGCAACTCCGCTTGAATGGGAATACTCGGGTATCCTATATGAGGACAATTGCGCCGCGTTTGAGCGGTGTGATGCTTACGCTGTTATAATCAAAACAGATGGATTGCGTCCTGCCGCAAGGGCTGCAACAGCGGAGCATGGCGCAAAAACCGTTCGATGCAACGGTTTGTTGCACGGGTTTTAACAAAAAACACGTGTATGCAACGGACCCTTTCTTGACGTTTCGTGCGGCCTGTGGCAGGATAGGACCGTCAAAAGCGGCCGGCGTCCACTCCGGAGCCCGGCTTGAGGAATTGAGAAGGAGGGCCAAGTCGGATACAACCAGCATTGATCCGGAGGTGTATTATGTCAAAGCTGTATGATCGGGCTGATCTTTATGATCTGATTGAAAATGATTTTCGCACCAAAAGCATTCGCGAGGACTGGAAAGCATTCATCGGTAAAAGAAAAATCCGTACGTTGCTGGATGTCAGTATTGGTACTGGCAGCATGACGCTGCCGCTTCAGGAACTGGGTATTCGTATATATGGATCAGATCTAAGCGAGGCAATGCTCTCACGCTGTGATGTGAAAGCAAAAATCAAAGGCAGGCCGATAGAACTCAAGCGAAGCGACTTCCGCGATCTTGCCTGCTGGAAAGGCAGATTGTTTGATTGTGTCGTGAGTACGGGTAACGCGCTGGCATATGGAAACAATGAAGACGTGCTCCAAACCCTTGAACAAATGGATCAATTGGTAAAACCGGGCGGTTATCTTTGCTTTGACTCGCGCAATTGGGAGAAGATTCAGAGGGAACGCCAGCGATTCTATTTATATAATCCTTTTTTCAAAGATGGAAACCGAATCAACCTGGTACAGGTATGGGATCACAATGCAGATGGTTCGATAACGTTTCACCTTCTTTACAGCTTTGAAAAAGAAAACCGTATTATGCAAAAAGAATTCTTTGAAGAACGATATCATCCATTTGCAAAAAACATGGCTCTCAATAAAATGCGAGACATGGGATATACGAATTTGAAATTGCGTCCCGTGCCTTGTGAGATTCAAGAAAATGATTTTGAAAAAATCGACTGGTACCGGGTGATAGGCCGGAAACCCGTTCTATAGATTCCGTCTTGCAGAAGGGAAAATACGCGCCATGGTTAAAGCAATGCTTGTGATAAAAGGCTTTTTGGAGGCGGTGCAGATGAAGATAAAATGGCTGGGAAAATACGACGGCAGCAATCTTCCGGCGGCTGATGTGAGCGCCTACGACAAAACGCTGCCGGAGATCACGACAAAGTCGGCATGGGTATTGATCCCGTTCCTTCTTGTATTTGCGTTTTTCTGCTTTTGCAAGCATCGGTATTTTGGCGGACTTGCTTTCAGCCGGGGGAATTGGGCGATCGGGATCGGGATCGGGCTTTTGTTCTGCCCCGTCCACGAGTTGCTTCACGCGATCTGCTATCCGGCGGGAAGCCGCGTGTTTATGTTTTATACCATGCAGGGCCTCGGAACAACCTGTACCACGCCGATATCAAGAAACCGGTTTATTCTTGTAAACGCGCTCCCCGCGGCCGTTTTGGGCGGGATATCCTTTATCCTGTTTCTGGCGGTCCCCAGCTCCCATGCGCGGCTGAGTACGATCCTTTGGGCGTTCAGCATGCTGCATTTGGGCGCCGGTTACGTAGATTTTCTGAACATTGTTCACTCGCTCAAGATCCCGCGCAGCGCAACCATTCAAATATCCGGCGCCAGGATCTACTGGAAAGAACGCTAAGGTCCCACGAAGCGGTAGGCTTCCGGCCGCTTTTTTTATGCCAATCAACAGAAAACTCTTACCGGCGATATGAAAAATGAAAATTTTTTTGGTATGGGTTGTGCGTTCCCTTCTTTATTTCTTTTCGGTATAATGAAAGTACTAATGGCGAAAGGAGGCGGGTGCATGAAAATGCTACTTGCCGAGAACATCCGCATGTTCCGCAAACAACGTTCTCTGACCCAGGAGCAGCTTGCTGAAGCCCTCGGCGTGACGGCGGGCGCTGTATATAAATGGGAGGCAAAACTTTCTTTGCCGGAGCTCCATCTAATCGTGGAGATGGCGGACTTTTTTGACACGTCCGTAGACGTTCTACTTGGATACAAAATGAAGGACAACCGGTTGGCGGCGACTGTGCAGCAACTGAAAGGATACCGCCACGACAAGGACCGAGCCGGGCTTAACGAGGCGGAAAAGGCATTGAAGAAATATCCGCACGCCTTTGACGTTGTTCACGAGAGCGCCGTTCTGTATCGAGTGTTCGGTGTAGAGAGCCAGAAAAAAGACCTGCTTCGCCGCGCTTTGGAGCTGCTGCAAGAATCTCTTGTGCTGCTCCCACAAAATACAGACATAGAGATCAGCGAGCAGACGATCTGCGGCGAGATGGCCGAAGTTTACCTGATGCTGGACGAAGGAGAAAAGTCCGTAGAGCTTTTGAAGAAGCACAATGCGGGCGGGCTTTACAACGACATGATCGGGCTCACGCTGGCTACCAACCGAAAGCGCCCGGAAGAAGCCGTGCCGTTTCTGTCGGAGGCCCTGCTGCAAAACGTCACCGCCCTCATCCGCACAGTCATGGGGTATGTGAATGTCTTTTGTGCGCGACACGATTATTCCTCCGCGGAGGCGATCTTGCTTTGGGGGATTGAGCTTCTTTCGGGATTGAAGGAAGCGGACAGGCCCAGCTTTCTGGACAAAATGAATGGGGTTTTCCACGTTTGCCTGTCCTATACACAGATCAAGACCGGCAATACGGACGGAGCGCGTGTATCCCTGGAGAAAGCCCTGACTCTTGCGCGGTGCTTCGACGCCGCTCCCAGCTATGATGCGAGCACCGTCCGCTTTGCCGCCCATCTTGACCGGGCGAGCGCCCATGACAATCTTGGAATGACGGCGATGGAAAGCTTGGAAAACGCCGTTAAAGCCTTTGCGGACGAAATGCTGTCCGCCCTGTGGAGGGAGATGAACGAGCATGAAAAATAGGCCTCTTAAAAAACAACTCATCTCACAATTCTATTACAAGAACATTCCGGTTCTCTGCCTTGCCGTTTTCAGCGCGCTGGTATCCGGCACGCTCAATCTGATCCTGTCGTGGATCATCCGGCAACTGATTGACGCCGCTTCGGGGGTACAGGGCGCGCTGCCGCTCGGCGTCCTTGCCAAAATCACCGGCGGTTTTCTGCTACTGTGCATAGCAGCTTTTCTGCTGGACTATATCTCTGTACCCTTTTATATCCGGCGGGCCATGCGGCAATACAAGGATTTTGCATTCCAAAAGCTCACGGAAAAAAGCATCTCATCCTTTCGGGATGAAAGCACGGCCACCTATTTGTCGGCGCTGACCAATGACGCAACAAGCATCGAGGCGAATTATCTCGATCAACAGCTCTCGCTGATTACAAAAACGGTCACCTTCCTCGGCGCTCTCGGACTGATGCTTTGGTATTCCCCTCTGATGACCGCTATTGCCGTTGGGGTTACCGTCCTTCCCCTCATTGCGTCCCTGCTGACGGGAAGCAAATTGGAAGCCGCGGAGAAGAAGGTTTCCGAGCGAAACAAGGATTTTACCGCAGCCCTCAATGACTGCCTCAGCGGTTTTTCCGTCGTCAAGAGTTTCAAGGCGGAAAAGGAGATATTCAAGCTGTTCGCCGCCAACAATCAAGCATTGGAGGGTGAAAAGTTCGGGAAGCGGCGGATCAAGATCATCGTGGGGATGATCGGGGCTGTGGCCGGTATCTGCGCGCAGCTGGGCGTGTTTTTGATCGGTGCCTGGCTTGCACTGTCAGGACGCGGACTGACGGCCGGCACCGTCATCATGTTCGTAAACCTGATGAACTTTATGATCCAGCCCATTGCTGAGCTGCCGGGTCTGCTGGCCAGCCGCAAGGCGGCCCGCGGGCTGATTGACAAGCTGGCCTCGGCATTGGAGAAGAATCCTACCTCCGCGGGCAGTTCCGATATTTCAGCACTGAAAAAAGGTATTCGGTTGGAAAATGTGTCCTTCGGCTATGAGGAGGGAAAGGACGTTCTGCACAATGTTTCCGCCACCTTTGAGGCAGGAAAGGCGTATGCCATTGTAGGCGGCAGCGGCAGTGGGAAATCCACGCTGCTCCATCTGCTGATGGCGGGCAGTGCGGACTACAAGGGCGATATTCTCTTCGACGATACGGAGCTGCGGAGCATTTCCGCCGAATCGCTCTATGCGCTGCTTTCTGCTATCCAGCAGAATGTGTTTGTGTTCAACGCCTCCATCCGGGATAATGTCACCATGTTCCGCGACTTCCCGCAGAAGGAACTTGACACGGCCATTCGCCGCGCCCATTTGAACGAGTTTCTGGCGGAGCGCGGGGAGAACTATCTCTGCGGGGAAAACGGCAAGGGGCTGTCCGGCGGGGAAAAGCAGCGAATCTCCATTGCCCGAAGCCTGCTGAAAAAATCCGACCTACTGCTGGCCGATGAGGTAACGGCGTCGTTGGACGCGCAGACGGCGTATCAGGTGACGAGCGATATTCTCGATTTGAACGGCATCACCCGCATTGTGGTGACGCACACGCTGGAAGAACCCCTGCTGCGAAGATACGACGGCATTGTTGTCCTGAAAGACGGCCGCATTGCGGAAAACGGCAGCTTTGACGAGCTCATGGCCGCAAAGGGCTACTTCCACGCACTGTTCACTGTGGCGCAGTAGCTCGGAAAGCGTGCGGGAGTGGAACGCACGGGGGACATGCGACCGTGGTTTCTCTGCCTTTTTACATATGGCTATATCCGCCCCCCCGGTCTTGGCATTGCCAATTCCGGGGATTCTCAACGGAATGAAAGGAGCGCCCGGCGGGCGCCCTTTTTTGCGTGAAAAAATGTTTAAAAAATAACAAAGCGCGGAATTCCTCATTTCTGTTTCATTTTGAGAAAAGAATTGGTAAATATTTCAATAAAAAAGAAAATTCAGAAAATGATTGACATGACAAAGCCCGCCTGCTATAATGTAGCTAGAAGAATAGCGTCCGTTTGTTGTTCGTTTGAATTATTTGGTTAGAGTTCGATTCGATTTTCATAAGAAGAGGAGGAATCAGTTATGAGGAAAAATCGATTCTTTGCCCTCGCGCTGGCCCTGCTGCTGTTGTTGCAGGCGGCTCCGATCAGCGCGTTCGCGGCATTGGACGGGGAGAGCGCCCCCGCCCTCGAACCGGTTGAGGAAGCGCCCGTTTTGACGGTGGAGGCCGAACCCGGCCCCGGGGAGGAGGATCCCGCGGAAGAACCCGCCCCGCTGCAAACGGCGCCCGAGCCCGCCGACCCGTCCCTGGACGGGGACGACACGCACCAGCTGCGGATCACCGTGACGGCCCTGGTCGTTGACGACCCCACCGGCGAGCATCCCTTCCCCGGCGTCCCCGAGGATATGACCGTTACTGTGAAAGGGCGGCAAACCGAACGGCCCTTCGCCCCCGTGACCCTCACCCTGGCCGATTTCGAAGGCCCCGTGGAACGGACGGATACCGGCGTCGAATTGCTGGAATACACCTGTACGCTCAGCGACGTTCCTTACGGCAATTATACGGTGTATGCAGATCTGTCCACCGCCCGGGTGACGAGTTATCCCCTGAGCATATACAATTGGTTCTATGATGACCAATCGGACAGCGTTTATCGGGATGTTTCCCTGACCGCCGAGTATGGCGGCTGGGCCGATCTCTTCATCGAGTATCGGTATGAGATCAGCTACAACCCCATGGCCGTTGTAAAGTACGATGAGGCGGCGGAGGAAGACCTGCCCGGCGCGACCTTCGGCCTTTATGCTCCCGACGGCACGCTGATCCGCACCTATGAGAGCGATGAAAACGGCAGGTTCCTCATCGACCCCGCCGACCCGGCCCTGGCCGATTACCTGCCCGCCGATCCGCGGTATTCGTATCCTTATGCCAACTGGGAGTTTTGCCCCAGCGGGCAGGACCGCGGCGTCGTGTGGCTGACCCTGAAGGAGCTGGAAGCCCCCGCGGGTTATCTGCCCTCTACCGCGGAATATCCCGTGGCGATCTGGTTCGGGCCATGGAAGAAGGTGGAGGGGTCGCAGCAGCAGCCCATTCTGCCGTATCAGCCGGGTCAGCAGCATCAGCAGCAGCAGCAGACGCAGCAGAACTACTATGAAGAACAGGGCCTTTACGGTTACTGGGTCGGCTCTCCCGAGGCCTTCCGGATGTCTCCCATGCCCGAGCTTTGTGTCCCAAACACCCCCGAAACGGCCCTGGCCCCCCTGGAGATCGTCAAGCGCGTCTATGTCGAGGAGGATCCCGAGCATCCCTTCCCCGGCGCCAATCCGGACACCGCCTTTACCGTGAAAGGCGGCTCCGCGACCTTCACGCCCATAACCCTTACCCTGGCCGACTTTGAAGGCCCCGTGGAAAAGCAGGGTGAAAATGGGGACGCCTGGCAGGAATACACCCATACCGTCTATGTCCCCGCCAACCGGGAATACTATGTGTATGAGGATATGAACACCGCCTGCGTCGACTTCACCGACGATCCGGACGCCGTCCCGATGTCGGGCTATTACGCCTATCCCGACGGCATGGCGGTTGCGGACGGCATCGCCTTTAAAAGGGTCTATGTGAGCGGCGACGCAAATGACGGGCCCACCCGCGTCGAGCTTGTGAACCGCTACGGTTACTGGACCGTCGGCTATGGCAAAATGCCCGTCCGCAAGATCGACGGCGCCGCGCAGGAGCTTACGCTTTTGCCCAATGCGAGGTTCGGCCTCTATGCTCCCGACGGCACGCTGATCCGCGAATATACCAGCGATGAAAACGGCGTCCTTGTGATCGACACGGCCGACGAGGCCCTGGCCGCTTATCTGCCCGCCGCGGCGTGCTTTGGGCCGGAGTATCGGAAGCAGCATCCGTATGGGGAAGAGATCCCCGAGGATGACCCCAACGTGGTGCATCTGACCCTGAAGGAGCTGGAAGCCCCCGCGGGCTATCTGCCCTCTACCGCGGAATATCCCGTGGATATCTGGCTCGGGATGGGGCCTGTGAGGGTTATCGGCGGCGCCCCCTTCGATATAGCTCCGCCGGTGTTCTTGCAGCAGCCGATTATTGGCGGCACGATTTTCTCCGCCGCGGACGGAGCGCTGGGCGCCGCGAACGGGCCGCTGCATGTCCAGCAGCAGCAGATCCTGCAGCAGGTCCAGCAGCAGCCCCAGCAGCAGCCCGGAGATCCGGTTTTGTGCCCGCCCTATTCCTACTACATCGATTCCCCCGACGCTACGTATACACCGTATCCGCAGCTCGATGTGCCCAACACCCCCGCCGCCGACGTGGCCCAGCTCAAGATCGTCAAGCGTGTCGAATGCTTCCACGACGATCAGACCGGCAAGGTCACCTTCCCCGGCGCCAATCCGAACACGGCCTTTACCATTACCGGCCCCGAGGCCTTCGCCCCCGTGACCCTTACGCTGGCCGACTTCGGCGAGCCTGTGGAGATGTCGGAGGAGATCCCGGTATGGGACTTCGCGGGCAATCCGACCGTGGTCACCAGGACCTGGCTGGAATACACCTATACCCTCGATAATGTCCCTTACGGCGATTATCGGGTCGCCGAGGATCGGGAATCCGCCCAGGTGGAGGAATACCTCTTGGGTGCGTACTATCTATACGGATATTATGACGAGAACGGCCGGTTTGTACCCAATACGTATCTGGTTCAGTGGTGGGATGGTAGCTATGTCGCGCGGACGGCCGATTATGTCACCGTGAGCGGCGAGGCCGCCGGCCCCTTCTATATCGTTGTCAACAACAGCTATGACTACTGGCTCCACTATCAGTCCATGCCCGTCTATAAGATCGACGGCAGCGTGGTGCCGGAGCGCAGGCTCCTGCCCGGCGCAACCTTCGGCCTCTATGCCCCCGACGGGACCCTGATCCGCGAATATACCAGCGATGAAAACGGCATGTTTATCATCGACACGCTGGATCCCGCCCTCGCGCCGTATCTGCCCAAGATCATGGGCGATACCGTGGAACTGACCCTGCGGGAGCTGGAAGCCCCCGAGGGCTATCTGCCCTCCACCGAGGACTACCCCGTGATTTTGGGACTGGATTATGGTCTGGGTGGGAGTATAGCGCAGCAGCAGCCGATTCCTGGTACCTTCTATCAGCAGCCGATTATTGGCGGCGCGCTTTTCTCCGTCGCGGACGGAACGCTGGGCGCGGCGGACGGCCTGCAGCAGGCGGCGCCGCAGGGCGCGGAGGCCCAGCCCCAGACGGCCCCCGACCCGGACATCCTGCCGCCCTTTGACCCGGAGGTCTATCAGGGCTATGGCGCGTATTACACGGTCTGGTCTCCCTATAAGTATTGGGTAAGCCAGGACGAGTCGTGGGGCTTTTACGTCCCCAACAGTCCCGAGGCCTACGGCCGCCTGACGATCGTCAAGACCGTCGAGGTCTGGGACGGGTGGCAAGAGCAACAGCAATATGGCGAAACGATCCCCAACGACCGCCTCAGCCTGATCACCGGGCATCTGGATGAGACCGCCTTTACCGTCACCGGTCCCGCCGCTTACGGCGTCCGCCAGGTGACGCTGGAGGGCGTGACCCCCGTTGTGACCACCGAAACCCTTGACAACGGCGTCACCCGCACCACCTATACCTTCACCAAGGTGCTGTCCAATCTGCCCGCGGGCGAATACCGAGTGGCGGAAACCTACGCCCCCTCCGCTCCGGCGGTTGTCGGCTTTACCATGATCTGGAGCGACCAAGGAGCCCGCCTTTATCCCAGATGCCCTGTCGAGCAATGGAGCGACGCGCCGGCCGTTCCGGTCACGGTGGAAAAGGGCGGCATCGCGCAGGTGGATGTAAGGAACGATTATAGGAACCGCCTCGGCGAGGTCCGTTACTGGGGCATGACCGTTGACAAGCTGGACGGCGACACCGCCAGGACCCTGCCCGGCGCCACCTTCGCCGTTTACGCCCCCGACGGCACCGAGCTCCACCGCTTTACCAGCACCGAGGATTCCTATGTCATCGACCCGCGGGCCGAATGGCTGGCCCCCCTGCTGCCCACCGAGCCGTATGCAAATAGTTACGACGGCAGCGAGGAAGGCCCCGGCTATGTGGTGCTCACCCTGAAGGAGCTCGATCCCCCCGCCGGCTATGTGGGCTCCAACGCGGAATACAAGCTCACCCTGATGCTTGAAATGGTCTGCATGGATGGTCAGGCGCAGGGAGCGAGCTGGTACGAGACTTCCTGGAAGAACTACAACGGCCGCTTCGCCCTCAACTACCGTATTTATTACGGCATTCCCGGCGGCGTCGCCCATGACAGCCTGTTCGTCCCCAACCTCAAGCCCGAAAAGATCACCACCGGCGGCCTGCGCCTCACCAAGCGCATCCTTGTGCTGGGCGACGACGAGATGAACGCCTTTACCGCTCCCGACATCGCCTTCCTCATCACCGGACCCGACCTGTTTGGCAGCCGGACCGTGAAGCTGGCGGAGTTCACCCGCGCAGGACGGGAGACCGAGGTGATCCGTGATCCGCAGACCGGAGCGTATGAGGAATACGTCTTCGACGTTTACGCCTATGAGCTCCCCGATGTTCCCACCGGAACCTATTCGGTGGCGGAGGATCTGGACAGCGCATTTGTGCTGGGCTTCGACAGGCCGGTTGGTATTTACAGACAGATTCCCGATTTCTATGTCGGCGGCCGGCTGGTGCAGCAGGTCTATCCGGTGACAATCGACGGCAGGATGAATCCGGCCTGTGATGCAGAGGTCACCGATGCGGCGCAGGCGGCCGAGGTTGAGATCTGGAACGTCTATCATAGCATGATCGGGCAAATCACCCACAGCGGCATGACCGTCAGCAAGGTGGATGAAAACGGCGACGCCCTCTCCGGCGCCACCTTCACCCTCTATTCCGGCGACACCGCGATCATGACCTTTGAGGGCGGCGAGTTTGACATCACCACCGCGCTGGAGCAGCTCAAGGATTACCTGCCCACGGCGGAAGGCGAAGACGGCGTCGTGGAGCTGACCCTCAAGGAGACCGCGGCCCCCGAGGGCTACCTCCTCTCTGAGCGGGAATATCCCATCTATATCGGCATGAGTTGCTGGTGGAGCTACAAGAATAACCAGCGTGACGTAGCTCATATCACCTATCTTATCTGGACGACGGATGAGCTGGGTCTGAAGATCCAGAAGCTGGAGATCCCAAACGAGCCCGCGCCCGAGGATCCCGAGCCCGCCGAGCCGCTCTATCCGCTGGTCATCACCCTGACCGGCCGCGGCGCCGAGATCCCCGAGGACGCCTATGTCACCGTTACCGGACCCAACGGCTACATGAGGAAAATTTATTATTCCGAGTTTGACGGCGACGGCGCCTATACCCTTATGGTCCCCGCGGGTGACTATACCATCATGGAGAATGAGCCCTCCGCCCGGGTCACCGGCTACCGGCTGACCATCTCCGGCCAGAGCGGCACCATCGTTACCGTCACCGAAAACGGCGGCAGAGCGGACATCCGCAACGAGTATCAGAAGAGCTCCGGCGGCGATGATCCCACGCCTCCGCGTCCCGATCCCACCGAACCCACCAATCCCGTGACGCCCATCCTGAACACCGAGGACCACTATGCTTACATCATCGGCTATCCCGACGGCACGGTGCGTCCCGAGGGCACCATCACGAGAGCCGAGACGGTGACCATCTTCTTCCGCATGCTGACGGATGAGAGCCGCGCCGCCGTGTGGAGCACCGCCAATTCCTTTACCGACGTAAAGGCGGCCGACTGGTTCAACAACGCCATCTCCACCATGGCCAACGCGGGCATCGTCACCGGCTATCCCGACGGCAGCTTCAATCCCAACGGCAAGATCACCCGCGCCGAGTTCGCGGCCATGGCGGTCCGGTTCTTCCAGGACGCCAAGGTCGGCCCCGCCAGGTTCTCCGACACCATCGGGCACTGGGCCGAGGAAGCCATCAACAAGGCCCAGACGCAGGGCCTGATCACCGGCTATCCCGACGGCACCTTCCGTCCCGACGAGCCCATCACCAGAGCCGAGGCCATGACCATCATGAACCGCGTGCTCAAGCGCGCGCCGCACAAGGATCATTTGCTGCCCGAGCGGTATATGATCACCTTTGCGGACAACATGGACAGAAGCAAGTGGTATTACGCCGACGTGCAGGAGGCGACCAACAGCCACACCTACAGCATGAACGGCAGCTTCGAGGAGTGGGAAGAGCTCCTTCCCATCCGCGACTGGGCGGCCTTTGAGCAGATGTGGTCCAGCGCCAACTCCGCGAAGAATCCCGGCGACGTGATCGGCGGCTGATCGTTCACAAAAAGCAAGCAGCCCGCGGCATTTGCCGCGGGCTGTTTCAGACTGTCGAAAGGTAAAAATCGCTTCAGGCGATTTTGCTTGCCAATCGTTTTTGGCCGTTTTCTGTGTGAAAATGGTTAAAAACACCGCGGTATAAAGAGCCACAAGGCTGACAAAAAAAGAACAGTCTGACCTTTCCGGCTGATTAACAAGCGGGTTTCCGCAACGCAAGAAAATATCGTGAATTTATTGCATTGCGCAGAAAAACGGCGTAAAATGATAACTGAGAAAATCCGGCGTTGAGCCGGACCGACATTTCAAGGCAGGAGATGAAGTACATGAGTGATAACAACCGGCCGAGAGGCAGAGAAAAAAACGTCACCGGCCATGGTAAGAGCGTCTATAAGCGCGGGGAGGGTCTTGGCACCGGACCCGTGGGCAACGAGCAAGGCTATGTCGGCCGTCCCGGCACCGGCTCGCAACAGAGCAGCCAGCCCCGGCCGCAGCGGACCACCCGCGGCGGGGGAAAATCGCTGATCGCCATCCTTCTGGCGCTGCTTCTGGGCGGCGGTGGAGGAGGCGCGCTGCTTTCCGGCCTTCTGGGGGGCGGCTCCACCACCCCGCAGAACAGCTATAACGATTATTCCAACACCACGCCCTCTTATACCCAGCAGAACAATATTTCTTCCGGTAATCTGGCCGATCTGACGGCGCTGCTCAGCGCCTTTACCTCCGGCGGCGTGTCCTCCGGCTGGGGCAGCACCGTTTCCCAGCCCGCCTCCTCTAACGGTGCGGCCAGTTCCTTCAGCGCCGCCAGCAACACCGGATCGCTGGACACTGCGGTGGCCGCGGGCTCCCGGGCCAAACGCACCGAGATTTTGGGCAATGGCCGCGACGTATACACCATCATGGTCTATTTGTGCGGCACCGATCTGGAGTCCCGCAGTGGCATGGGCACCGCCGACCTGCAGGAGATGACGGCGGCCAACATCGGAGACAACGTCAACCTGATCGTATACACCGGCGGCTGCGCCGGCTGGAAGAACAACGTGGTCAGCTCCCGGGTCAACCAGATCTATCAGGTGAAAAGCGGCGGCCTTCTGTGCCTCAATGACAATGCGGGCACCGGCGCCATGACCGACCCGCAGAATCTGGCGGCCTTCATCCAGTTCTGCACCAAGAACTTCCCCGCCAACCGCAACGCCCTGATCTTCTGGGATCACGGCGGCGGCTCGCTTTCGGGCTACGGCTATGACGAGAAGAACAAAAGCGCCGGCTCCATGAATTTGGCGGGCATCAACAGCGCCCTCAAGACGGGCGGCGCCACCTTTGATTTTATCGGCTTCGACGCCTGCCTGATGGCAACGGTGGAGACCGCTCTGGCCCTCACTCCCTACGCCGACTATCTCATTGCCTCGGAGGAGACCGAGCCCGGCCAGGGCTGGTATTACACCAACTGGCTCACCAACCTCTCCCGCAACACCTCCATGAGCACGCTGGAGATCGGCAAGAACATCGTGGACGATTTCGTCACCGTCAGCGCACAGAAGTGCCCGGGACAGAGCACAACCCTTTCTGTGGTGGATCTGGCCGAGCTGGAGCACACCGTGCCCCAGGAGCTGAAGGACTTTGCCACGTCGACCTCGTCCCTCATCCAGAACCAGCAGTTCCAGACGGTGTCCAACGCCCGGGCCAAGACCCGTGAGTTTGCCCCCTCCAACCGCATCGACCAGGTGGATCTGGTGCATCTGGCGGGCAATCTGGGCACGAAGGAGGGCAGGGAGCTGGCCAATGCGTTGCTGGGCGCGGTAAAATACAACCGCACATCTTCCAATATGACCAACGCCTACGGCCTGTCCATTTATTTTCCCTATCAAAAGACTTCCTCGGTCCAGACGGCGGTGAACACCTATCAGGCCATCGGGATGGATGAGGAATATCTCCGCTGCATTCAGCAGTTTGCCAGCATGGAGGTCTCCGGCCAGGCGGTCTCCGGTGGCGCCAGCTCGCCTCTGGGCGCGCTTCTGGGCGGTTATGCCGGTTATCCCGCCGGCCAGAGCGGATCATCCTCCACCGTGGGCGCCGATATGATCTCCCAGATGCTCTCCAGCTTGCTGGGCGGCGATCTGGGCGGGGTTTCCGGCCTCACCAGCGGCAACAGCGGTTTTTTAGGCCGTTCGCTGGACGTGGACGCCGCCACCCAGTTCATTGCGGCCAATCAGTTTGACCAGGGCCAGATGGTGTGGACCGAGCGCAGCGACGGCACGCTAGGCATGTATATGAGCCTTGAACAGTGGAAGCTGGTGCAGGATCTGCAGCTCAATGTTTTTATTGACGACGGCGAGGGTTATATTGACCTTGGTCTGGACAACGTGTACGCGTTCACCGAGGATGGTGCACTGTCGGGCGAATACGACGGCACATGGATCGCCATCAACGACCAGCCCGTGGCCTATTACCACGAAAGCACCGTGGACGACGGCACGGATTACAGCATCACCGGCCGGGTGCCCGTGATGATAAACGGCGTGCGTGCCGACCTGATCCTGGTCTTTGACAACGAGCATCCTGACGGCTTTATTGCCGGCGCTCGCTATGATTATCGGGGCGGCGAGACCGAGACTGTGGCAAAGAGCCTCGACAGCCTGACCGTGGGCGACGAGTTGGACTTCCTCTGCGACTATTATTCTTACGACGGCGTCTATCAGGACAGCTATTATCTGGGCGATCCCATGACGGTCACGGAGGATATGGTCATCAGCAACGTGTATATCGACAGGGGGGCGGCCTCGGCCACCTACCGCTTTACGGACATTTACAACCAGACCTACTGGAGCCCCGTGATGCATTGAGCAAAAACGCTTGGGAACGGCTCTTTTGAGCCGTTCCCTTTTCAAAAGGAGGGAGCCTGTGAAAAAAGTGCGTCCTCGGCCGCTGCGCCCGATACGCCTGCCTGACTCGGGAGAGGACGGCCGGCGATCCAGCCGGGACCGGATGATCCTGACCCTGCAGCCCGATGCGGATCTTCCACAGGTGGAGGCGCTGCTGGCCGAAAAGGAGTTGACGGTGCTTTACCGGATGAAAAGTGGATCCGTTCTGACGGTGCGGGCGGCCCGCCCGCTGACTGCGCGGGCATGGGCGGCGCTGGCCCGCGAGCTGGAGCAAAGCGAGTGGATCGCCGGCGTCAGCCGTGACGGTATCAACGAGCTTCATGCCTCTGGCCCGCAGCTTTGCGAAAAATGCGAAAAATAAGAACCGCCCCGGCGAAGGCTTGAATTGAACCGCTTCCCGTCAAGAGGACGTGGATTCTTGGCTTGCCGGATACAGCCGTTATTGGCATACTTAATCGTGGACTTTATCCCGCGCTTCCGGCAAATACGGAGCACGCGCTTGTCATTGACCGGAATCCCGCGGTAGACCTCCAGATCGTCCCTGCGCCGCCGGTAGCCTTTCTCTGGCTCGTCCATGTGCATCTGCTCCAGCTTGTCAGCAATCTCCTCGTCTTCTTCCTGCCGAGGCGACAGATTGCCGCTGTTCCACTTGTAATAAGCAGAGTTGGAAATGTGCAGGCTGCCTCCACTCATTTTGTGTTTGAAGTCTCTGCCGCTATTATACACCTGAATCCAATTCCAGAGCTGCTTCTCTGAACGAATTTTGTATTTTTGCAGAGTTTTTGAACGCTTCTACAGCCAGATAGATACTCTTGCACCGCTGTCAGCTTTGTTTCTTCACTATATATCCTGTTCTTTCCTGTTGCGATAAACGCAAGACTACCCTCAACTTCATACCGTGCTATCCACCGGCGGAGACTTTTCTCGTCCACTCCTGCCTTCCTTGCAGCCTCCGACTTACTGAGCTTCCCTGCAATGCAGTCTTGCACAAGCCTTGTTTTTTTCTTCTGCGCTTACTTTCGCCTTGTGTGGCATGACAATGCTCCCCCTTTGATGACAGTGTTTTTCTTTTTCACTGTCTCTCATAGAGGGAGCATATCAATGCGCGCCGGACTGTTTTTATCATCGTTTTTTATGGATGAGAAGGCAGCTCGGCCACAATGCTGTCGATTTCGTCCAGCAGGGGGGCCAAATCGGTGATGCTGGCCCGGGCATCCTCCATCCGACGGGCGAGGTCGGCGGTGCGGGTCTCGTCGCCTGCCGATTCAAAATACCGCTTTTGAAAAGCAGCGTCGGCATAGGCAGCCAACTGATATTCCTCTGCGTATTGGCTGTCGAAGGGCGCCACGTCATAATTGCTGTTGCGAAACTGGGTTATCATAGCGCCATAATCGCCTTGCCCCGCATACCAGGCAATGGACGAAAACTCATCCCGATTATACGCTTCTTTCAGTTTCGAGACCATCCCGACGCCAGTGATAACGGCCACCAGCAGCATCACCACAATCACCGCGCTGAGCAGCCGCACAACGATGGACGGCTTTTCCCCTGCGTTTTTCTTATTGCGCACCGAAGATCACCTCCTCCAGATAGACCGGCTGCCGGTTGCCGGGCATGGCTAAAAATTCTTCCAGCTTTTCGCTGTCGAGGCCGAGATAATAGTCCAGCATCCCGGTCATGGTCTCGCGCATATCTGCCGCATAGCCCATTTCGCTCTCCGAAAGCTCTTCCCACTTCAGCGCATAATTTACGTCACCGTAAAAGATAACGATGGAACTGCTCAAGTGCCGCAGATCACTGGGCACATCCCATTCCCGCCACGTTTCTGTCTCATCTCGGTGCAAAAACAGGCTTTCCATAATGCGGATCAGATCGGCATACTCATCCGCGCAGTCAAGAAGCTTTTCATAGCCGGAAAAGACGCCATCATACGGGATCTTGTAATAGTCGGCGCAGGACTCAAAGCCCGCGTAATCGCCCCGCTCCAGATACTCGTCCAGCATGGCGCAGACGGGCGCAGGGTCGTGCTGGGTCGCACGGCGGCGAGCGTTTCCGGGGAATTGCCATGCCTGCTCCGACACCCCGGCCATGACCTCGATGGCGATCACCAGAAACAGGATCACCAGCACGAGGGGCAGAATGCGGGTGTAGCCCTTTGTCTTTTTGGTAACGGTTTTTTCGGCGGCGGAAAAACGCCGCTGAAAGCGCGCCATATCCTTCCGGTGCTGAACGGATTGCTCATTCGGCCGTCCGCAATAGGGACATTCCTTGTCTTCCAGCGCGACTTCGCCGCCGCAATAAGGACATTTCATCGGTTAAAACCCCTTTTCCTTCAAAATTGCTTCGCAGGTCTCATAAGCCGCAAAGCCGTTTTCTTCCACCTCGGCCCACAGCGTTTCCAGGTCGCCCGCAGTCAGGCGGAAGCGCTGCGCCATCTCCTCCAGCAGCGGGGCGCGCAATTCTTTCAGCGTCTCGTATTCTCCGCTAGGCAGCATGGGGCGCAGCCGCTCGAGGCCAAAGAGACAGGCCCCTTCAGTCAGCGTCCAGGAGGCGCTTTCCGTCCCGTTATCATAATCTTGCAAACAGTTTTTTACATAAAGCATCCGGCTGCAGAATGTGCAGAACGTATCATGTGGGTAATTATAAATGGGATGATTATCTTCCCATGCCTCGTCATACATTTGTCCGAGTTTTTCCCAGTCTCCGGCGGCATAGGCCTCGTCCAGCAGCGGAAAATATTCTATCTGCCAGCGCAGCTCGGCCTTGTCCCGGGCCGCCTCCTTCCGCTCCTTGACGCCGTGCAGGACAAAGCCCGTCACGATCACGGCCAGCAGGATCGCGCCGAAGATCAGCAGCCGCCCGCTCAGACGGCGCAGGTTTTTCTTCAGCTCTTCCTTCGGCTTTTCGCCCAACGCCGTCAGGTCGGTGCGGACACCCTCCAGCTTGTTCATATAGGTCGCCTCGGCGGCGGGGAGATACATGGTGCCGCAATAGGGGCAGTTGGGGATATCCGCGGAAAACGCCGCCCCGCAGGAGCGGCAGATCACGGTTTTCGGCTGCTGGGGCGCGGGCGGGTCTTGCCTGTCTTGCATATTCGGGCCTCCTCGTTTCCGGCGCCGTTGGACCGGCGTTATTATTATATGATACTACAAAATATTTAATTATGCAAGAGGGGCCGCTCACGGCGCTGCCGGTTTCTGCCGCGGGTTTGCCGCCCGTATCTTGTTCATGACCGTTTGCTTGGAAATCTGGCCTCCGGTGATATACTTGCTGGCTCTTTCATACGACACCTTGCAGCTCGTTTCTACCAACGCCAAGCCGACGCCTTCGCTGATTCTTTCGTAGGCGTCCATGCCTGCAATCTGGTCTACCGGATATTCATACCCGCCGCTGGCTTTCTTGTAGTAGGTTCGACGGTATTCCAGTTGGCCCAGCAGCGTCAGCACCTCGCGCTTGTCGCCTCGCCGCTCAATGCTCAATCCGGCTTCCTTCCGCCCGACCTTATCCTTCCTCAACAGCTCGTCCTGCTGTTCATAATAGGCTTGCAACAGCTCCATTGTCGCCTCAGCGATCCGCTGGCTGAAAAACGATTCCGCCGAGCTGACGTCTGTTTCCTTTCCAGAGAAGAATTCACAAAATTCCCTCTTGAGTTTTTCTGTAATTTCGGTTATGATTCTTTCCACAGGGGACTCCTCTCTTCTCGTGGTTTGGGTTTGTGGTGAATCTATTAAACCACATGAGGTGCCCTCTGTCTTTATTTTTCCTACATTTATTTTACACTAAGCCCCTGCGGGGTGGCTACGCTTGCCTCAGGCTCAGAATCTAAGAGCAGCTTCGGGCTGATCCCTTGCCACGATAATGCCTGAAGACTCTGGTAAATCGCCATGCGCTGCGCTCCTTTCTGCGGGCGTCGCCCGCTGTTTTCTTTTGTGCCGGCAGGCACAAAACGCCGTCTGCAAGACCGCACATACCACATTCATGTGGTATATAAGTGCGCCCTTGCTAAAAAGCAAGGGTATGGGGTCAGTCCCTTTCCCTTGCGTCCGTAGTCTGTAATCTTGTTATATCCGGCATTTTTTCATTATCGTGCTGGTAGATTTGTTCACGTGTTTGTGCTAAAATGAAAGCGTCTTTAGAGACAAATATTGGCAAGATTTGTAGAGATCCTTCTGACTCTAGGGTTGCACAAGAGCTCCCTTACCCACATTCATAACGAGCATCGGATTTTGCCCCCCAAATCCAGGACAGAGAAACAAAGCAGGCGTGACCATTGAGTCACGCCTGCTTCATATCCTTTTGGATGGTAGTTCCTTAGCTCAAAGTATCGTTTTTGTTCGAGCCCATCCCGTCGCTTCAAGAAGCACAACAACGCAGCATTGTGTTTGGCACCTCACCCGTCAGCCTTGCGGCTGACAGCTTCCCCGCAAGGGGAAGCCATTGACTGGCGCGCTCTTCAGGCCTTCCCCTTGAGGGGAAGGTGGCCGAGCGAAGCGAGGTCGGATGAGGTGGAGATGAGCGCAAACATACGCTCGGGGCACCTTCCTTGCGGAGGGTACCCCGAGCGGCTCTGTTTTTTGTTGAAAAACGCTTATTTGTTCTTGAGATATTCGTCGATGGAGGCGGCAGCCTGCTTGCCGGCGCCCATGGCCAGGATGACGGTGGCCGCGCCGGTGACGGCGTCGCCGCCGGCGTAAACGCCCTCGCGGGAGGTCAGTGCGTCTTCATTGACGATGATGCCGCCGTGGTTGTTCACGTCCAGACCCTTGGTGGTGTTCTTGATCAGGGGGTTGGGGTTGGTGCCCAGCGCCATGATAACGCAGTCCATCTCCATGTCGAACTCGCTGTCCTTGACCTCGATGGGACGGCGGCGGCCCTTTTCATCGGGCTCACCCAGCTCCATCTTGATGCAGCGGATACCGCAGACCGAGCCGTTTTTGGGATCGCGGCGGTCGTCGGGGTTGTTGTAGCCCAGAATGGCCACGGGATTGGTCAGCGTGCGGAAGATAATGCCCTCTTCCTTGGCGTGCTCCACTTCCTCGGCACGGGCGGGCAGCTCCTTCTCCGAGCGGCGGTAGATGATGGACACGTCGGCGCCCAGGCGCTTGGCGCAGCGAGCCGCGTCCATGGCAACGTTGCCGCCGCCCACCACGGCCACCTTCAGGCTATGCTTGATGGGGGTGTCGGAGCCCTCGCGGTAGGCCTTCATCAGATTGATGCGGGTGAGAAACTCGTTGGCGGAATAAACGCCCTGCAGGTTCTCGCCGGGGATGTTCATGAACTTGGGCAGGCCGGCACCCGAGCCGATAAAGACGGCCTCGAAGCCCTTTTCGCCCATCAGCTCGTCGATGGTGATGGTTTTGCCGATAACGGTGTTGGTGCAAATTTCAACGCCCAGCGCCTTCAGGCCGTCCACTTCCTTCTGGACGATGGCTTTAGGCAGACGGAATTCGGGGATGCCGTAGACCAGCACGCCGCCGGCCTTGTGCAGAGCCTCGAAGATGGTGACCTGATAGCCCAGCTTAGCCAGGTCGCCGGCGCAGGTCAGACCCGCAGGGCCAGAACCGATGATGGCAACTTTGTGGCCGTTGGAAACGGGCTTGGCGGACGCTTCCTTGGCGTGGGCATTGTGCCAGTCGGCCACGAAACGCTCCATGCGGCCGATGGCCACGGGCTCGCCCTTGACGCCGCGGACGCAGTACTTCTCGCACTGGCTCTCCTGCGGGCAGACACGGCCGCAGACGGCGGGCAGACTGGAGGTGCGGTGGATCACTTCATAAGCGCCTTCAAAATCGCCCTCGGCAACCTTGGCGACAAAATCGGGAATGTTGATCTGAACGGGGCAGCCGTTCTTGCAGGGCATTTTGGGGCAGCCCAGGCAGCGGGTAGCCTCTTCCATGGCCATTTCCTTGGTATAGCCCAGCGCCACCTCGTTAAAGTTGTGGCTGCGGACCTCAGGGTCCTGAGCGGGCATGGCGTGGCGGGGCATTTTCATATCAGCCATGTTATTTGACCTCCTTCTTGAACAGATTGCAGGCCTCGTCATAGGCGTGACGCTCGAATTCCTTATAGATCGCGCCGCGGGAGATTGCCTCGTCAAAGTCCACCTTGGAACCGTCGAAGTCGGGGCCGTCAACGCAGGCAAACTTGGTCTGGCCGTCTACCGTCAGGCGGCAGCCGCCGCACATGCCGGTGCCGTCGATCATGATGGGACACATGGAAACGATGGTCTTGATGCCGTATTTCTCGGTGGTCTTGCAGACGAATTTCATCATGATGATGGGGCCGATGGCGATGACTTCGTCATACTGATTGCCAGCCTGGATCAGAGCGTCCAGCGCGTCGGTGACCAGACCCTTTTCCCCGTGGGTGCCGTCGTCTGTCATGACCTTGAGCTCGTCGGAACATGCCCGGAACTCATCTTCCAGAATGACGATGTCCTTGCTGCGGAAGCCGATGACCGAATGGACCTCGCAGCCCTCGGCATGGAGCTTCTGCGCCACGGGCAGCGCGATGGCGCAGCCCACGCCGCCTCCAACCACGGCGACTTTTTTCAGGCCCTCGGTCTCGGTGGCGTTGCCCAGCGGACCCACGAAGTCCTGCAGGTAGTCGCCCTCGTTTTTGGCGTTGAGCTTGACGGTGGTGGCGCCTACCACCTGATAGATGATGGTGACCAAGCCCTTTTCCCGGTCATAGCCGGCGATGGTCAGAGGGATGCGCTCGCCTTCCTCGTCTACACGAAGGATGATGAACTGGCCCGGTTCGGCCTTTTTGGCCACCATGGGGGCCTCAATGTCCATCAGCGTGACGGTAGCGTTGAGAGGCTTTTTTCTCGCGATACGATACATAAGCATACCAGTCCTTCCTGAGAAAAATATTTGATAATTTGTTGTCAAAAATTCTGCTCACATAACGGCATTATAACACTGTTGGCCCCGAAGGTCAAGTCCGCTTGCAAGAGTTTGGAAAGAATCGCAAAAAATCGCCGGAAAAGAAAAATCTTTCGGTTTTTTGCCGGAAAACAAAAAGCAGAGCGGACTTCCGCTCTGCTCAATTTGCCAGATGCCGTTTGCCGAGCGCGTGCTCACCGTTCGGCGCCGATGTGGAACAGGGCCATGACGCCGGGGCCCGTGTGGGCGCCGATGACGGGGCCCACGTGGTTGATGACCACGTCTTTCACGGGGACCTCCGCCCGGATGAGCTGCGCCAGATATTTCGCCTCGTCCAGGCAGTCGCCGTGGCTGATGAAGATCACCTGCTCCTCGGGCTTGATGATGGTCTCCTTCAGCTTATCCTTCATGGCGGCCAAGGACGCCCTGCGGCCCCGGACGGCGGTGATCTTGGTGAGACGGCCCTCGCCGTCGCAGTGCATCAACGGCTTCATTTGCAGCGCCGTGCCGATGATGGCGGTGGTCTTGCTCACCCGCCCGCCCCGGTGAAGATGGTTCAGGTCGTTGACGGTAAACCAGTGGCAAAGATGGGCGCGGGTCTCTTCCGCGAAGGCGGCCGCCTCCTCGATGGAGTGGCCCTTTCCCTGCTCCTTTTGGGTGTGATACACCAGCAGGCCCTGCCCCAGCGAGGCGCACAGGGTGTCCACGGCGATGAGCTTGCGATCGGGATATTTTTCCCGGAGGTCGTTCATAGCGATGGCGCCATTTTGATAAGCGGCCGAAAGCGCCGAGGAAAAGCCCAGATACAAAACGTCCTTCCCCGACTGCAAATGGGGCTCGATGGCGGAAACAAAATCGCCTACGCTGGGTGCGGCGGTAACGGCGCGTTTGCCCTCCCTCATCAGGTCGTAAAAGGTCCTGATGGGGATCTCGCGGTGGTCGAGGTAGTTCTTATACGTATCCTTTTCCTCCACGGTGACGCTCAGGGGCACCACGGTGACGCCCAGACTGCCGGCCAGAGAGGCGGGCAGATCGCAGGAAGAATCGGTCATCAGCACGAAATCAGACATAACAATCTCCTTTCGAAGCAGAAGCAATCTAATCTGCTGTATTAGGTAGTATATCACAAAAAAACCGTCCTGTCAAAGGGAAGCGGAAAAAAGTGGAAAAAAGAGGTACGCAGGGCTACAATACATGTTTGACAATCCTGCATTTCTTTGCAAAATCTTCGACGGCCTTCGCCGGAAAGACTCTTGCATTTTTCAAAAACTATGATAGAATTAGATTAAAATAACAAAAAGGAGGCGCACCCCATGCAGATCTACGAATCCGCGGAGGACTATCTGGAGGCCGTACTTGCTCTGCGGGAACAGCACGGGACCGTTCGCTCCATCGACGTGGCAAACGAATTGGGCGTCTCCCGCCCCAGCGTGAGCATTGCCATGAAAAAGCTGCGGGAAAACGGCTATATTTCCATGGATGAGGGCAATATCATTCTTTTGCCCGAGGGCGAAGCCATCGCCCGCCGCATCTACGAGCGGCACAAGGTGCTCAGCGGCTTTTTCGTCCGTCTGGGCGTCGATAAGGCGACCGCCGTGGCCGACGCCTGCAAGGTCGAGCACGATCTCAGCGAAGACACCTTTGACCGGCTCAAGGAATTCATCTGCGCCCTGCCGGAACTTTGAACCTCTTTTGACGTGCCCTTCTGTACCGGAAAGAAGGAGCGAAAGGCCCATGAACAGCATCCGAAATTGGGCAATAAAGATTGTAAACCATGCGCTGATTTACGCATAAAGTATCAGGCGGCGGGGAGAACTCCCCGTCGCTGTTCTGTTTATCTTTTGCAACACTTCTCGCGTCAATGCAGCTTTTTCATCACACAGCAATTATCCGGGTCTTCCGGCAACAGTTTTTCATCGACGAACTTCCAGTCATCCTTATTTCCGAATCTGACCTCGTGGTCTGTCTTTGCGGTCGCTTTTGTGAAAACGGGTTCCTGCGCCTCATGATCCAGCCGCTTCATAATATGGTTGAAGCGTCTCTTTGGGCTTCTCATTTGTGCCGCAGGGCCTCATGCGGTGTATTTTCTGTCTTAGTCCTCTGTCGTAGCTGCCGCGCCGCCTCCCGTTGCACAGGAAAGGCTTCGGAACCGGCGCATCGCAGGCTTTGCACCGATACCCCATCCGTCTCGCTGACGCGCGGCGCCATATTCCCAAAAGAGCTGTCAGCCGTTTTGCTGGCTGGGGATCGCCGCCTTCGCAACCTCCGCGAAAGCAAGGGCCGGAGAATCCGCAAAGGGATCCCGGCCGTTTTATTTCCCGCTGTTTTTCATTTTTTCCAGCGCGTCCGCCATTTTCC
Organism: Clostridia bacterium; assembly: GCA_017455565.1. GTDB lineage: Bacteria > Bacillota > Clostridia > Oscillospirales > Butyricicoccaceae > UBA4644. Next base: position 42,984 of record JAFSZV010000082.1, read on the forward strand.
TGTTTTCAAGACGTTCCTTACAGGAGCTGACAAGAGCGCCCAACAGGAAGCACACAACAAAGCAAACGCCGAAGCTCACCCAAGCCAGCGGCATCTTTGCTGGAAACCAGCGAAAGGCAATCACGAACAAAAGGATCAGAACAACCGTGCAGAAAAGCATCGCCACGGTGCGGGCGGCGACGCCTGCCTTCCGGATGATTGTTTCCGTAAAAAACAGAAACCGGAAGAACACGATACACGCGCACAGCAGGAGAAGCTGTGCCAGCGACGCCACGGAAACCCCTTTTTCCCCCAGGGAAAACAGGGTGGATACTTCTTGCGCGGCATTGCCTAAAAACAGCGTCAGCAGAAGGAACACCGCGACGGTAAGCCCAAACGTCATAAGCGTTTGGGCGATATAATCAAAAAACGTTTTCGGTCTCTCCATCATTTCACCCCAAGTCTTTTTCTCAATTCGTCCGCATACATGCGGGAGGCGATGATCTGCTCGCCGTTTTCCATCGTGATCCTGATGCGTCGTTCCAGATCGGTTTTCAGCGTTCGGATCTTTTTCAGATTTACGATACAGGATTTGCTGACCCTGAAAAAATACCGGTCGGCCAACTTTTCTTCCAACTCATACAGCCGCAGGTCGGTTTCGTAAACACGATCCTTCGTGTAGACAAAGGTTTTTCGGTCAACAGACTCCATATACAGCGCGTCGAAGGGGTCCAGGATATGGACAGCGCCCTCTGACCGGACGGTCAGCTGGTTTTCCAGCATTCGAAGCGACGCGATGATTTTTTCAATCTCCGGGGTCAGGCGGCTGCAGGATACCGCGATCTCCGGGTCGTCGTTTTCCGGAACAATGTTGATCGTGATTTTCATGGTCATTCCAATCCATTCTTTTTATAGATGAAAGCAAAGAGAAAAAGCGCAAGGAACCCGTTTCCGGCAAGGATCAGCCAGCTTTCTGTTTTTATCATACCACAGGTTCCGCCGGAAAGTAACACCTGCAGCTGCTGCGTATAGATAAAATTTGCAACGATCTCAACGGTATGATTGAACATGGCGAGCATGGGAAGGAACGAGAGGACCATCATAAGAGGGACGGACAGGGAGACTGCGGCCATCTGCGAGCGGCTCGCAATGCCAATACAGGTTCCGAAAATCAGGGAAAAAAAGATACCAAGCGCCATGATCAGCAGAAAAAAGAGGATCCGGCCCGCCGTATAGTTGCCGAAAAAAACCATTATCAAGCTCCCGGCCATGCAGCCGGCCCAAATATACCCGCCTGCGCCCAAAAGATATTCAGACGGCTTTACCCCTGCCATGAAAAGTGCGCGAAGCGTCCCCTTTTCCTTTTCTTCCGAAACGATGCTCGCGCTTGACACGAGCGGCGCCATGCCGAGATACATCACGGAGAATAATTCGGTAAAAAAGTTCTCCGGCATGTTCTCTATCTTCATCGCGTTGTTCATGACGACCGTCATGACCGGGAACATCAAAAACTGAATCAGCACGGTCTTGTTTTTCAGGGTATCCTTGATTTGTTTGTAAAAAACAGCGGCGATGTTTCTCATGTCATGCTCCTATCCGTTCAGTTTGCTTCCGGTCAATTCCATAAAGACCGATTCCAGATTCGGCTCCGAGGAATGGATGGTTTCCACGGTCCCCTCCGCAAGAAGCGCGGATATTTCCGGCGCCGAAGCGGGGACGGCCGGGAAGGAAATATCTCTTTCGTCCGAAAGGTGAACCAAGATTTGCTTCAACCGATTGTATCGCCGGCACACTTCCTGCGGCGATCCGGATTCCAGAATGTGGCCCTTATCAAGCAGCGCGATGCGGTCGCATAATTTCTCCGCCTCGGTCATGTTGTGCGTGGTGAGAAAGACGGTGGCGCCAAGCCGTTTCCGCTCCAGGAGCAGGGCGTGGATCTCTTCTGCGGTGGCGGGATCAAGGCCGGCGGTGGGCTCGTCGAGAAACAGGATGCGGGGATTTGTCAGAAAGGCGCGGGCAAGGCGCAGGCGGTTTTTCATCCCTTTCGACAGCTTTTCCACAGGGGCCTTTTCGGAACCGGACAGTCCGACGGCCGCCAGTGTTTTCCGGATCTCCCTGCGGTCAATCCCATACAGTAAGGCAAACACCTTAAGGTTGTCATAACAGGACAGACGCCCATAAAGGCCAAATTCGTCCATCATGATCCCGATCTCCCGCCGCTGGGACATGGTCAGCTTCTCCGCGCGGGTATCGAGGATGGATGCCTGCCCGCTTGTGGCGGCGAGCTGGCCCGTCAGAATTTTGATCAAAGTCGTCTTTCCTGCGCCGGAAGGGCCCAGCAGTCCAAAGATCTCGCCACGCGGTATGCGGAAGCTGATATCGCGCAAAACCTCGCGGTCACCGAATGTTTTCTTGATGTGCTCGGCGGAAATCATATCTGCAACGCCCCCCCTGTGCGGAATACGCCAATAGTATACCGAACGCCCGCTACCGCGGCAATCCGTCCGGACACAGGTTGCCCGTAAAGAAGCGCAAGTTGCCAAAATACGCAAATAACACGACGGCGTTTATGTGATACAAAAAGCGGCGGGGATCGCTTCCCGCCGCTCCATATCTTATGCGTGATCCTCTCGTGATTGCTGCGCTCCGCCGCCCGCTTCGCTGCCGAAAGCGCCTATTCCTCCTCTTCCTCCTGAAGGCGCATGCCCGCCACGGCGTTAACGGGCAGGGAAAAGGCGATGGCTTGCGCCTTGCTCCGCAGGCCCGCCTGCTCCATCACGGCCTTCATGATGCGGTTCTTGTTTTCGCTGCGCACCACAATAAAGACCATTTCCTTTTCCCTCACCAGCGAAACACCCAAAAACTGCTCGGCCCGCTCGGCGCCCGTGCCTCTGGCGTGCACCACGGTGCCGCCGCCTGCGCCCTGCTCCCGGGCGGCGTCCATAATCAGGTTGCTGTAGCCCTGGTTGGCCACCACCACCAGCAGCTCGTATTTGGTATCCTTCAAGGCGGATTCCTCCCCTTTTTCATAATTCTGGCTCTCGGTCAGGTAATTCAGCACCGGCTTTCCGCCGATGCTGCTCATGGGCACGGTAAAGGCGATGCCCGTCCCGGGGACATCGATCTGCAGGCGGCGTTGGAGCCCCCGCCTGATCTCGGTCCAGGTGTCGCCGGTAACGGCCGCCATAAAGACGGCCTTTTCCGCCCGTTCCAGGCCGAAGGCGTCCAAAAGCTCGCTGTTGGCCGTTCCCTCTCCCACCATGCCGAAGGTGACATTGACTCCGCAGCTCTCGTAAAGGGAGAGAAAGCGTTTGGTCTTGTTCCGGTCGACGATGGTGAACATCAGATAAAGCTCGTTCATGGGCCTCTCCTCGTTTCTTACAGCTCGATAATGGCGTCATCCGCCAGGCGTTCGAATCGCTCCTGCGGCGTCAGCGGGCCGCGGCTCCTGCGGGCGCGCTCCTTCTGAAGCTGATAAACCAGCCCCAGCCCCTGAATGGTGATCAGCGGCGTCATGGCCACCATGGCCACCACGCCGAAGGCGTCGGTGACGATGTTCCCGCCCACGGCGATGCAGGCGCCTTGGGCAAAGGGGAGCAAAAAGGCCGCCGTCATGGGGCCGGAGGCCACGCCGCCGGAGTCAAAGGCGATGGCTGTAAAGATTTTCGGCACGAAAAAGGACAGCCCGACGGCCAGCGCGTAGCCGGGGATCAGCATCCACAGGATGGAAACCCCCGTCAGTACCCGAAGCATGGCCAGCCCCACGGACACGGCCACGCCCGCTGAAAGCGCCGTCCCCATGGCCGAAGCCGGAATGGAACCGGCGGTGATCTCCTCCACCTGATGGTTGAGCACATAGACCGCAGGCTCGGCCTTGACGATAAAATAACCGATGAGCATTCCCACGGGGACCAGCAGCCATTTTACATCCGAGGCGCCCATGCGCTGGCCCAGATAATTGCCCGCGGGCATAAAGCCCACGTTGGCCCCGGTGAGAAAGACCGTCAGGCCCAGATAGGTATAGGCAAGGCCCACGCCGATGCGCTTTAGGTTGCGGCGTGGCATTTTGAGCGAGAAGATCTGAAACAGCCCAAAAAACACCGCTACAGGCGCCAGCGAAAGGGCGATCTCCTTGAAATAAACGGGAAATCCCACCCGGAAGAGCTGCCACAACTCGGCGGAGTCGGTGATCTCCGGCAAAACCGGCGGCACATAGGCGCCGGCATGGGGCCGAAAGATCATGCCCAGGATCATCACCGCCAGCACGGGACCGATGGAGCACAGCGCCACCAGGCCGAAGCTGTCGTCTGCGGCGTGCCGGTCGTTGCGGACGGCGGAAATGCCCACGCCCAGCGCCATGATAAAGGGCACGGTCATGGGGCCCGTGGTGACGCCTCCGGCGTCGAAGGCCACGGCAAGCACGCTCTCCGGCACAAAAGGCACCAGCAAAAACACCAGGGCGTAAAATCCGATGAGCATATGGGGCAGCGCCACGGAAAAGAGCATGCGCAGCAGCGCCGCCACCAGAAACAGCCCCACCCCCGCGGCCACCGTCAGGATCAGCGTGCGGTTCGGGACGGTGGGCACCTGCTGGGCCAGCACCTGAAGATCGGGCTCGGAAATGGTGATGATGAAGCCCAGGATAAAGCTGAGCAGGATCACCAGCCAGAGCTTTTTGCTCCCGGTGATGGCGGTGCCCACCCGCTCGCCCATGGGAGTCATGGACATCTCGGCGCCCAGCGTAAAGAACATAATGCCCGCCATGATCATCACGGCGCCCATCAAAAAGCACAGCAGGATGCTGGCCGAGATGGGGGCCACCGAAAAGCACAGCACCATCACGATGCCCACGATGGGCAGCACGGCGCGCAGCGCCTCCATCCATTTTTCCCGCAGCTTCCGTCCGGTACCCTGCAAGAGCATCCCGCCTTTCTTCCTGATTCTATGCTCAGTATATCATATTTCCGCCGCCCTGCATAGCGGAAAAGCGGTTTTTCCTTTTTTGTTGCTTTTTCCCGCAAAATGGGGTATGCTGAATGACAAGATGAAAAAGATAAGATGTGGAGAAAGGGGGTGCGGACGCCTTGGCGGAAGGGATCAAAACCCTTTTAGAATGCGCGCTGCTGGCCATGGTGCCGGTGGTGGAGCTGCGGGGCGCGCTCCCCTGGGGGATCGCCCACGGGCTGCCCGCTTGGCAGGCCTATGGCGTGTGCGTGATCTGCAATATGATTCCCGTGCCCTTTATCCTGCGGTTCATGACCCGGATCCTGGCGTGGATGGACACCCGCTCCCGCCTGCGGCCCGCCTCGCGCTGGATCGCGGAACACGGGGAAAAGAAGCTGAAAACCTATCGGAGTTATCAGATATTCGGCCTGTTTCTGCTGGTGGCCATCCCGCTGCCCGGAACGGGCGCCTGGACGGGAGCTCTGGTGGCCGCCCTCACCGGGCTCAAGCTGAAAAACGCTTTCTGGCCCATCTTTCTGGGCGTTGCCGCCGCCGGCGCGGTGATTCTGGCGGTAAGCATGGGCGCTGCGGCGGTGCTGGGATAAAGGGGCTCGTCCCTTGAAACGGGAAAGACCGCCGGCGCACGCCTTTGTTCCGCTGTTCCGCCGTTCAAATGGCCTCTTTTTTCCGCTTTTTCGCCTGTCGAAGATTTTGC